>DATBWH010000050.1:0-4340 GCA_036514895.1 Candidatus Humimicrobiaceae bacterium
GTTTTTTTTGTTTCAGCCATTATTCCTCCTAATATAATAAGATAACAATAATTTATAGTTAATATTTTTTAATTTTTTATTCAAACACCCAATCCTGCTATTGTTCACATCAACATTCCACCGAAGATACTTGAGATGAATCAGTCCGTTTCTGGATATCATATGCAAATGCAGTAAGGGTCGTAAACAACATAAGTCCAAGCAAGATGTAGCCCACACTCAATATAATTTTATATGTGGTATTTACGCCAAAGAAAGAGAGCAGAGGCCACCCTGTGATTGTAACTACAACAGAAGATACATATAATACCACATAAACAATGAGAGACCATAACCATGATTTTGCCAGGAAGGTCCGTACATTGACAGGGAGATGTGCACGCCACCACGTTAATGGTTTATTTATCCTGGTTGCAATAATGCTAATGAAGATTCCGATGAATAACGGTCCGGATCCTCCTCCAACTAAGAATAGTATGATTGAGAGTAACATCATAATCCAGGCACCGTATTTCCTATTAATGAAAGCCGCTGCCCATATTGCAAATAAAAGGCCGGCAATCATTGCCAGAATGCCTGTGATTAACAAGTTGGGAATAATTGTAAAAGCATGTAAACTTGCTCTCTCCCACAATCTTTGAGCTGGTCCGATGGCATTAATTATTACACCGCCTGATGCAACATTGCCCTGAAGAACTTCAAAAATACCATGCCCTATACCGGCCACTCCTAAAGCAACACCGATGGTTGAGACAGTTAATCTTGTAGCACTGTTATTTTTCAAAATTTTTATACTCTTCATATGCATTCTCCTCTAGTTGACATATTTTTCTTTCTTTTCTCTAACAGCATTTAGAACAAGTACCAGATCCCTGGTAAGGGTGCTTAAAACATTCACTAACTTAACTATCGGTGATTTAATCGATATTACCAGATTGGTAAGCAGTACCTCTCTTCCTGGCAAGCTGGCAAACTTCTCGACTTCTTCCGAACTTAAAAGTCTATTCTCAAATATTCCTGCTTTTATTTTTAATACATCCAGATCTTTTGAAAAATCCTCCAGCACCCTGGCGGTAGAAATCATATCCTCGCCGCTTACGACAATACTTGTCGGACCTTTCAATACCTCTTCGAGATCTAAATCTTCAAAAACATCTTTAGCTGCAATAAGGGCAAGTGTGTTCTTTATTATTTTAAGATATGAATTTACTTCTACCAGCCTGTCTCTAACCTTTACGGCATCTTCAGCCTTGAGTCCGCTATGATCAGTAAAAATAAGACCGTGGCTATTTTTAAATGCCTCTTTTAATTCACCTACTTTATTCACTTTTTCTTGTTTTGCCACACCGACCTCCACTTCATATATTTTTAAAAAGCTAAAATAAAATCGACCCCATGTGTTGACGGTCGACTTAATCTTTTTAAATCAACCTCGGTAGGAAATTAAGTCATTAAAATATTTTTAACAACACCTACTGTCCAGGGCTGTATTTTATAATTTATATAAATTCCCTTATGCCGCCTCTATCACCTCGATACTTTTATTTGGATCGATTTTTATACTTGGACTCATGGTCGCTGAAATATAAATACTTTTTACATACTTCCCTTTGGCTGAAGCGGGTTTAGACTTTATGATTGCATCTATTAGGGCTCCATAGTTTTCCACCAATTCTTTCAGACCAAACGACACTCTTCCGATAGTGCTGTGTACCACTCCATTTTTATCTGTCCTGTATTCCAGTTTTCCCTTTTTTACATCCTCGATTGCTTTTTTTAACTCAAAAGTAACCGTTCCGGACTTAGGATTAGGCATCAATTTCCTGGGCCCTAAAATCTTGGCAACTTTTCCAACATGCTTCATCATATCCGGAGTCGCAATACAAACCTCAAAATCCAACCATCCTTTACTTATTTTATCAGCAAGATCTTCCCCACCGATATATTCCGCTCCTGCTTTCTTTGCTTCATCGGCTTTCTCACCCTGTGCAAAGACAAGCACTCTTCGGACTTTTCCTGTACCATTTGGTAAAACTATGGTCCCTCTTACTATTTGATCGGCTTTTCTGGGATCAACGCCTAAATTCACACTGATATCTACAGACTCGTCAAATTTTGCATAGTGATTTTCTTTTATCCAACCGATGGCTTCTCCTGGATCCATCATCTTGTTTCTATCAAGATTTTCCGATTTAGATGTATATTTTTTACCTCTCTTCAAAACTTATCCCCTTTTAGTTAAATACTTCATATAAATTTGATTATTCATCTACCGATGTAGTGAATCGACTAAGAACCTACTTTAATCCCCATACTTTTGGCGGTACCTTCTATTATTTTTACAGCATTTTCTATGGTTCTGGCATTTAAATCCTTTAATTTGATCTTTGCTATCTCTTCTGCCTGCTTCCTTGAGAGCTCCCCGACTTTTTCCCTGTTAGGTTCAGCTGAACCCTTTTCCAGATTCAAGGCCTTTTTTATAAGTACCGCTGCCGGCGGAGTCTTGGTAATAAAAGTAAAACTCCTGTCTTTATATACAGTCAGGATAACCGGGATGATCATCCCCTGTTCTTTTGCTGTCTTCTCATTAAAAGTCTTGCAGAATTCCATTATATTGACGCCATGCTGTCCAAGAGCAGGGCCAACAGGAGGAGCAGGATTTGCCTGTCCCGCAGGAATCTGCAGTTTGATCTGTGCTATAACTTCTTTTGCCATAACCGGTTACCTCAAGTAAAATAATTCCGTATTATACATTTTAATAAAAATATTACAATCTTCTCTTATATTTTTGATATCTGATTAAAATTTAATTCAACTGGTGTCTGCCTCCCGAATATGGAAACCAAAACCTTCAGTTTGCCCTGGTCCATATTTATCTCGCTTATAGTACCGTCAAAATTTGCAAATGGTCCAGTGGTTACTTTTACGGGTTGCCCGATCTCAAAATCAGTCTTTGGTTTGGGTTTCTCTGTATCCTGTCTTTTCATTATCCTTTTTACCTCAATATCCGAGAGAGGAATAGGTTTATCTTCCCTGCCGACAAAACCGGTTACCCCGGGAGTATTTCTTACTACATACCAGGAATCGTCATCCAGATGCATTTTTACCAGTAAATAACCCGGAAGCACTCTTTTAGACGATATTTCTTTTTTCCCGCTCTTTATTTCGACTACATCTTCCTTGGGTATGAATATATCGAAAATCTTATTACTCATATTCATGGATTCTATTCTGTGTTCCAGGTTGGTTTTTATTTTATTTTCATAACCTGCATATGAATTTATTACATACCATCTAGGTCTCATTAAATCACCAAACAATTAAATATTTACTAACAGTTCAATCACCCTTATAAAGCCCAGATCAAAAACTCCAAGAAGAACTGCGAAAACAACAATGGTTACTATAACCACGATAGTATAATTTATAAGAGCTTTTCTGGTGGGCCATGATACCTTTTTTAATTCATGTATTACATCTCTTGTAAATTTAGCAATTCTTGAAGGCAATTTCTTTATAAATTGCTTAAAGTCAAATTTCTTTCTTGGCTGCGATGGAGGCTTTCTCTCCTGCATTTGCCTTTCCATCATCGCTTTTGCTTTAAATTTTCTTGAAACTTTCCTTTTTGCCATTATAAATAGTCCTTTATATTTTTAATTTCTGGTCTAACATACTTAACATTTTATATTTAATTCTGGCAGGGCTGGAGGGACTCGGTCTTTCGTCTCACTCCGTTCGCTGCAGAGCCGCAGACTCCCTTGTCTTCGACTCAGTCCGTCTTTTCGAGTCCCGTAAACATGCCACTGGCATGTTTACCTCAATTCTTTCTATTATTCTTAACATTTTATATTTAATTCTGGCAGGGCTGGAGGGACTCGAACCCCCAACACCCGGTTTTGGAGACCGGTGCTCTACCAATTGGAGCTACAGCCCTATTTGGTCTCCTTATGAACAGTGTGCTTTTTACACCATTTGCAATACTTCTTAAGTTCCATCCTATCAGGTGTATTTTGTTTATTTTTCTCGGTACTGTAATTTCTTCTCTTACATTCCGTGCATTCAAAAATAGTTATCTGCCTCAAATAATCCACCAGTCATTATTTTTATTAATAGAAAGCGCAGGGTAATAAATTAACACTATCTTTATTCGATGTCAATAATAAAAATCTCTTTTATGGCTAAAAATGAAGCTTCTTAATATTACTCCATTATCTTTGCAACACTGCCTGCACCTATGGTCCTTCCGCCTTCACGGATAGCAAACCTCTGCCCTTCTTCCATGGCTATGGGAGATATCAAGGTTATCTCCATCTCGGTATTGTCTCCGGGCATTATCATCT
>DATBWH010000051.1:0-65395 GCA_036514895.1 Candidatus Humimicrobiaceae bacterium
CTTTGCAGGTATTTACAAAATATCCTGATACAGATAAAATTTTAAACTGCGGCGCATTCGTCTAGTGGTTAGGACATAGCCCTCTCAAGGCTAAAACAGGGGTTCAAGTCCCCTATGCGCTACCATTATATGCAAATGTAAGAACCTCTTTCTTTGACTTTTCAAATATACCTGGTGAAAGTGTATACTCTATCATTGAAGTTATGTAATCAATAATATAATACCATTTCCATATTAGAAACTAATGACGCCTTGCAGTTTGAAAGGTATAAGTCTCTGGATAGGTTTGACTTATAAAGATAGAATTGTAATTCTTATCTTTTAGTTTAAAATAAAAATAATAGTTTTATAATATTTGAATATATTATAAAAATATTCATTATTAAAAACTTTTTAAAAACATGAGTTTAATATGAGTAATACGAAATTCTTAAATATATAAACATATTTATAAAAATATTATTTCATGAATAGGAAAGTACAGAAGTATTATAATAGAAAAGCTTCTAAAGAATGGGAAAGATTAGAGACTGCGTGGTCGAGGCTTGAGTTTGAAGCTACTAAGATGCTGATCAATAAATATTTTCCTAAGAAAGGTTCGATTTGTGATATTGGTAGTGGTCCTGGCAGATATGCTATAGAGCTTATACGATCTGGATATAAAGTGACACTCATAGATATTTCAAAAAAATCTCTTGAACTTGCAAAAAATAAGATTAATAAACTCGGATTAAAAGCTGAGGAGTACTTATGTTTAAATGCCATAAATTTAGATATTCTAAAAAGTAATTACTATGACGCAGTCTTGCTTCTTGGTCCTCTATATCACATAACAGAAAGAGCAGACAGGATAAAGGTTCTAAGAGATACTAAAAGAATATTAAAGAAAAATGGAGTAGCCATAATAGCTTATATAAATAGCTGGGGAGTTTTAAAAGCCAGTCTCTCAGAATTTCCAGAAAGACTGAGTAGAAATAAATATCTTGAGCAGTTCTTAGAAGTAACCTCATTTGAAAAAGGAATTGAAGGTTTTACAGTAGCACATTTTTCCCTGCCGGAAGAGGCAATTTCAGAAGTAGAAAGTGTTGGGTTTAAAGTTATAAGTTATGCAGGTTGTGAAAGCTTTGCTGGAGGAATGAGTAAAACAATAAATGAAATAAAAGAGAAATTCCCAATATCATATAGCAATATACTGAAGCTTGCTATGGATACTTGTGAATGCAAGCAATTCAGAGATACTACTGAGCATATGCATATTATAGTTAAAAATAAATAAGTTCTCTGCTAAAAATAATCATCATTGAATAAAATAACTTGAGAGACAATTCTTTCTATTGATTAAACAAATTACTGACTATCTCATATATCTCGACCCTCAATAAAGTAACTTAAAAATTAATAATCTTAATAAATATGCAAGAAATAATTAATATAATTAATTTAATACTTGACATTGTTAATATATTCCCTTATATTTATTAAGATTTTTAATTTTTTATATTATTAAAGGTGATGTTATGACTAGAGACTGGAAAGATTTAACGGAAATAACACGGGGAGAATCGGTTGAGATTGAACGGGTAAGAATGAAACGAAGTGGAATTTCGATTGAAGGCAATTTCGAACTTCCTCCACTTGCTCAGCTTACTCTGGAAGATCAGATCTTTGTGACCGCTTTTGTAAGATGCTTTGGGTCCATCAAAGAAATGGAGGAACTTTTCGGAATCAGTTACCCCACAGTAAAAAACAGACTCAGCAGGATCGCTGAGAGACTTGAATTTGTAGAGATAAATCCTCCTGCTTCGGGTAGTGAGGTTCTTAACCAGCTTGAAAAGGGAGAGATATCCGTAGATGAAGCTGTAAAAAAATTGGGAGGTGAGAAATGATTCCATTACTGCTGAGAATCCGTGTCAGGAAGGAAGACCGTAGAGGTGTCAACCTGTGGCTGCCGCTTTTTCTGCTCTGGTTGATCGTCCTGCCGCTTCTGGTTGCACTTCTACCTCTGGTACTGCTGGCAGCGCTTATACTCTGGCCATCCGGAAAAGGTAAACTTATCCTGTATGGTTACGTTATGATCTTCAGACTGATCGGATACATGTCCGGGTTAAAAATAGATATAAAGTCCAGGGACAATAATATTTACGTTAATTTAATATAATAAAAGGAGAGAAAAATGAACGAAGAGAGAAAAAGAATTCTTGAGATGCTCGCAGAAGGAAAAATAAACACTGATGAGGCTGAAAGACTTTTATCAGCATTATCGAACGAAACCGAAAAAGGTTCGGATATTACTGAAAAAGTATCAGGTCATAAATACCTCAGAGTGGTTGTCGAGCCGGGACCGGAAAGTAACAGTCCTGAAAGGGTAAATATCAGGGTACCGTTAAAATTGATAAGGGCAGGCTTGAAATTAGCATCCTTTATCCCTAAAGATGCCCAGGTTAAAGTCAATGAAGCCTTACATGAAAAAGGAATCGATACGGATTTTTCTAAAATCAAACCCGAGGACCTCGAAGACCTAATTGGGCAACTTGACAATCTCACAGTTGATGTTGAAGGCAAAGAGAAAATCAGAGTATTCTGCGAATAAACGGAGGTATTGAAAGACACACTGTAATATCGCTTAAGGGCTACTTATTTATATATTTCTTATATAAACCTGAGTAGCCCTTTAATATTACCGGTATTACATGTTCATTAATGCCAGTTTAACAGCTCCCTCTACAGGTTTTTTAATGAGGGGTAAAAAGTTAATTTTGGGGAAATTCTCTTTTAATTTTTTGATTAGAATATTCTTGAAATATTTTTCACATTTAAACAGGCTGCCGACAAAGACGAGATCGAATTTTTTGTCCGTTAAATCGAGTTTCTTTACTACTACTTTTATTGAATCCATTACTTCCTTTACTTCTTCTTCCAGTATTCTTATGCTGACAGCATCCGATTTTTCAGCAGTGTCGCAAACTACTTTGGCAAGTGCTGCGACTTTGTCTTTTCTGGTTCCTGCATCGTATGCCCATTCTATAAATTCCGGTATATCTTTAAGTTCCAGCTCATTCAGTATCGCTTTGGTCAGGAGGGTGGCATCACCTCTCCCGTCATATGCTTTCATTATCGCTCTAAGCGCTTTTCTTCCGATCTCGTATCCGCTTCCCTCATCGCTCAGTATATAGTCCCATCCATTAGCTTTAGCTTCTTTGCCGTGTTCATTTACACCGAAACAATTTGAACCGGCACCACAGATTATTATTATCCCGTTTTTATTGTCGCTGCCTGCTGCGAGCCCTATCCTGGTATCATTATATATAAAAGTTTTCGAAGGATTGAAATAACATTTGATCTCATTATTTAAGATTATATTCTTAAAATTATTCTTATCTTTAGTTGTATTATTTCCGGCCATTCCAAAGCAGGCGCTCTTGAAAGTTACATCTGAATTATTCAATTTATCTATAGCTTCGAGAATTGCTTTGTTGATATTGTCTTTTGCCAGTTCGGGTCCAATGCTTTTGTAATTACTTGATCCTGCTTTGGTTTCTATTATTGCTTTTCCTGACAGATCGGCAATTCTTACAAGCGTCTTAAACGCTCCTCCGTCAACTCCCAGGATATAATCCATTTGTTTTCCCTTCCTTATCTGTTTTAAATGACATTGATTTTTTTCGATTCGTTGATTTTTAAACTTTTGATTATTTTATCATAAATAGCAGGTTCATTTAATAAATAATGATTATTCGTAGATTATTTTTTATTAATATAACCTGCTACCATATCTCCTACTTCCGTGGTACTGTAGCCCATTTTTCCTGCACTAAGACTTTTTAATTGGGTACAGGCATATGCTACGGCTTCCTCTATGGATTTTGCCGCTTCCTTTTCTCCCAGATGATTGAGCATCATTCTTCCGGCTTCTATAGCAGCCAGTGGATTTATTACATTCATGCCCGTATATTTTGGAGCGGAACCTCCTATGGGTTCGAACATGGAAGTCCCGTATGGATTTATATTTCCCCCTGCTGCGATTCCCATACCTCCCTGGACCATTGCTCCCAGATCGGTGATTATGTCCCCAAACATATTGGTTGTGACCATGACATCATACCATTCCGGATTTTTTACGGTCCACATACAGGCAGCATCGATATGATTATAATCGGTCCGGATATCCGGATAATCTCTGGCCATTTCCATAAACGCTCTATACCAGAGATCACCGACATAAACAAGCACGTTTGTTTTATTGACCAGGGTGAGTTTTCCCGGTTTTCCCTCTTCTTTTCTTGCCCTGGCAAGATCAAAGGCATACTTAAGGCATCTGTCGACCATCTGTCTGTCATAAACCATCACCTGGGTCGCAACTTCGTAAGGTGTTCCTTTTCTAGTTACCCCGCCCTGACCGGCATACATATCACCGGTATTTTCCCTTACGACTATAAAATCTATATCTTCCGGTTTTTTATCCTTTAATGGACAATCGACTCCAGGGTATAGTTTTACCGGTCTCAGATTTATATACTGGTCCAGCACAAATCTTAATTTAAGTAAAATGCCCACCTCTAAAACTCCCGGCGGCACATCAGGATGTCCTATAGCACCGAGATATATAGATTTGAATCTTTTCAGCTCTTCTGCAGCAGAATCCGGAAGTGTCTCCCCCGTTTTTAAGTACCTATCTCCTCCGAAATCATAATCGTGAAATTCAAAACTTATACCATGCTTTTTACCTGCAGCTTCAAGAACCTTTTTACCCTCCGCTATAACTTCCGGACCTGTACCGTCACCAGGTATAACTGCAATTTCATAATGGTTTGATTTAGCCATATTATTCCTCATCTAACTAATACTTAATCAATTATTGCTATATTATATATAAAAAATCATATATTTCACCATAAATCTTAAATTATTGGACCAAAAACCGCATTCTTGCCTGCATTCTTGCCTGTAAAGTCATGATTGTCTTTTTTGTATCCGCAGATAGAGTATTATCTTGAAGAATTCCCGTTGATGTTTAAAATAGTGCCAGGAAATGGGGTATAAATATTATCAGTCCGCCAATAAACGCAATCAAGGATGAGATCAATACTGCTCCTGCTGTAATATCTTTTATATGTTTTACATGTATCCTGTATTCTTCGATCATCAGATCTATTATTGATTCCAAAGCTGTATTTATCATTTCCATGGAAAGTACCATACCGCTTATCAGAATAATAAATAACCACTCGGTATTGGATATATGGAATATAAAACCTGCTATCACAGTCAAAACAAGTATCAAAAGTTGTATCCTGAAACTTCTCTGGGTAAGGGCCACTCTTGCAAAACCTCTTGCCGAATATTCGAATGATTTAAACAGGGAGTGCTTTCCATGAATCATTTGTTTTTCTAAGAAATGTTTGTTTTCCTTTCTAGACTCCATAAATTATTAATGCCCCTCGGTAAGTGCCTTTATAAATATTGCCATATAGCAGAATGCAATAGGCGGAAAACTGACAATAGTAAATATCAGACCTCTTGACATACGTTTATTTTCCCTTGATTCTATGATATTAAAGACCAGACTTAAAAGGAACAAAATACCTGATGCTATCATTAGTAGTCCGAAAAATCCCATAGCAATATAGCTTTCCCAGCCCAAACCTATCTCGACACTCAGGAGAATCGTGAGCAGCCAGAATACAAGAGTCAGATAACCGCCTATCAAGACGGCCAGCCCTAAATTTTTGTTTCTTTTGGATAAGTCTATATTACCTTCCCTGGAAACCAGGTCCGGACCTTTTTTATTGAAATATAAAGTACTTGCTGAAAACAGCAGCAAAACCAGAAATATATAAAAAGGAAACCAGATTTCGTTGAAAAAATTAAGAGAACTTACAAAATATTGAGCAATAAAGATCAGTGCCATTATAATTACAGACGCTACAAGAGTAACAAGACTTGCCCTTGTTATATCCTGGTACTGCTTTTCATCATACCATTCGGTTATCCTTTCGTTTAGTTTGATTACCAGCCAGTATAAAACTATCAGGACATACGGAATTACAGCTACGAGACTTATTACGACAACACCTGCATCTATAGCCCATGACGGTAATGGATATACCGTCAAGGATAAGACAGAAAAAATTGTAATCAGAATCAAACCTGAAATTCCACTCAATATTCCTATATATTGTGCATTGATAAATATAGAATCGTCTTTCAAGACAACCTCTTCGCTCTTTTTCAAAATCGACTTTCTGGTTAATATAAGGAGGACAATCATGAGAATATAAAAAACAAAATGAAGCGCCTGACTGACAAAAAGAATGTTAAACTCACCCGGTAATCCAAATATATATTCTTTCGAGATGTCGCTCGCAAGCGCGAAGTCTCCAAGCAGCATCAGCAGAGAAACGGTACCGGTAAAAAATAGAAAGGCACGAAGGAAATTTTCTCTTTTAAAAAAGTTTAACTGCAGTATCAGAGTAAACATGGCAGACAAATGAAATAAAACGAAAATACAGTATACTAAGGCAACCGGAATCGAAAACTTATTCATAAAACTTTCGACGTTTCCCATATTGACTATTTTATCCCTGAGCATTAAAAAGAAAGTGTTTGTGAATATAAGGCCTGCAATCGAAATCAAACATAAAATCAATGTGGTGGTATTGCTTATTTTTAATAGTCGTTTCATTTTTTTTACACTCCTTTATTACTCCTCTTCAAGGTAAAATATTTCATCAACAGGTTTTTTAAAAAATCTGGCTATTTTCAATGCCAGTAGAACAGATGGATTGAATTTTCCCTTTTCAATTGAGTGAATGGTAAGGCGGGTAACACCAACAGCGTTTGCCAGTTCCTGCTGGGAAATCTCATGATGCTCAAACCGGCATCTCCTCAAATCGTTTTTAAGTTTTAGATTTTTTCTTTCCACTTTATTATATAAATAATAATTAACTAAATGAATAGTTTTATGAACTAAATATATATAATAATATACATGTTGTCAATAGTTTTTTATATTTTGTTTAATTCATGATAGCTTTAAACCATCAGGCTGATTTATGACATTGAGAATCGACCATTTTTTACTTAAAATATTTTTAGAATATCTTAGAAAAAATTTAAACTACTTGAATCCTTAATTTATGGATAAGTAATAAAATCAATTTTATTGAAAGGAAAATCATGAAAAAATCACTTGGGCCGAAGACCATTCTTTACCCTACCCCTGTTCTTATAATAGGAACCTACGATGATCATGAAAAACCAAATCTGGCAGCTGTTGCATGGGGAGGGATCTGCTGTTCCGTTCCTCCCTGTGTTGCTATTTCAATGCGAAAGGCCACTTATACGCATGGCAACATAATGCAGAGGAAAGCTTTTACTATAAACATACTTTCCGAGAATATGGTAAAGAAAGCCGATTATTATGGCATCGTGTCCGGAAGAAATAAAGATAAATTTACACAAACAAGTATTACCCCGCAAAAAAGCGATTTGGTAGATGCTCCTTATGGCATGGAATTCCCCCTGGTTCTCGAATGTAACTTATTAAAGGTAATTGAGATAGGACTTCATACACAGTTTATCGGAGAGATTATGGATATAAAAGCGGAAGAATCAATACTCGATTCATCCGGTTTTCCGGATATCGATAAATTAAGACCATTCTTTTTTGATCCGGCCAAAAGAGAATACCTTGGAACTGGTAAAAAACTGGGAAAAGGATTTTCAATTGGTAAAGATATCTAATCGAAGTCTATTCTAAGTATTTTGCAACTTTAATTCAAAAATACCGTTTATAATATCAAAGCAATTACTTACCAAAAGCACCTGCTAGAAAACCTGTTTGCTTTACATTAATTATGCATTCTGTCAGAATGACTGAAACCTAAAGTGGGAACATACTGAAAATTAGAAAGAAAAGAGAAAACTTATAATGAAAATTTTACTTGTTTATCCGGATTATGAAGAAACATTCTGGAGCTTTAAGAAAGTTTTAAAAATATTAGGTAAAAAAGCTGCTTACCCTCCTCTGGGTTTATTAACTGTTGGTGCCATGCTTCCCGATAGCTGGGAGAAAAAACTGGTTGATATGAATACGGATATTTTAAAAGATGAATATATCAAATGGGCGGACTACATTTTTATAAGCGCGATGATCGTACAAAAAGAATCGACCAGGAGAGTAATAAATAAGATTAAGAAATTCAAAAAACCTATCGTTGGCGGCGGACCCCTCTTTACTACCGGTTGGGAAGAATTTACTGATGTGGATCATATCTTTTTAGGGGAAATAGAAAATACCTTTTCGGAATTTGTCGGGGATTTAGAAAAAGGTACTCTTAAGAAAATTTACTCCGGTAACGAATTCCCCGATATTAAAAAAATTGCTATTCCGGACTGGAATTCTATTAAGACTAAAAATTATAATTCATTGTGTATTCAACTCTCCCGGGGCTGTCCTTTTAACTGCGAATTCTGTGACGTGGTGCAATTGAATGGAAGAATTCCCCGGTTTAAAAGCAAGGAACAATTGACCGATGAACTGGAAGCTCTTTATAAAAGAGGATGGCGTGCCGGTGTATTCTTTGTAGATGATAATTTTATTGGAAACAAAGCTATGCTTAAAAAAGAATATCTGCCTCTGATTATAGAATGGCAGAAAAATAAAAAATATCCTTTCAGTTTCAACACTCAGGTTTCGATTAACCTCGCTGATGATAATGATCTCATGGAATTAATGGTACAGGCGGGCTTTACAGCCGTATTTATAGGAATCGAGACACCCGACGCAGGCGGTCTGGAAGAATGCGGCAAGCTTCAAAATAAAAATAGAAACCTGATAGAATCGGTAAAATTAATTCAAAATGCCGGTATGGAAGTTCAGGGCGGATTTATAGTAGGTTTCGATAGTGACAAAATATCGATTTTCCAGCGTCAGATCGAATTCATCCAGAAAAGCGGAATAGTAACCGCTATGGTCGGTCTGCTTACCGCGCTGCCAAAAACCAGATTATATCAGAGGTTAAAAGAGACAAAACGATTGGTTAAAAGAACATCAGGCAATAATACTAGAATCGCAGGTTTGAATTTCACTCCCAGAATGGATAAAAATGTTCTTATAAACGGCCATAAGAAAGTATTATCTACTATTTATACTCCAAAGGCTTATTATGAGAGAGTCAAGACTTTTCTCAAAGAATACAGGCCGGCCAAAAGAAAGACAAAAAAAATTCGCATCTATCACATAAGGGCACTTATTGGCTCGATCTGGTGGCTTGGCATTAAACAAAAAGGAAGACCCTACTACTGGAAATTGATTTTATGGAGTCTTTTCAGGCGGCCTTCTCTTTTCCCTTATGCAATTGGTTTCTCCCTGACCGGAATCCATTTCAGGGCAATATCGTAGATTGATTTAGTAATCCATTATTTACCAGAATATTGTTCAGAAGATAGAAAACCGACTTCTAAAAAATAAATATTTATTTAAATTATAAAATTTATTAGAATATTAATACTGATATGTTATAATTAGCATATAAAATAGTAATTTAATACTATAACAGCATAATTAGTAGACGATACCGCAGATATTATAGTACAAAATGTAATAATTTCGTAACCTTTAATTAACCAGAATTAGTATGTATAACAGGAACAAAAAAAAACTTAAAGGTTAAAATGAGAAAAAGATTTTTTAATGCCAGTATATTCAAAAAAATATTCAGAACACTTTTAATGTTTAGCAGACGTATAGGTTTCAATTCTACTATCAGGTGGTAAAAAGTCATAGCTGCATAAAGAATTCCTTCTATAAGACCCCCAGCACCTGTATCATATAACAATAATGTCTTGTTTCCGATTATTGTATGATCTAAAATCTTTCACATATATACTTTATATTAATCCCATATCCTATTGTTCATATATATTTTATTTTATGGTATTTTATTACGGTATTAATATAACGATTTTTTTCTTTAAAAAATGGAAAGAGATAGATTCGAAGAAATAATAACAAATACTTTGCAGAGTATCCCCGATAAATTCAAGGATAAAATAGAAAATTTAAGTATTGTAATCGAGGATGGAGATATGGACCCAGCTCTAAAAAATAAAAAAGATACACGAAACAGGTACACGCTCGGTCTTTACCAGGGAGTCCCTGCTACATTAAAATCAGGGAGATCAAATATTTTACCCGATAAAATAACCATTTACAAAAAAACACTGGAAGATGTAAGCCGCAATGATGAAGAGCTGGAAAAAAATATCAGAAGAGTAATCCTACATGAATTGGGCCACTACTTCGGTCTCGATGAAAATAAACTAAAGAAATTAGGTTATTAATGCTTTAGGTCTTATAAAGCATAATTTCATTTGTGTTATCCAACTATTCAATCTTTTATCTTTACTCGCTATCTAATCTGTATATAAAAACTTGACTTTGCCAGAAAATAGGTGTATAAAATATAAAATAAATTTCACTTAAAGTGAAATTAGAATTTACTAAATAACGAAAATAATTTTAGTATTTTCAGAAAATTTTTGTTATAATTAAAAGACTAAATAATATAGACTACATTCGGATTGGCTAAAAGGATTAAAAGATATGTTATAAAGAAACTTTTTTATTGGTGTAGAATATATATTGAAGATATAGAGAAATTAAAAAATAGGAGTTGAAAAAAATGATTGCCGAAGAAAAAAAACTTAATAAGGATATCGATAGAATAAATATACCGAAGGAGTTACCTCTCCTTTCATTAAAGAATAGTGTTGTATTTCCATTTCTGGCAACACCTCTGGTAGTAGGCAGAAAAAATTCTCTGGAAGCCGTTAAAAGTGCGTCCAGGGAACACAAGATCATAGTTGTAGTGGCACAAAAAGAAGAAAACAAAGAACTGGTGGGAAAAGAAGATTTATATGAAGTCGGAACTGCCTGCGCCATAAAACAGGTTGCAAATATATCTGAGAACGAAATCAAATGTGTTGTCGAAGGAATTTCCAGGGTAAAAATAAAATATTTTACTCAGACGGAACCTTATTTCAGAGCAGTTACCGAAGTTCTTAAGGAAATACCTTTGATCGAAGACAATGAAACAGAGAATCTCAATACGACTGTCAGAATGCAGGTTGAAAAATTTATTCAGCTGGGTATTCCACTGCCTACTGCTTTTGTAGTAGCAGCAACCAATATTTCCAAACCAGAAATCCAGACTGATTTATTTGCTTCATATCTGCTTTCGAGCACAAAACAAAAGCAAAAGATACTGGAAGAAAGCGATCTTAAAGTAAGGTTAAGGAAATTAACAGAATATCTGGGTGAAGAATTAAAAAAATTCGAGGTTCAGTCTCAGATAAGAGATAAAGTCCAAAAAGAAGTCGGAAAAACCCAGAGAGAATATTATCTACGTCAGCAGCTTAAAGCAATAAAAAACGAACTTGGTGAATCTGATGAATCTATTGCATTGACCAAAGAGATCGATAAAAAATTGCAAAAGAAAAAGCTGCCAAAAGAAGCCAAAGATAAAGTATTAAAGGAAATAGAAAGGCTGGAAAATATCCCCAGCATGTCTCCTGAATATTCTTATGTGAGAACTTATGTAGAAACAATGCTGGATGTTCCCTGGTCCGAAAAAACCAAAGATATTCTGGATTTGAAAAAATCAAAGAAAATACTGGACGGGGATCATTACGATCTGGAAAAAGTAAAAACTCATATTCTTGATTACCTTGCAGTAAGAAAACTAAAGGGTAAAACTACGAAGGGCCCCATACTCTGCTTCGTTGGTCCTCCGGGTGTTGGTAAAACTTCTCTTGGGCAATCCATAGCCAAGTCTCTTGGAAGAAAATTCATCAGAATGTCCATTGGAGGTATAAGAGATGAGGCCGAGATCAGGGGACACCGAAGAACATATGTAGGAGCACTTCCCGGAAGAATAATCCAGGGACTTACTCAGGTTGGAACAAATAACCCGGTCTTCATGCTGGATGAAGTCGATAAGGTGGGAGCTGATTATAGAGGCGACCCATCATCAGCATTGCTTGAAGTACTTGATCCCGAACAAAATAATTCATTCAGAGATCATTACCTTGAAGTACCATTCGATCTATCAAATGTGATGTTCATAACAACAGCTAATATACTGGATACTATACATCCTGCATTGAGAGACAGAATGGAAATCATCGAGATACCCGGTTATAGTTCAGAGGAAAAGATACACATAGCTGAAAAATTCCTGATTCCAAAGCAGTTAAAGGAGCAGGGCATTGAAAAATATAATGTGAAATTTGACAGTGAAGCTATATGCTTGATAATCGAGGAATATACCAGGGAAGCCGGTGTAAGAAACCTGGAGCGAGAAATAGCAAATATCTGTAAAAAAATCGCCAGAGAAATAGTTGAAGGAAAAGAGTATTCCAAAAATATAAGTGCCGAAAGGGTAAGAAATTATCTTGGTATTTCGAGAGTCCTGCCCAGTGAAATCGAAGACAAGAATAGAGTCGGAGTAGCAACTGGTCTGGCTTATACTCCGGTAGGCGGAGACATACTGCTTATTGAATCCACTCACTATAAGGGAAGCGGTGAATTGATACTTACCGGTAAACTTGGCGATGTGATGCAGGAATCTGCAAAAGCAGCAATAAGCTATATACATTCAAGGGCAAAAGCTTTTGGAATAGACGATGATTTATTCAGTAAATCCGATATACATATTCACGTCCCTGCAGGAGCAATACCAAAAGATGGTCCATCTGCTGGTGTAGCAATCACTTCGTCTCTGGTATCGACATTCACCGGAATACCAGTATTGAGAGACGTGGGTATGACCGGAGAAATAACCCTGAGAGGAAGAGTTCTTCCAATCGGTGGGCTTAAAGAAAAATTACTGGCTGCAAAAAGAGCAGGATTGAGAAAAGTAGTATTACCTGAAAAAAATAAGAAGGACCTTGATGAGATACCCAAGAGTATATTAGATGGGTTAAAACTGGAATTTGTGGAAAATATCGATGATGTAATCAAGCATACCCTGGAACGGTATCCTTCAAAACCGGATATCAAAGATAGTAAAGGTACGAAGATTTCAGGTGATGAATTAAAAATAGGAGAGCCCCAGGGATTAGGGCCCACAATACAATAAGTCGTTCAATAAAAATCCCCTTTGTAAATAAAATACAAAGGGGATTTTTTATTTTATCTTCATATAATATGAACTCAGTGCCTAAAATGTCTTTTCCCGGTAAATATCATTGGGATTTTATTTTTATTACAGCTTTCAATGACTTCCTTGTCCCTTATGGAACCACCTGGTTGGATTATTGCCTTAATTCCATTTTTAGCCGCAAGCTCTGCTACATCTTCAAATGGGAAAAATGCATCTGAAGCCATGACCGAACCATTGCATCTTCCGCCTGATTTCTTTACGGCTATTTCTGCAGCATCTATCCTGCTCATCTGCCCGGCGCCAATACCTACGGTACTGCCGCCAGTAGCCAGAACTATTGCATTGGATTTGACGCTCTTTGCTATCTGCCATCCAAATAGAAGATCGTCCCACTGGTCAGGTTCCGGCTCAACAGTCGTGACTACTTTCATATTCTTTCTGCTGTCGATCCCTTCATCCAGATCCTGCAGCAGTATCCCGCCGTCTACGCTTTTTAGGTCCACTTTTTCCAGCTTGAAACCATCCGATTTCAAATTGTTTATATAGGCGTCCAGTTTAAAATCCATCTTAAGGATTCTTAAGTTCTGCTTTTCAGCCAGTATTTTAAGAGCTTCTTCATCGAAGTCCGGAGCGATAAGCACTTCTATATATTTATCCAGCATAAATCGGGCCGCATCTACCGTCCATTTTGTATTGCAGGCAATAACCCCACCGAAAGCCGAAACCGGATCACACTCATGTGCTTTCCTATACGCTTCTATGACGGATTGAGCAACAGCCGCGCCGCATGGGTTATTATGTTTTATTACCGCAACGCAGGGGATGGCAAATTCCCTGACAACCCCAAATGCGGCATTCCCGTCCAGAATATTATTATAGGATAATTCCTTACCCTGAAGCTGTCTTGCACCTGCAAAATTATCCGTACCCTTACCTTCGTATTTATAATAAGAAGCTTTTTGATGCGGATTTTCGCCATACCTGAGGTTCTGAATTTTTTTCAGGTTCAAACCAAGTTTATCCTTGAAATTGCCTTCGCCATCCCTGAAATCATCCCCTGTTACCTGACCGGAACCGCTGCAATCCACATTAAGGTAATCTCTTATAGAAATATCCGATTCTCCTGTGCTTTCGGTTTTATTTTTTAGATAATTAAATATCACACTGTCATATTCACAGGTATGCTGAAAAGCTTTGACACTCAATCTGAATAGAGTCCCCGCGTTTATATATCCTCCGCTTTCTTTTAATTCAACCTGTATTTTTTTATAATCCTGAGGATCGACCACTACTGCTACACCTTTATAATTTTTGGCTGCGCTTCTGATCATAGTAGGGCCGCCTATATCGATATTTTCAATAGCTTCTTCCATAGTGACATCCGGCTTCAATATAGTTTCTTTAAAGGGATAGAGGTTCACCACTACCATGTCTATTAACTTTATCCCCGAACCGGAGACTTCCTTCATATGATTTTCATTGCTCCGATCAGCCAATATACCTCCGTGCACATATGGATGAAGGGTTTTTACTCTTCCATTCAACATCTCAGGAAAACCGGTAAACTCTTCTACTTTCTTTACCTTTATTCCTGCCTCTTTCAGGGTTCTGTATGTCCCACCTGTCGAAATGATCTCGGCTCCCGCTTCCTCTAGAGTTTTGGCAAAATCTACGATACCCTCTTTTTTGGAAACACTGATCAACACTCTTTTTATCTTTACTTTCATTTTTCCTCTCTACTTAAATATCATTTTTATTTAAAATTTTTACTTTTCTTCCTTCTATTTTTAATCTATCCTCGCAAAAGTATTTTACAGCAAGAGGATAGATTTCATGTTCCACTCGGTGTATTTTTTCCTCCAGCTCCTCCATACTTTCGTCCTGGCTTATATCCACTGCCCTCTGAATTATTATTGGTCCGCTGTCCAGGCCTTCATCTACAAAATGAACCGTGACTCCGGTTACTTTTACTCCATATCCGTAAGCATCTTTTATACCATGGGTGCCTTTGAATGAAGGCAGAAGTGCAGGATGAATATTCAGAATCCTATTTTTGAAGTTACGAACAAGTATCGGGCTTACCAGAAACATATAACCGGCAAGGACCACCAGGTCTATTTTTTCTTCTTCAAGAAGTTCGATTATTTTCTTATCAAATTCTTCCCTTGTAACATAATCTGAAGGATCCAAAAAAACTGACTTGATTTTGCTTTCCTTTGCCCTTTCAAGTGCAAAGGCATCTTTATTATTGGAAAAAACCAGAGCTATCTCTCCGTTTAATCCATGATCCTTATTGTAATCTATAATAGCCTGGAGATTCGATCCAAAACCGGATGCAAACACAGC
Source organism: Candidatus Humimicrobiaceae bacterium (assembly GCA_036514895.1). Taxonomy (GTDB): domain Bacteria; phylum Actinomycetota; class Humimicrobiia; order Humimicrobiales; family Humimicrobiaceae; genus Hydromicrobium. Next base: position 15,513 of record DATBWH010000051.1, read on the forward strand.
AATTCTTTTAACCATCTAAATCCTGACTCTTCTTTATTATTACCTTACCGCTTCCTTTTGTTACAATACCTATATTATATAGATCCTCTCCCATTTTGGTGGTAATGCTTTTAGCTCTGTCAAACTCTTCCGGAGAAATGATCAAAACCATTCCGATACCCATATTGAAGACCCGAAACATCTCATCTCTATCGATATTACCCAGTTCCTGTAGAAACTTAAAAACAGCCGGAATTTCCCAGCTTCCTTCCTTTATCGAAGCATCCATATTCCCGGGAATTATTCTATTTATGTTTTCATAAAATCCTCCACCGGTGATATGGGCAATCCCATGAATTTTAACCTTATTTTTAATCATTTTATTTATTACCCTTGAATATAACCTGGTAGGAGTAAGAAATAATTTTCCAAGCGATTTGTCTTTAGTCCAATCATATTTTTTATTAAGGTCCAATTGTTTATCTTCTATCAGTTTCCGTACAAGCGAGAATCCATTGCTGTGAATCCCGGAAGAAGCTATGCCGGCTATTAAATCTTCCCTTTTGACAAGACCCGGATTGATTATGGCTGATTTTTCAATGATTCCCACTGCAAAACCGGCAACATCCAAATCATCTTCCTCACTCATACCGGGATGTTCCGCAGTTTCTCCGCCGATAAGGACAGTATCACAATAACTGCAGCTTTCGGCGATGGACTTGATGATGGTTTTTATCTTTCTCTCGTCAACTTTACCGCAGGCTATGTAATCCAAAAAAAATAAAGGCTTTGCCCCGCAGCATATTATATCGTTTATACACATCGCAACTGCGTCCTGCCCAATAAACTCGTAATAATCCAATTTTTTAGCCAGAAGTATTTTTGTCCCCACTCCATCTGTTGATGAAGTAAGAACAGGATTTTTATATCCCTTCAAATCAAGTTGAAAAAGACCTGAAAAGGATGAGAGGTCACTTAATACTTTATCTGAAAAGGTAGAGGTTATTGTCTTTTTAAGCTGATTAAGTACATCTGAAGCTTTGTATACATCCACGCCGGATGATCTATATGAATACTTTTTATTATCTTTCTCTTTACCTTTTTCAGGCATTGGAAGATACTTTCTCCTCTTTGTCTATTGAATACTTGTCGGGTTCGGTATTTTCGGGAATATTTACCGGATACTCACCATTGAAGCAGGCAAAACAAAATTTTTCTTTTGATTCGCCCACAGCCTTCACTAAACCACCCATAGTCAAATACTTCAAGCTATCAACTTTTAGAAATTCCCTTATATTCTCCAATGTCTTGTGATTGGCAATAAATTCATTCCTTTTAGCCATATCAACACCATAATAACAGGGGTAAAGCAGCGGAGGGCAGGTAATCCTTAAATGCACTTCTTTGGCGCCAGCATTATATAACATTTTAACTATTTTTTTTGATGTTGTTCCCCTGACTATGGAATCATCGACAACTACCAGCTTTTTATCCCGTATGATGTCCCTTAAAGGATTTAATTTAAGCTTGACACTTAGCTCCCTGGTTTCCTGCTCTGGCTGAATAAAAGTCCTTCCCACATATCTGTTTTTAATAAAACCCTCGGCATATGGTATTTTGGATTCCGCAGAATACCCGATAGCGGCAGGTGTGCCGGAATCAGGCACAGAAATAACTATATCGGCATCGGCAGGAGATTCTTTTGCCAGTTCCTGCCCCAATCTATGCCTCACTTCAAACATATTTTTATTATGTAAATAACTATCGGGCCTTGCAAAATAGATAAGCTCGAATACACACATGGAAATCCTATCGACAGGCAGCATCATCTGTGACCTGATACCATCTTTGTCCAATACTATAATCTCGCCGGGATCAATTTCTCTTATGAACTTTGCGTCAATTATATCCAGTGCGCAGGTCTCCGAAGCCATTATATAATTTCCTTCAAGTTTACCCAGCACCAGCGGCCTGAATCCATGCGGATCCCTGATTCCGTAAACTTTATCTCTGGTTAATATAAGAAGTGAATATGAACCTTTCACCTTGCTTATTGCTTCCTTGATTGCATCCTCAATATTTTCTTTCTCCGAGCTCTCTACAAGCGATGCTATGACTTCGGTATCTGTGGTGGTTTCGAATCCAACGCCTTTTTTTATCTGTTCATTCCTGATTTCTCTAAAATTAGTCAGGTTCCCATTATGTACTATGGCAAAACTTTCGTTTTTGAACATCCGGTAAAGCGGCTGCGAATTCTTCCAAACATTCATTCCACTGGTGGAATAACGGGTGTGGCCTATTCCGATATCCCCCTGTAGAGGAGCAATGTTTTGCTCGTTAAATACCTGAGATACCAGGCCCAGATCCTTGAAAATCAAAATATTATCTCCATCGGATACTGCTATTCCCGCACTTTCCTGTCCTCTGTGCTGAAGTGCCTGAAGTCCGTAAAATATTATTTCTGCTACTTTCTTGCCGGGTGCAAATATCCCAAACACCCCGCATTTTTCATTAATTTTTCTATCTGATATTTCTTTTATCATTTAATTGGTTAATGCATAAAATTTATTTCTTTTCTCCGGTTCCGGTCAGAATTATTTTATTTTATACCTCCCATTCTATGAGCGCCGGATTTATACCACTAAACAAAACAAAGTTATTATAACAAATAAAACGTCAAAATAAATAAAGGACTTAGGGAAGATTTAACTGTTTTCCTCACACCACTTCCTGGCATTTTGGAACATCTTTAACCATGGAGAAACTTTTAAGCTGGATTGCCAGTTTTCCGGCATCCACGGCCATTGCCACAGTAAGAACGTCCTTTCAGGGTGAGGCATCATTACCAGATGTCTTCCATCCGGCGAACACAATGATGTAAATCCATGTGGTGAACTATTTGGATTAAAAGGATACTTCTCCGTGGGCATTCCTTTGTCATCTACGAAATGTATGGGAGCAAGACCTTTTTTTGATACCTCTGCCAGGATTTTGGAGTCCGGACAAAATAGGTAACCTTCTCTATGCGCAACCCATATTCCCAGAATTGAATCTTCCATACCTTTAAGCATAATAGAAGGACTTTTTGATATTTTTACAGTTACCCAGCGGGATTCGAATCGTCCTGAAGGATTGCGGATAAATCTGATTTGTTTGGATTCGTTAATTCCCCTCCAGGGTACCCAGCCAAGAAGGGCCATAAGCTGTGCACCATTGCAAACACCTAATGAAAAAGTGTCTTCCCGTTTATAGAAGTTATCAAACATCTTTTGCAGTTTCGGATTGAACTTGATAATGCCCGCCCAGCCCTTTGCACTGTCAAGCACATCAGCATGAGCAAATCCTCCTACGAAGACCACTCCTCTGAATTTATCAAGGGTGACATCACCATCAAGTAGATCGGTCATAGTGACATCCCAGGGTTCGAATCCTGCTGAGAAAAAAGCAGAGGTCATTTCCCTGTCACCATTGCTGCCCTCCTCGCGGATAATCGCAACAGCCGGTTTTTTTACTCTCCTTAATAACTTCTCGGGAGTACCTTCCGGACGGAAGGATAAATGATAAGAAGGACCGGGTCGATCATGAGATTTTGCCTGTTCCTTTGCCATCTCTATATTCATCTGATGCTGTTCAAACTGATCGCTGGTAGATTCCCACCAGGAAAGAAGAGTCGGGGTGTCGATATCAAATCTTTTTTCACCGCCCTGATATATTACTACCCGTCTTTTTTTACTTGTTTTTCCAAGAATCACAAAAGGAATTGTTGATTTATCTAAAATGTCGGTGATGGATGCCTCGTTCTGCGGCAGATATTCCAGAACCAGGCCAAGTTCCTCCGAAAATAGCCTTGAAATCATTTCTTCTTTTTTAGATGACTTGACTTCAATTCCGCAATTTCCTGCCATTGACATCTCGACCAGAGTTGTCATGAGCCCACCATCGCTTCTATCATGTCCTGCCAGTATTAAATTTTCTTTAATGATTTTCTGAACTGCTCTGAAAGCATTTATCAGAAGGACAGGATTCTCAACATCCGGAGAGTCATCGCCTATCTGTCCCAGTACCTGAGCCAGCGCCGAACCTCCAAGACGGTTTTTACCCGGAGCAAGATCGATAAGCATCAATTTGCTCTTACCAGGACTTTTGATATCAGGAGTAAGTATTCTCGTTATATCCGTCATCGAGCAGTAAGCAGAGACAACCACCTGTCCAGGTGCCTTAACAATTTCTTGTTCTACCTGTGCGGCCATCGACAGACTATCTTTTCCACCATCTACAGCAATGCCAATTTCTTTCATTAATCTACTGATAGAAACCGCCGCTCTATAAAGAGCGGCGCCACCGCCGGGAAGTTTTGCGGCCCACATCCAGTTCACTGAGCACTTTATATGCTCGAGATCGCTTATAAGAGCCCATACCATATTGGTAAGTGCCTCTCCCAGCGCCATTCTTGCTCCCGCCTCAGGATTGACTAAAATCTTTATCGGCTGCTCCCCTATAGAGAATGCGGCACCGCTTAACCCGAAGTGACTTTGCGCCACTGCCGATACATCTGCTACCGGAAGCTGCAGTGGTCCGCAGCATTGCTGCCGTGCGATAAGCCCGGTCACGCTTCGATCGACTTTTCTTACCAGGAATCCTTTGGACCCAACCGAAGGTAACTTGAATATAAGTTTAAGTACCTTTTCAACTGAAAGATCTTCAGGCAATTGGAGCGGTTTTAATTCCGCGGATATACTTTCCAGATTGAAAATTTTTTTTGGAATATTGCTTAAAATCTCTTCAAGGTTGAGATCGACAGGGGTAGTATTATCCCGGCTGTCATGGACCACAATCTGTCCGTCACCGGTTATTTCTCCCAGGATCTCACAGTTGACTTTTTCTCTTTCACATATATCCTGAAATATTTTTAAGCATTCTGTTTTAATTAAAAAAGCATTTCGCTCCTGGTATTCGGCACCCCATATTTCCAGTACCGACATAGTCTTGTCTCCAACCTGGATATTTCTTATTTCGATTCTACCGCCTGCCGGTTCTACCAGTTCGGTCAGTACATTGCAGGGTCCACCGGCGCCCTGATCGTGTATGCTTAAAATAGGATTACCATCCCCCATCTCAATACATGCCCTGATTACCCTGTTCATCTTCTGTTCCATTTGAGCGTTACCACGCTGGACAGCATTGAAATCAAGTTCTTCCCTGTTTTCTCCCTGAACCATGCTCGAGGCGGCACCGCCTCCCATACCGATACGATAAGCAGGACCACCAACCTGTACTATTTTCATCCCTTTTTCCGGTTTCTCTTTCTTTATGTGGCGGCTATCGATCTGCCCGATACCTCCGGTAAACATAATTGGTTTTACCCACTCACGCCTCTGTCCGTCCGGCAGTCTTAAACCAAATGTCCTGGTAAATCCCTGTATTACCGGTTCTCCAAATTTATTTCCATAATCGGATGCACCATCGCTTTCCCGGATCATAATCTTCAGGGGAGAAGCAAGATTCGACGGATAGAGAAATTTATTATTTTCTCCCGGAATCATATATCCCGGGATGTTTAAATTTCCTGTGCAATATCCCGCCGTGCCGGCAATTACAAGTCCTCCTCTTCCGGTTGCCTGGACATCTCTTATCCTTCCCCCGGTCCCGGTTTCAGCTCCCGGAAATGGTGCTACCCCGCTTGGGAAGTTATGGGTCTCGGCAGTAAATATGAGATGATATGTAAACTTCTTATTGTAAAATTTGGAACAGATTCCGGGATGTTCCGGTATGATTGTCCAAACGCTGTAACCTTTAATACCACTTGAGTTATCCTTGAATGCTATTATGCTATTGGAAGGATTACTTATCAGAGGAGATTTTATTATCTCCATCAGGGTCTCGGGAATTTCCTTCCCATCGATTATTAGTTTACCCTTAAAAAACCAGTGACGTGAGTGTTCACTATTAGCCTGACCAAGCTGGAAACATTCCACACTTGTGGGGTTTCTTCCTATGGTGTTCACAAATAAATCATAGTAAAACCTGATATCCCATTCATCCATTCCCAGGCCTATTTTCCGATTAAACCTCTTAAGTTCTTCTGCGCCATTTTCTATTAAAGATATCGGATACACTTTTTCCGGCACAATACCGGTCTCGAATGTTTGCAGTGGACCCGGATATACACATTCTGTCATCCGGTCGTGGTGTGCATCTATAAATTGCGGCAGGTTGGTTTCGGGTAAAAGAGCGTATCGTTTTGAGAGTTCAAGACGGGTGACCTTTTCCAATCCACAGGTATGACATATAGCTACCGCATTTGTCGAAAATGCAGTTTCGAAATTCAACCTTGGGCCGATTTCGATTATATTTCTTTTTTTACCGGCAAGAAATGTTTTCTCTCCGAAATTCTCCGCTTCGAATGTTTCCGCAAGCAGCCATTTGAGTACATCTAATTCAGATTTGGTAAAGGATTTTAAGGTTTCTATGTAGTAGCAATATTCTAAATTTCTATCTGCAAGCCGGTAAAACCGCTGTATCATTCTTTTATTTTCCTATCTTTACTGCAGGTAATAAACTTGTTTTATCGAATGGAACAAATCCTGTAATCAAATATTTTCCAATCTTCCAATTATTTTATCTATATATCTTAAATGATACTTAACATCAAATAATTCTTCTAACTCATCTCTCGTCAATAATGATAGTATCTTTTTCTCTTTGAGCAGGTTTTCTTTAAAATCACCTTCATCGTTCCAGGCCTTAAGGGCTGCTTTTTGAACCAGCGCGTAAGCATCTTCTCTCTTCATGCCTTTTTTTATAAGTTCCAGCAGCACCCGCTGTGAAAAAATAATGCCTCCGTATTTCATCAGATTTCTTTTCATATTTGATTCGATTACATTAAGACCCTTGATAACAAATATTGATTTTTCGAGCATATAATCAAGCAATATAAAACTGTCGGGAATTATTATTCTCTCCGCTGAAGAATGTGATATGTCTCTTTCATGCCATAATGGAATATTTTCCAGAGCTGCTATGCTGTTCGATCTTAGAACCCGGGCTAATCCGCAGATCCTTTCGCAAATGATAGGATTTTTCTTATGGGGCATAGCGGAAGACCCTTTTTGTCCTTCGCTAAATGGTTCTTCTACTTCTTTGACATCTGTTCTCTGCAGATTTCTTATCTCCAGTGCTATTTTTTCAAGAGTCGCACCGCAAATTGCCAGAGCCGAGATCAACTGTGCATGCCTGTCTCTCTGAAGGATCTGAGTAGAAGCAGGAGATGGTTTCAATCCCAGAATATCGCAGACTTTCACCTCGACTTCCGGTGAAGTGTTTGCATAAGTACCAACAGCACCGGATATTTTTCCATATCCTATATTTTCCCTGGCTTGCTTTAATCTTTCCAGATTTCTTGCCATCTCAAAAGCATATATACAGAATTTAAGTCCAAGAGTTATTGGTTCTGCATGGATACCGTGAGTTCTGCCTACCATGACCGTATGACTGTGTTTTTTGGATTGAGATTTTAAGATATCAAGCAGCTTTTTGATCTTTTTTTCAATTATCTCCATTGCTTCAAGCATCTGAAGCGAAAGAGAGCTATCCCCGATATCCGATGAGGTCAAGCCGTAATGAAGATATCTGGACGACTGCCCGATATAAGAAGATACGTTGGTAAGAAAGGCAATGACGTCATGATTTGTCTTCTCCTCGATCTCATTTATTTTTGAGACTTCAAACTTTGCATTCTTCGTTATGTCATCTGCAGCTTTTCTGGGAATAATACCCAGATCCGCCTGTGCCATTGCTACTGCTTTTTCGATTTCAAGCCATTTCCTGAATTTATTCTCTTCACTCCATACAGCACCCATCTCTTTTGTTGTGTATCTGGGAATCATAACCACTCCTAATAGTAAAAAATATTAATGGATCTTGCCCATTTATTTCTATCTATATAATCGGTAAATAACCAATATGGGCTATATTAATTCTTCTAATATTTTTTCTCTGAAAGTCTGATAATTTTTTGAATCATTAAGGTCCAGCAGTTCTTCACCGCAATCATAAAAGACCTGATCGTAATCAGCCAGACAAATATCCGAGATTTGTAAAAGCCATTTATTGTTAAGTTTCCAGCTTTTCAAATCATTTAACCAGTTTTTTTCACCGGCTGGTACATTATCTTTTATAAAATGATCAAGTTTTATTGATTTTTTTGAAACCTGCAGCAGAAAATCGACCTTATCGGTAAGAGACGAAATATTTGCTATGCTTAAATCCATGTCTCCGGCCACTAACATCTCCTCTGACAATTTTGTATTTTATTCCCTTTAATAATAAAGGATACGGTGTCTTTTCAAATATATTTTTTAAGATCAATAATACAACTTTTATTTCTTTATATTTTTATTTCAGATAATCATTTAAAAAACTTATAACTTCTTCTTTGTCTGCAATTAAATAGCTTATGCCATCTATATTAGCTGGTTCAGTAGGTATCGTAACCTGGTTCATATCCTTACTGGAAAATAATAACACAAATCCTATAGAACCAAAATCCCATATCGTAAAATCAGATCTGGTTTCTGCATTCAAGACCCTAATGATCTGAGGAGCTTTCGTGACTATTGAAAAATTAAGCTTCTGTCTTATTATTTCGCTGAGTAAATACTTCTGTCTGTTCACTCTATCAAAATCGGATCCTGATGTTGATGATCTGTCCCTGACAAATGCCAGTGACTGCTCCCCGTTCATCGTATAAGTCCCGGGATTAAAATCGGTACCGGATAAGGGATCATGAAGAGGTTCCGCTACTGTTATCTCGATTCCCCCCAGTATATCTATGATTTCCTTGAAACCATTGAAATTTACAACCATTACACTGTCGATTTCGATATCGGTTAGTTCATATATCTCCTGTTTTATCATTTCATCTCCGCCATATTTATAAGCTGCATTGATCTTGTTCCATCCATGACCTTCCAGATCTACCCGGGTATCCCTGGGAATAGAAATTAGGCTATCTTTCTCTCCCCAGCTGCTGATGTGGTAGATTATGATAGTGTCGGTCAAACTATTGAACTCATTGCTTTCCTCTCTTTCGTCCATACCAAGAAGCAGTATATCTTTTCCGCCAGGATTTAGATTTATAAGAGAGATAATCACAAATAGCAGAATGATCACTACTAAAATAACCAGTATACTAATAAAACAACCCTTAGTCTTACTCATATCTAATTTATTTTCCGTATCCTTGAAGATTACTTGTATTCTGCATATCCGGTGTGAGATAAATAATACAGAGTGTGGAGTAATTTTTCAATAGGATCAGTTGTCTCGATTCTTACACTTGATGCAGCTTTAATAGGGACCGATGTATAATTTATTATTACTTTAACGTCGGCTTCGACCAGAATATCCGTTACTTTTTGTGCAGAGTCCGGAGGGACCGCCAGTATCGATATTTCTATGTTCTTTTTTTTGAATATATCCCTGACCTGATTTATATCCAATACTTCAGATCCGGATATTACTCTTCCTATCACCTCCGGATTATTATCGAAAACATTTTCAATCTTAAATCCAAATCTTTCCAGCATCTTGTATTTTAAAATCGCCTTGCCCAGATTACCTGCACCAATCAAAGCGATACGGACGGATCTATCATAACCCAAAATCTTGTTGAATGATTTAATAAGGTCATCTATATTGAATCCAACGCCTCTTTTGCCCTTTATCCCGAAATATATCAAGTCTCTTCTTACTTCTGCACTATTTATCCCTGTATTTTTGCTGATGTCTCTGGAAGTTGTAGTCCTCTTGCCTAGCTCTTTCAGCTGTACTATATATTTTAAATATTGAGATAATCTTGAAATAACACCTTCGGAATATATTTTCTCGACCATTTAAAATCCATCCTTTGTAAATTTCTTATAGAATAGCTACGAATTAAACTTTGTAGCATAATTGTAACAGGATAAGCTGTCTTTTACAAGAAATCCGGATCAATATAAGAGAGGAATTCAATCTTTTATCTTAAAATCATAGATCCCGTCTTCTCTTAGAAAGATCCTGCCGCAATTTTTACATTTAACCTTCTTCTCAACCAAAATAAGAGAATCTTTGCCGCAGTAAGTGCAAATCAAAATATCTTCGAGACTGGTCATTTTATTTCTGCTTGTATCTTCGGGCCCTGTTTTATTTAAGACACTCTTTAAGAAAATACTGGGACCGACAAGTACCCAGGAGAAAAATCTCTGATAAATTTTTTCAAAAAATAAAAGAGTTTTCGTGCCAGGAAATTTTTTTAGGAGATTCAGCCTGAAATTTGAAACACTAATTGATTTCTTTATGGTAAAACTTCTTTTTTTAAGAAGATCCGATATGTAGTCAGGGTGAAAATTCAATATGGTCTCACCTACCTGTGAAGGTTTCAGGTTGAAAGGAGAAGCATCCATCCTTCTTATAAAAAATCTCAATATGTTTTTAAGATTCCTTTTATTGGCAAATTCTAAAAAAAACAATCCTTTACGCTTAAGTATTCTCGCAATCTCATCAAAACATTTTTCAGGATTATCCAGATGATGTATTACCCTGACCGTCAATATTGTATCTGCACAATTGGACTTAACCGGAAGAGAGGTTGCATCCGCTGCAATGAAATATACAGATGATAATTTCTCCGGGGTGTTTTTTAGAAATCTTTCTATCCTGTCTCTGGCATTTTTTAAATTATTAAGTGAATAATCAACCAGAATTATGGTCTCAAAATCCTTATATTCATAAAACAAACGGCCGTAGCCGCAGCCGATATCAAAAAATATCTGATCTTTTCTTTCTACTCCGGCAATCAACCTCCTGAGAGCCATCCTTTCAGCTTTATCCTCATATGATCTTCTGTCATCTTCCCAGAACTTGCTGTAGTCATAACTCTCGTAGTCGGATTTCCTGAAATTCACTTTCCGGTTCCTTTCTAATCCTTGAATGCAATTTGGAAAATTATCTTATTACAATCTTTTCCTTAATTTAAAAATATATATTAATTATTGCAAATAATAAATGCAAATCTTTATCGGGACTTAAGTTATTTCAATTTTTTCTTTTTTCAGATTTTCCTTTTTGCTTTTCTCGAGATTATTTTTTTCCGGAATACTTACATGGTCGAACTCCAGACTTGCCGCTACTATATCAGCCGTGATATTAGTGATATTGTATTTCTTACCTTCTTTGTTTTCCCAGCTTCTAAGGTTCAAATGACCGCTTATAAGAACTCTGTCTCCTTTTTTCAATGCAGCTGCACAATTTTCTGCAAGACCGCTCCAGGTAGTGACATTAAAAAAATCAACCATTTCGGACTCTTTTCCATTTTTATCGGTCCATTTTTTATTTACAGCAAGACCCATCTCGGTAATAGCTATTCCTTCATTTGTATATTTGATTTCCGGATTGCGGGTAAGATTCCCCAGCAAATATATATTATTTACATAATTCATAAATAAATCCTCCTGTCTTATAAGTTATTATCTAAATATGATCTTAATAAAGATTTTCAATACTCAAATTTATAGGTCTTGCAATAACCGAATCGATCATCCCATGGGTATATGACATTAGTTTTAGAAGTCGATCTGATGCTGCTGCTTTTTGTAATAAACTTGTCTATTAATACAAAATCGAGTGTCTTTTCTACAGTAACAATTACATCGTCATAGTCATAACTACATTCAACAAGAATACAATTGTTCTTTCGAGCCAATTCTTCGGCAATCATATTGCAATAAGAATCCTCAAAAAATAACAGGTTTTGTGCAACAGCAAGCGAAACGGCATCGGAAGCATTTTTTGTTTCCTCCCGTGCTATGAAAATCTGGCATAAGTCGAAAATAAGAAGAAACAAAATTGAAAATATGATTACCGCAGCCAGCGCGAAAAAAGATATATTACCCCTATTTTGTGTATTTAAATCTTTTAGTAGCATTCCATCCTCATATTACTCTTAGCTTTTATAATACTATCCTTTCCCGAAAATATTCCCTGCAAACCAGTAATATCTGCATTTTTGTATATGACAGTCACCTCAATCATATCCCCGACTTTTCTGGAAGCCCTGCTTTCCGGAGAGACTTTTATTTCAAGCATATTCTGATCCAGACCAGAACAGACTTCTTTTATGCATGCATATGCTTCCTGATCGGAATTGGTAGTAGCAATCACTCTTGCTCCTTCACGAGCTGCCTGCTCCAATATATTTTTCTGATAGATCAGTAATCCAAAATGGGAAACAGCTAAAATTATTAAAATCAATAGAGGAATAATCAAAATAAACTCCAGTGAAGCCTGACCATCCGGATCATGTCCTGATATCTTTGATTTATTCTTTCTTTTATTTATATCCATAATGATTTTTAACATAAAACTGTTTCCCATTCTTTTTATTTGCAGAGAATAATTTACTCTTCATTGGGTTTTAAACCATCGAAGCTATTTTCCCAAATACCTTTGAAATGACATCGATTATCAGTGGTTTGCCTACTGCTATGAGGATTGCGCTTATTATTCCTGCAATTACCGTAACCAGTGCATACTCGAGAGTAGATTGTCCTTTCTGGCACCAGAATTTTATTCTAATGCCACTCTTTTTTATTTTTATTTTACTCACCCCCCTCCATAAATATAAAAGTTAAGTTTTGAATCTTACACCTCCTTTTATTAATAAGTAATACCTTTGTGCATTTGTGCATATATCCATAACGATAATTTACCATATTTATTCAATTGTGTAAATACATAATTGATAATTTATTAAAATTTTCATAAAGATTTATTATGAAACCCTATATTTTTTACTTTTGTATTAATTAATGTATTAATAATTATATATTATTATTATTTAAGAGAATTCTCTTGACATTAATAATATAATGTATTAACATTCCTATGTAATCTGCAATTTTTAGTTTTATTGAAAATTTAAATTTTATTAGTAATAGAGGCTAAGACTTACATTTCGTTATTGGGCACTTTGAAATGTAACGAGCCAGTGGTGCAACCGGCTATTGCTTTTTTATTGGAAAAAAGTTTGCCATCTAGCCTCTATGTTAGATGGCTTTTTTTTGGGATAAAACAATGAAAAACGGGATTAAAAAAATATTAATAATATCACTGATTACAGCATTATTAGCATCAGTTATCTTTTTCTTTGCTTTTACCTATCAAACTGCAAACATAAGCACCAGCTTTACAGAAACCAGTAACTACAAAGCAGAAGATTTAGGGAAAACCGGCATAGTCCAGGAAAATGTATCCGTAAAAGATAATATTGCAGATACAGCAACAATACTGGCAAAGATATCAGACAACCTTGACAAGGAGATTGACAATATACGCTCGGATTATAATGCTGAAGTTCTTGGAAGTGCCGCAGCAAGCCAGACTGCCGAGGCTGCTGCTCCGGTAGCCTCTATTGCCAACTTAAGTGATTATGAAGCAGCAGTTCTTAACCTTATCAATAATATAAGAGTATCAAATGGACTTGGTGCACTGCAGTCAAATCAAATACTGACAGATATAGCCAGATATAGATGCAGTGACATGATAAATAATTCTTACTTTTCACATTATATGGCTGACGGCAGGAACATCTTCAATATACTTGGCGAAAATGGTGTCTCTTATGTAAATGCCGGAGAAAACCTGGGACAATCCACACCTGCTTCTAATGGGACTCCCGAAGCATTCGCAAATGCATGGATGCAAAGTTCTACCCATAAGGCAAATATCTTGAGGTCCGTATATTCCAAGATTGGAATCGGAGTAGTCGATGGTGGAGATAGAAGAGTAGTAGCAACTGTATTTATGAATTAACTGTTTAAATCATATAAGTTTACGGACGCCTAGACAAACACCCCGGATATTATTTATCCGGGGTGTTTAATTTTTATAGTCAAAAAATCTAAAACTGCAAAAAATTTCCTCCCAGCGAAAATAAAAGCGGTCCGCCTACCAGGATCATAAAAGATGGCAAGATCAGAAAAACCAGCGGGAACAATGTCAATACTGTTATTCTTCTGATTTTTCTTTCAAGATTCTGATAAGCCTGGAACTTTATATGCCTGGATTTCTGTTTCAATATTTCGTTTATAGAAGAACCATACTTCTCTGCCTGGATAAGGAGAAAAATAAAACTTTTAAAATCTTCCGAAATACTCCTGTCCATAAGGTTTTTATACGCTTGAAGTTTACCGATGCCAATATCGATGTCTTTTATAAAATTAGATAGTTCAATACAAATTCTTCCCTTATACTTTTCGGCTATGATTTTCATTGCATTATAAATATTCTGCCCCGACAATGTCGCTACTGCCAGCAGATCTACTACATACGGTAAATCCCTCTCTATTTCATTTTTTCTTACTTTCTTGAAATTGCCAAGCAGCAGATTCGGAACAAAATAACCTGTCACCCCTGTGATAATACCCAATAGACCGGGACCTATCAGACTACTGCCGGATAGACTTCCCGCAGTGAAAAATAAAACAAATAAGATCACTTTATAGCCCATAAAAGTATCCAGAGTAAGGGATATTTTATTTTCATGTTCCAATAATCTTAAGAGTTCCTTATTTTCTTTTTTGACCTCGAACCAGTGCCTGTTAATCAGAGATCTTCCAATTCTAAAAGCAATCGAATTCATTTTGTTTATAATTGCTGTAAAAAACTTTTTCTTCCCGGAATAATCTTTATTTTTCGCGGTCCTGCGGTAACTTCTGGATTTAATAATATGAAATATAACCGAACATAGAAATATATAATACGATAATATGATTAAATATATAAACATATCTAATTCCTGTTATTTTGGTGTACCTATTATTTTTTTCATTATAACTATTCCAGCGATTTCCATAACCCCTCCTACAAAAAGCAGAATTATCCCTATGCCGGTTGAAAAAAAATCAAGTATGGCTTTATTCATGAAGACACATAATATGATCAGCACGATAACAGGAAATAAAGAAATAATATTCCCGGAATATCTGCTCTGTAGACTCATTGTATCGGTCTGTGATTTTAATTTCAGGTTATGACGTACAGTATCGGCTATGCTGGCCAACATAGATATCAGATCTCCCCCTATTTTATTATTTATCTTCAATGAACAAACAAGAAGGTCGACTTCCCTGCTCCCGCACTTTTGTGAAAACCTATTCAAGACTTCGTCCAGCGTAGAATTGAGTTCCAGATCATTTACCACTTCCACAAGATAAGTATTAAGCGGGTCCTTAAACCACCCGATAGAATCTTTGAATATACTTCTTACCGTTTTTCCTGCTTTTAGCATCATTGTCATATTGCTTATGAATTCAAGAAGCTGACCATGGAGCAAGTCTTTTCTTTTTTCTTCAAGTCCCTTTAATAAGTCCAGAATATAGATTTCCAGACATACTCCAATAAATAAACTAAAGATAAAATTTCCGCACAATAAGTAAACAGTCAGTGTAAGGATAATAAAAATGATTATCGTAAGTATCTTTCTTCTGGTCTTATATATTTTCGTAAGAAATTTGATTACTCCGGATCTCCCGTAACTCCTGTTCTCCCTTAAGGTTCTGGCCTTCGGAACAAATATTGGAGCAATTCTTTTCAATCCTTGAAACATACATAGAATTGCCAGGATAAAGGTAAAAGAAATAATTATTTCATCCCAAATTTTCATACTCAAATTTATAATCAAGCCCCCCGCTTTTTATTCTATTGATAAATGCCGGTACATAGCCTGTATAAACGAACTCCGTACTGCCGCCGGTGTTACTTCTTGCTTCATTATTTCCATCCTGGTATCTGAAAATATCTTTGACTTCCAGGATGGTATTACTGCCAATTGATTCATTTTTATTTATAAGCTCGCTTATTTTCAATAGCATCCTTTTGCCATTCTTTAATTTTCCCAGATGGATTATCAAATCAATGGATGATGCTATCATCCTCCTGGCAGTTGAAGGAGTCAGATTCAGCTTTGACATCAGTATCATCGTCTCCAATCTGCTGACCAGATCTTTGGGTGAATTGGAATGAACCGTGGTCATCGAACCACTGTGACCCGTGTTCATCGCCTGAAGAACATCTACAGCTTCTGCTCCCCTGATTTCTCCCACTATGATCCTATCCGGTCTCATTCTCAAAGAGTTCCTAACCAGATCCCTGATAGTTATTTCTCCTTTTCCTTCAAGATTCGGATGCCTGCTCTCTAGCTTGATTATATGGGGTAAATTCAAATTTAATTCCAGTGTTTCCTCTATAGTGACGATTCTCTCATCGGGCGGGATGAAATTTGAGATAACATTCAAAAATGTTGTTTTTCCTGTAGATGTAGCGCCACTGACTATTATATTCAACCTGCTCTTTACACAGATCTCAATAAAATCAGCTATTTTTTTGTTTATACTTCCGGATTTTTCCAGACTATCAATGTCTATTATATTTTTTTTGAATTTCCTTATGGTAACTACTATGTCGTTTACTGTTACCGGACTTAAAACTACATTGATCCTTGACCCGTTTTTAAGCCTTGCATCCACCATAGGGGAACTCTCATCCAATCTGAGGCCGAGAGGGCTTAATATTTTATCGACCAGGTTTCTGATATGATTATTGTCCCTGAAAATAATATTTGTTTTCCTTATTGCATCATTTTCTTCGATATAGACCTGGTCAAAATTGTTTATCATAATTTCAGTTATTTTTTTATCATTTATGAGGAAGCTGACGGGCCCGAAACCAAAGCTGTCTTCATTGATTTCTCCTGCCAGCCTGTAAATTTCTTTCTGGCTGATTATGATCTTTTTTTCGTCTGCTATTTCTTTTAAATATTTTTCGATTCTCCTGAGCCTCTCTTCAGGCAAGAATTTGTTCAAATCTTCCGCTTTGATCTTTTTTGATATCTTCTTACTTAAATAATTTAAAATATCCTTATCATTAAAGATCGAACTCATTTATTCAAATCCTCATATATTTTTTTTGAAAAAGCAGAAATGTTACTCACAATTCTAAGATTGTAACTAAAAATGGAATCAGGCCCTTTATTCAGCATTAAAAATTCTATATCCCTGTCATATGGAATAAAAGCATTAACCGGGTAGCTTAAAATTGTGTTTATACCTGTGAGCGAAACAGCAGGCCTTATATTGAATTTATTTATCGTTATATCAAAATCATAAGAGAATTCATCAATAATTATACTTTTGACCAGCACATTTAGATTATTTACTGAAATAAAGTCCGGCAGGGAAATAAAAATGTATTTATCGACTCTGTCTTTTAGTCTGAATTTATCCTGAGTAAATAAATAATAAGGAAAATCCACACAGATTATATCAAAATGCTCCTTGAGAATATCCAAAAGCTTCTCAAAATATTCTTTACAAAAAATCTTATTTTTCTCGATTTTTATGGGTGGTAATATCAGATTCAGACTGTTCTTTAAATTGATCACAAGTCTTTTTAGAATAGAGTCATCCATCTCATTCATGACTTCTTCAATATCTCCCAGGTCCCTATAACTATCATCAGTAAGATTGAAAATCAGCCTGCTGTCTCTTTTTCCTATATTTAGATCAAGCAGTAATATATTCTTTGTAGTCTCTCTGGCAAAATAAGTCGAGACGCAATAAGTCATAAAACTACAGCCGCAGCCTCCTTTGCTTCCGGTAAATAGTATGATCTTTGACTCTTCTCCATTCAGTTTATTCATCATTTATTTCCTTTCATAATTTTGAATTAATATAATACCGATCGAAAACAAAAGTCTTTACATCAAAGATTATCCCCGGGACAAACCGATATATTTATGACTCCTCTCTCCAGCGCTAAGAACACCTCTTCAGCTTCTGTCTTGCTGAGATAAAAAGTTATTATAAGAAGGCTTTCATAATCAGAGTCGAGCCGGCTATCGGTGACCAGGGGATCTACAAGAAAGTTTCCCGTACCATTTTCATTTTTTGAATAATTATCTTCAGGACTACTGCCAATCAGTATTATTTCTTTTTCCGATATGACCGTTTTCGAAAAAAGACTGCCGCTTTCCTCCTCATAATAAGTGGATATCAAATCGATACAGTCTCCCTCCTCCAGCAGTGACTTGTCCCCATAAAAGCTAACGGGGATACTGACTGCCCTTAAGTCATTAGGAATGTATGATGAGAAATCAAGATCAAAACCGCCTTCGGAATCCATGCCTTCCAATATATCTTCTGTAATGATCTCTCCTTTTGAAATGTCGTTTATTACTTCTTTTCCTATAATTCTATCCTTATCCATAATGAATTTTTCACTGAATACATTCCCCGTTATTTTTTGTTCTTCAATTGATTCACCTGTGATCTCGTCTCCTTTTTTAAGATCGACCCTTGCCACAAATATAGGATTATAATCAATGTTTTCCGGGATCTTTTCTTTTAAGCCGCTTATATACCAGAAAATGATTATTCCTCCGAGAATAGCAATGATCAGAAAAATAATGCTGATTATTTTTTGTTTTACGATCAAAGATATTCTATTCATTCTATCTGTACTTCTTTTTACTTTTTTATAATCCTGCCAAACAAGAAGTTTTTGATAAGTCTTATCAATTTACATAATAACACTATTATGTATTTATGTAAATATATAATTAATTAAAAATTCAAATATCGCCTCTTAGCAAGGCTTGGTCAACAGTGTTATAATTACTGAGAACTATCATTAAATTGCTCTAATACGCAAAAATATTGATTTATGAACAGCACTTATTATTTATTTAAAAGGGGTAAAAAGTTATCCGAAAGCGGTAAATTTCTAGAAGCAATAATGCTTCTAGAAAAAGCTAAAAAACTTGAACCTGAAAAAGGTTCTATACGGGAAACACTCGCCAGTGCATATTATAATTGCGGTCTGTATATCTCTGCCAAAAAAAACTTTATAAAAGCCCTGAAAATAGATGCGGCCAATGACTTTGCACATTACGGTCTGGGTTTATGTCTGATAAAAGAAAATAAGATAACCGAAGCACTGGGACATTTTAAAATCGCATTTTTCATGAAACCTGATCATAAAAAATATAAAGAAGTATTGGATAAATTTTCCGAATCAAAATAATCGGTTTCTTCCATCAGGATTCAAAACTAATCAAATCACCTGGCATTAAAGAGGTTTTTTCTATTGTCCCTGAATTAAATTCCAATACGAAAAAGGCATTTTTAATAAATGGAGTTGCTCTAAATGGCTTGATGCCATAATAAATGGCTAAAACTTGATTCTTTTTATCTAAAAACACGACATCTATACTGTATCTCATCCAGAAAGTATGGATACCGTTACAATTTTCAATAAGAAATCCTTCTCTGTCCCTGAGTCTTCTCCTCGTAATTAATCCAAACAATTTATCAAAAAAGGTATTTGCTTCTATTACTTCAGCAGCAATTAACTCTTTGCTGGTTTTTTCAATCAAATTGATTTTAACTGCCTTCAACCTGTATTATTTACCAAGCTCCTTTTTTACTTCTTCTTCTCCTGCCTTAAGTTCTTCTACTTGCTGCTTATCTTCTCCCAACAGTAGGGTTTGAAATTCTCCAACATGAGTTTTTTCTTCCTTGGCCACATCCATCAGGATCACTTTTATATCATTATTTTCAGTAATGGCAGCCAGCTGCTCATATAAATTTATGGCATCAAGTTCTGCAATTATCGCAACTCTAAGAATTTCCTTATTGATATTTGCTTTATCTACTTTTGTCAGATCAATCGGAATATCGGACATCATTGCTATCACCCCTTTAAAATTTGATAATTTTAAACCAACCTAATCTTTGATTTTTGGCTTATCCAACAAGATTAGCCTTTGTCTTAATTTCGGTAAATAACTATTTATCAATCCAGGATTTTAAAAGTCTCGATAGCAGCATCAAAATCCTGTAAATTTTCATCAAATTGTTCTAAATCGGTGGAAAAGGTCAGTATCCAGAAATCAGATCCATTCTTTATAATATATTGAGCCACTTTTGTCTCATTAGACTCGACAGTTTGCTCGAATATGGTCCTTCCAACCTCTTCGTTATCACCGAGTGCGACGATTTCTTGTTCAACAATATTGAATGTATACTTTGCTTTTTCATATTGCTCCGCCACACTTTCATATGAGATATCCATGTATTCTTGAAGTGATAAAACTACCTTGGATTCACCGGTAATAGTAAAAATATTTACATTACCATTTTCCTCAATCACTTCCGCATCATATCCAAAAAATACCAGATAATCTCTATTGGCGTCCACTACATCGGCCAGTTTTGATAGACCTGCTTTATTAAGATTCTCTATTACAGAATCAAGTTCTTCTTTCTTGGCGCCTTCCCAATTTTCCGGTAGGGTTATCTCAAAATCTCCTCCGTTAAATTCGGGCACAGTAGGCTGTGCTGCAGTTTTACAGCCAGCTCCGATCAGAACCATTGATACCGATATGATAATCGTCATTGATATCAAAAAAAATTTCTTCATAATTTCCCCTTAATTCTCTTTTTCATATTAAATTAATATTTTGGGTAAAACATATTATATCAGTTTTAGTCATACTTGTTAGTCTAATTTATGATTAGTTAAATACCTGTTCTCTAGCGATTCGATTTAGATTGTTCCAGAAACCATTCGTATAGTTCTGGGTTATTATAGGTCTCCGTCCAGCAATCATTCCCCAATTCCGGATAAAGAGTAAACTTTACGTTCCCACCGCAATTTTTTAATGCTCCAACCATTATCGCTGATTTCTCGGGCAGTACGGTTGTATCTTTTGCCCCGTAGAGGAATAATAACCGCAGCCCATAGTCGGAATAACCAGAAAAAAAGTTAAAAAAGAAAGTAAAATAAGTTTATATTTTCTAATCATCTTAAATAAATTCTTTTTCTCTTTATTTTATGTGAAATATTTTTCTACAGTTTTTCTGACATCTTCAAGCCAGCTTTTTCTTTTTTCCGGGGTACTTGTCACTATTACTCCATACATTTTTCTATAAAAATTTTTTACACCGCATAGACCGAATATGCAATTATTCCATAGATTCTCAAGTGGATCCTCAAACACTTTCTTTTCTCTTCCTGCCGGTGTGTTGGAAGTATTAAAAACCAGGGCGGTCCCTGCTTTTAAAAGACCATGCGGTTTACCCTCTCCACCGTCACCTTCAAGAAATTTATATGCAACTCCGGGACGTAGTACCCGATCAACCCAGCCTTTTAAAATGGCAGGCGGTTGACCCCACCAGTTGGGATGTACAATTATTATTCCATCAGATTCAGAAATCTCTTCACAGTATTTCTGGATTACCGGATCAAATATTCGATCTTCCAGTATTTCTTCTTCAGGAAGTACAGGATTAAATTTTTCAGTATACAAATCATGGAAAAACACTTCATGTCCTAAATGTCCAAGGGTTGTTGTAATAACTCCGGCAATAGCATGATTAAAACTACCCTTTCTTGGATGTGCAAGAATGACCGATATTTTCATTTTTATCAAAATTATTTTAGTAACTTATCTAATGCGGTTCGTGCATCGGGTGCCGTCTTGAAAAAATCTTCAAGTTTATCACAGGTATACATAACACAACCTGCACAATTTTCCAGCTCTTTCTCTGTGCAGCATTTACGTATTTCACAGATATTGCAGTAGGAAAACTTCTGCTCTTCCGATCGGCAGCCATTGCAGTTGATATCCTCCGGTTTGATATCCGTTTTATACATTTCCGACCACTGTTTGGCCACTTCCATACGTTTGCTGTCATCATTTTTTTGTGTGGCGATATATGCCCCACATTCAGAACAATTCAATCCACAGCAGGCAAAAATATCTTTACTTTCTCTCATTTACTACATCTACCTTCTTTCTGTAAGAAAACATTTTATCATAATTATCCAATTTATATTTTTTAATAAGACCATTCGAATATTTCCTTATTTTTTTTGCATATTCCTTATCACAATAATCTGTTTTATAAAGTTTTTCATAATCCGAAACCAGTTCTGGATACTTTTCCTTGATAAAGGTCATGACCCTTTTCTTTGCTTCCTCCCTGAAATTAAGCATATCGATTATCAAATAATCGGCACCATTTTTAGCTACCTCAGCAATAAGATTTTCGAGATTGTTTTCATTATCCGAAATATATGGAAATAAAGGTATAGAAGTTACTCCAACTATTATTCCTGCATCGTGAAATTGTTTTACAACCTCAAGACGTCTTTTTATTCCGGGTGATTTCGGTTCTATCTTCTTTTTAAAATCTTCATCCAGCACCGGTATTGTGATAACAACATTAAGAAATCCTGTCCGGGAAATTTCCTTTAGTATGTCTATATCCCTTAAAATCAAATCTGATTTGGTAGTGACCATAAGTGCATTATGATGTTTAAGAAATACTTTTAAAATCTCACGCGTAATCCTGAATTCTTTTTCTGCAGGTTGATATGGATCGGTGACAGTTGCCATATTGACGGTCCATTTCTTGTTCCATTTTTCTTTCGAGAATTCCCTGTCAAGTGCTTCGGCTGCGTTGTCTTTAACTATGATTTTGTAGGCAAACTTTCCAGTTGGAAGGCCGAGATATTCATGAGTATATCGTGCGTTGCAATACAGGCAATTATGTTCACATCCACGGTATGGGTTGATTCCCCATCTGAAAGGCAGAAACCAGACATTTAGCCGATGAAGCATTTTTTCAACCGAGGTATGCTCATAAATGATTTCTTTTGATTCTTCCATAGTTCAGTTTTAAAAAAGGTATCATCATGGGTACTTTATCCTTATATTCGATAAATTTGCTGCCAAAATCTTTAAGCAGTCTCTTCTCTTCGATAAACCTGAGATAGATGATTCCCCAAAAAAATAAAAAAACCAATACTGCAATACAAACCAAAGAATCCAGATAAATCGCCAATCCGAAATATACTAAAAACATACCAAAGACCATCGGATTACGTGAATATCTGTAGGGTCCCTTTATTACCAATTTTTTTGTCCGTGGACTGATCTCAACACCAAATCCGTCTGCAGGACCACCTTTTCCTATTACAAAT
The DNA here is from genome assembly GCA_036514895.1 of Candidatus Humimicrobiaceae bacterium. Classification (GTDB taxonomy): domain Bacteria; phylum Actinomycetota; class Humimicrobiia; order Humimicrobiales; family Humimicrobiaceae; genus Hydromicrobium. The sequence goes on from DATBWH010000051.1 coordinate 38,577, forward strand.
AATACTATATTGGACCATATTGCAAATATCATTCCGATTAGAAAAAACGGAGTAGATATGATTATTTGTAAATTAATATTATCAATCATTTTTACTCCTACCCATGTGTTTGTATCACTACCCAACCTGTAGAGCAGAAATGGGATCAGAATTATGAAAATAAAAAAACCGATCATATATCCGAAAATGTATCTATAAAGTTTTTTCATTTGATAATTTTAAAACAACGCTGTTTTTTATTTTTCATGCACTCTTTTGATTCGCATTTGTAGCAAATCTCGTTCTTAAGATATCCTGCACTGAAAAATTCTTTTAAGTTGTCGAGTGTGGTCTCTGCAATATTATGCAGGGCTTCTTTTGTAAAGAATCCCTGATGTGAGGTGATGAGGACATTCGGAAAAGTTATTAGACGGGCTAAAATATCATCGGATATCATCTCCGTAGAATAATCTTCAAAGAAATACTCACTTTCTTCCTCGTAAACATCCAGACCGGCCGAGCCTACCTTACCGGCTTTAAGCATTTTTATAAGTGCACTGGTATGTATCAGTTTTCCTCTTCCGGTATTTATAATCATGACTCCATCCTTCATTATCTTGATGGTCCTTTCATTAATCATGTGTTCGGTTTCACGTGTAAGCGGACAATGAAGTGAAATAATATCCGATTTTTTAAAAAGCTCATCCAAGCTTACGTATTTGAATTTCATTTCTTTCACATAGATCTCATCAGGATAAGGATCGTATGCCAGGATTTTCATACCGAATCCCTTTAATATCGAAATAAGAACTTTTCCTATCTTACCTGTTCCTATTATTCCTGCTGTCTTTCCATACATATCAAATCCAAGCAATCCGTTAATGGAAAAATTACCGTCACGTATGCGGTTATACGCCTTATGGATCTTCCGATTAAGCGAGAGTATTAGCGCGGCAGCATGTTCTGCTACCGCATAGGGAGAATAAGCGGGCACCCGAACCACATGGATTTTACCAAAAGCTGCCTTAAAATCGACATTATTATATCCTGCACTTCGAAGGGCTATTATTTCAATATTATGCTCAAATAAATGCTTTATGACTTCTTTATTGATTGTGTCGTTTACAAAAGCGCATACTGCATCAAATCCATATGTTAGTTCCACTGTCTGAGGATTAAGATGTGCATCAAAATAGTTAATATTAAATCCAAAACTTTCATTGACTCTATCAAATGATTCCCGGTCATATGGTTTCGCATCAAAGAAAGCTATTTTTTTATTTAAATTTTTCATTCAAGTTCCTATTTCTTTTTAAGCCATTGGATATATTCAAGAATATTATTATCCGGATCGGAGAAATATACCCATGCCGCATCATCCTTTGTCTCAAGTGGGCCGTGTACTATAGGAATATTACTCTTCCTGAGTAGATCAACTGAGGATCCCATATTTTCAACTTCCAGACAAAAATGGGGACAGTATGGCTTTTTTATTTCAGATTTTTTGTACTCTCCTTTTAGATCCAGGATTAACTCAAGTCGTGCATCTTCATGTTCCAGGAACGCATATTCTTCCTTCTCTTCTTCATTTGTGACTCTGGATTTGAGTTTAAATCCCATTTTTTTGGTGTAAAAACTAATAGAAGAATCCATATCTGAAACCTGAAAGGCAAAATGATCAAAGCTCATTACGTTCTCCTTTAAATATATTAATATAAAAGTATGATCCTGTATCCTTTTATTTCGAAACTTGTTAATATTTAACTTGGTCGGGATGGGGGGATTTGTTCTTTCGTCTCGCTTCGCTCGCTGCAGAGACGCAGACTCCCTCGCTGACGCTCAGTCCGTCTTTTCAAATCCCGTAAATATGCCACTGGTATGTTTACCTGCAATAATTTTAAAATTTCTCATGCTTTTTAACCTAAATCTGGTCGGGATGGGGGGATTTGAACCCCCGGCCTCAGCGTCCCGAACGCTGCGCGCTAAACCAAGCTGCGCTACATCCCGATCAAACAATCCCTACTTGAGCATAATATATTCTATCAACTCCGGATAGGATTTAAAAGAAAATAAAGGTGTTAAAATTATAGGCAAAATCATCTTTTAAAAAACCTCACAAAGTAGTATAAATCTAAGAATATATTTAAGTATATATTTTTGACGTTAATTTTAATTTATTTGTAATATGGATGTTAGAAAATTTATTTTGAGTTTTAAAAATAACTTTAAAATAATCTCGCAGTCTTTAAAATCCAGAAACTATAGATTATTCTTTATCGGCCAGAGCGTATCGCTTATTGGAACGTGGATGCAGGTAATAGCCTTAAGCTGGCTCGTGTATGACCTTACAAATTCTGCATTGCTGCTTGGACTGGTTGGTTTTTTCAGCCAGGTACCGTCATTTTTCATTACACCCTTTTCGGGAGTACTAGTAGACAGATGGAACCGGCATAGAATACTCATCGCTACACAGGTTTTATCTATGATTCAGGCATTTATTCTGGCTTTTCTAACTCTTTCAGGGAAAATAACAATCTTACAGGTTATCCTTCTTAGCCTGGGCCTGGGATTAATTAATGCTTTCGATATGCCGGCAAGACAGGCTTTTGTAATCGAGATGGTCGAAAAAAGAAGTGACCTTGCAAATGCAATCGCGCTGAATTCTTCGATGGTAAACAGTGCGAGATTAATCGGTCCCGCAATTGCCGGAATACTTGTGGCTGCCGTCGGTGAAGGCTTTTGTTTTCTGATAAATGGCATAACCTTCATGTCTGTTATCTTCTCTCTCCTTGCTATGAGACTTAAGAAAAAACCGAAACATAGATATTCCAATAATATTTTACAGGATATAAAAGAAGGTTTCAGATATTCCTTCGGTTTTATTCCGATAAGATCGATTTTACTTTTCCTGGGACTCGTAAGTTTTATCGGCATGCCTTATACGGTATTTATGCCTATTTTTGCAAAGGATATTTTGCACGGCGGTCCTAATCTTCTGGGTTACCTGATGTCTCTGGGGGGTATAGGAGCGTTACTGGGAGGAATTTATCTTGCTTCAAGAAAAACCATTGTGGGTCTGGGGCGAATCCTGGCTGCAGCAACCGGCATATTTGGAATAAGTTTGATATTGTTTTCGACATCCCGAATTTTATGGCTTTCACTTCTTATGATGCTGGTAAGCGGATTTGGCATGATAATACATATAGCTGCCTCCAATACTATTCTGCAAACAATAACCGAGGATGATAAACGCGGGCGTGTCATGAGTTTTTTCACAATGTCTTTTATGGGAATGACACCGTTTGGTACTTTATTGGAAGGTGCTCTTGCCAATTGGATTGGCGCAGCCAATATAGTATTGATAAGCGGCGGGATATGCATACTGGGTACTATCATTTTTTCGATCAAACTTCCAGCGATAAGAAAAATTGTGAGACCTATATATATAAAAAGGGGAATCATAAGTGAAATTGCAAAAGGTGTTCAGGTAGCAAGCGATGCAAAGATCCCGCCTAAGCCATGAGCAATATCTTTATTATTTGACAATAGATCAGGATAAAGAAACAATTAAGATATTTTAAATATTATCTATAAGTTCTATGGCGTTTTTGAAGCTATCGATTTTAAAAAATCCATCTCTTATTCTCGATATACCCTTTTCGCCCTTAAAAATCCATGATAGGCGCTTTCTGAATTCCCTAACTGCTCTATCTTCTCCCTTGAAATAGATCATGAATTTTAAATATAGCTCTGATAATTCTTTTTTCCATTCAAGGTCGGGTTCAGATACGGAATCGAATATCTTATTAGTTGATTCTTTGTAATCGGCCAGAAGAAATACCAATATATTTGTAAGTAGCCACAGCCGGCCTTTTACTGCTCTGCCAATCATTATCCCATCACAGCCAGTATAATCCATTATCTCTACAGCTTTTCCGGGTGAATCGATATCCCCGCTGACTATTACAGGAATTTTGATCTTTTCTTTTACTTTTTTTATAAGTTTATAATCTGCCACTCCCGAAAAACCCTGCTTTACTGTCCTCCCGTGAATAGAAATAGCTTTTGCTCCGGAATGTTCAGCAATTTTTGCAATATCCAAAATATTGATACTTTCAGCATCCCAGCCGATTCTTGTCTTTATGGTCAACGGTTTTTTTAATACCGAAGAAAGCCTTTTTATTATTTTTTTGACTTTTTCTTTATCCTGAATGAGATATCCGCCGCTTTTGGCTTTTAGCACCTTCGGAACCGGACATCCCATATTGATATCTATAATGTCAGCCTTATCCTCGATCCGCAGCGCAGCTTCCGCAATTATTTCCGGGTCCGGTCCAAATATCTGCAAGGCACAAGGTCTTTCGTAATTGGTGATTTCCGACAGGGTCAGACTCTTTTTTTGACCGTAAACTATACCATAGCTGCTTATCATTTCGGTACAATTAAGGGCAGAGCCAAAAAATCTCGCGAAAATCCTGAAAGTATTATCGCTTATACCTGCAAGCGGAGCAGAAATGAGAGGATTTTTTATTTCTACATTTCCGATTTCAAACGAGTGCTCCGGAATATCAAAATCAAACTTATACTTATTGGTGTCGGATACCGGCAGCCTTCCTGACAGGCTGACTGGTATATGTTCAATAAAATATTTTAAAACTAATTTTCCGAGTTCATCTATAAGATCGGGTAGTTTAAATGATTTCAAATTATTAAAGCATTACATTCTTTTTTCTAAAACGGCTATATTACAATAAAATCGTTATTTATTTTTATCAAAGAGTATCCTTAAACCTTTCAGGGTTAAATCGGGGTCAAAAGTCTTGATCCATTTACTTTTACCTACCATAAGAAATGCCAGACCGCCAGTGGCAATTACTTCAGGTTTAAAACCATTATAATTTTTATTAAGCTCTTCTATTATCTTCTCGATAATAAAATCAGCCTGTCCCAGAAATCCGTATAATATACCGGCACGGACTCCATCATTTGTATTTTTTCCCACCACCGATTCCGGCCAGTTCAAATCGACCTTGGATAATCTGGCAGCATTGCTAAAAAGCGCTTCGGATGAAATTTCTATACCGGGAGCAATCACTCCGCCTATATATTCTCCTCCGGGTGTTAATATATCAAAAGTGGTAGCTGTCCCAAAATCCACTACGATTGCCGGATAACCATATATTTCTTTTGCCGCTACGGAATTTGCAATCCTGTCCGCTCCTATTTCCGCAGGGTAATCGTATTTTATGATAAGATTGGATTTTACATTGTCTGTCACTATAAACGGTGTCTGGTTGAAATATCTGCGACTCATTTTAGTGATTTCGTCAAGTATGCTGGGAACAACACAGGAAATTGCAATATTTTCAATATACCTGGGATCAAATTTAGAATTCCTTAAAAAATTGAAAACTGCAGACGCAATCTCGTCAGATGTCTCATATTTAGGCGTGACCATCCTCCATGAAGCAAGGATTTTATCTTCCTTAAAAAGTCCTATAACAGTTTGCGTGTTTCCTATATCTATTGCCAGCAGCATAATAAACCTTTCTTTTATGATTTTTTCCAGCTCTTTACCAAATCTACTTTTTCGATGAAATTGCTTTTTTTAATAAGCTTTTCTATATTTTCCCCTTTCAATTTAAATCCCGGAGATATCTCGCTTAAGGGGACCAAAACAAATTTTCTTTCATCTATCCGGGAGTGGGGAATAGTTAAAAAATCGGATTCTATGGACACCTCTCCATAATACAATAAATCCAGATCTATAATTCTGGGGCCATATTTTTTCTCTGACCTTTTCCTTCCCATATCATATTCGATACCTTTTAAAAATCCCATCAGTTCAAACGGACTGACTTTTATATCGACTCGGGCCTGCAATACTATATTATAAAAAGAATTTTGTTCTTTGAGATACATTGGTTCCGTTTCATATATAGATGACACTTTGATTATTTCAATATCAGGATTTGAGTTGATTAAATCGACAGCTTTTCTTAAATTGTCTTCCCTGTTTCCAATATTTGACCCGAGGGATAGGTAAATATCGACTCCATCACTTTTTTTGTCCCACCTATATTCAATCCCAACAGACTCGAGATTCTCTTTCATGGGTGGAGATGTTTTTTCTATTCTGACAGATACTTTTTCTACCAGTGGCGATATTTCAAAAATCCTATCGGCTATGGTTTGAGTCAGGGTTTCAAGGAGATTAAATCTACAATTGTCATTTATATCCTTTACAAGTCTTATTACTTCAGAGTAGTTCAGGGTATTTTCTAGACTATCCTCATTTTTATTTTCACCTAAAAAGTTATCTTTGTTCAATAAAACTTCAATATTGTAACGGAAATTCTGGCCATTCTTCTTTTCTATCTCTTTGACTCCATGATATCCGAATAAATTAAGATTTTTTATTATTATTTTAAACATTCCGATTCCTATAAATGACTAAAACCCATTAATAATACACTTTGCGACCTTAACCGCCCTTATAGTTTCCTTAACGTCGTGCACCCTTAAAATATTAACACCATTTACAACGGAATAAACCGCTGCAGCAATGCTGCCCTCGAGCCTCTCTTCTACTGGCAAATCCAGGATACCTCCGACAAAAGATTTTCTCGAAGCTCCGATTAGTACGGGAAATCCCAGCACTGTCAACTCTTTGACTTTGTTAAGTATTTCCAGGTTATGTTCGAGAGTTTTTCCGAATCCAATACCGGGATCTATTATTATTTTTTCGGGTTTTATCCCAGAACCGGTTGCCATATCGGTTTTTTCTTCGAGATAATCATAAATCTCATCCATTACATTTTCGTATTCCGGATTCTTCTGCATGTTTTCAGGTGTTCCCTTGATGTGCATGATAACCACAGAAACATCTCTTTCTGGAATCACTTTTACCATTTGAGGGTCCATGGAAAGACCGCTTATATCATTTATTATATGCGCTCCTGCGTCTATAGCCTTCCTTGCTACTTCGGACCTGTAAGTATCGGCAGATATTAAAATATCGTAATTCTTCTTTATATATTCGATCGCCGGAATAATCCTTTTAGTTTCCTCATCAGGGTTTACCGGAATAGAACCGGGTCTGGTTGACATTCCTCCCACATCGATTATATCCGCTCCTTCTTTTACCATGACCTCGATTCTTCTTAATGCTTTATCTTTCTCAAAATAAAATCCGCCATCATAGAAAGAATCCGGTGTAATATTCAAGATCCCCATTATCAGTATGTCTTCGTCCAGGTTAAATTTTTTCTTATCGATCACGAGTTCTTTTCTTTTTCCAATTTTATCCAATCTGTCCAAATATTCTTTTAATTCACCGGATAATTCTTTCAGACCAAAAGGCTGTTCCTTAATCTTATCGATCAAACTTTCAATGGTTTTTATCGTACCCTGGACGATAACATCGGATTTCCCTTTTATCTCTGTCCTGCTGCCTGCCTCTAAAAGCGTATTTCTTGACGTAACAACATCCCCGCCCCTGGCAAGCATTTCCTGTTTTAAAATATTTGCACCCAATGGATTTATTCCTTTGATCTTTAAAGAAATTGGAAATATTTTTTCTATCATTATTCGGGAACCGGCAGGTGTAGCTCCTATCTTTTTGTTCTCCTTCAGGCCTTCCGGCCTGGTTTTAATGTCAAGTACCCTTATTTTAAATTTCATATACTTAAAACATTATTTATCTTTTTTTATAAGCGCCACTGCTTCGGCTCTTGAAGCAGGATTTTCTTTAAATAAACCCCGTACGGCAGAAGTCACCGTTAAAGTATCGGGTTTCTTTACTCCCCTCATACTCATACACAAATGTTCGGCTTCGACAATAACCAGGACCCCTCTGGGTTTTAGCTTTCTCATAAGGGTATCCGCTACTATAGAGGTCAATCTTTCCTGGACCTGCAATCTTTTGGATGCAATATCAAGTACTCTGGTAAGTTTACTAAGACCTATGATCTTTCCGGTTTTATTGGGAATATAAGCTATATGAGCTTTCCCTACAAAAGGGACCAGATGATGTTCGCATACCGAATAAAAGGGGATATTCTTGATCAATATTATCTCGTCATGGCTTTCGTCAAACATAGGTTCCAGTTCACTGGCCGGATCTTTCCCGATCCCGCTGAATATTTCCTCGTACATCTCAGCAACTCTTCCCGGAGTTCCCTTAAGACCCTCTCTATTTAAATCCTCTCCAATACCTTTTAATATTAGCTTTACTCCCTCTTCTATCATTTTTTTATCCACTGGTTAACTCCTGTCCAAAATTAATGAAATATTTTTCATCATAAATGATAAGCATTTTTAATAAATAAAGAAATAGGTATATCAGAAGCTGGTTATAAAGTGCTTGGTTTTGGAAATTGAAATAACTTACTTAAATAAAAATTTAATTATTATTTGCTGCTTTTTCCGGCTGCCTTTACGGCTTTCTTTTTTACGGTTTTTATTACATTATTATTATCTATAATTTCACTTTTTTCCTCTAGCTTTTCAACTCTCTTGCTTTTCTGGCTTTCTACTTTTGATAATACCTTTAGTATATCATCTCTGCTGAGAGTTTCTTTCTTCATCAACTCATTGGCCAAATCAGTTAAATTCTTTTTATTTTTTAAAAGTACCTTTCTTGCCATCTCATAGCAGTCCATAATTATATTATGAACTTCATCATCGATAGCAGAAGCTATTCCATCACTATAGTGAGGTCTCCCAATTTCTTTTCCCAGGAATACCTCTTCTTCTTCCCCCTTAAAAGTGATTGGACCCAGCCTTTTACTCATGCCATATTCTGTAATCATTTTTCTTGTAATTTTAGTAGCTCTGTCCAGGTCATTTTGAGCACCCGAGGTTATATCATTGAAGTTCATTTCTTCGCTGACCCTGCCCCCCAGAAGCTGGGTAATATTGTCTATAAGCTCTCTTTTAGATTTCAAGAATCTATCTTCCTCGGGCAGGGTAATTACATAACCCAGTGCCCGTCCCCTTGAAATAATGGATATTTTATGAATGGGGTCGGTATGGGGAAGAACATATGAAAGTATTGCATGACCCGATTCATGATAAGCTATTATTCTCTTTTCTTCTTCCGATATGATTCTTGATTTTTTCTCGGGTCCGGCTATAACTCTTTCCACTGCTTCTTCTATCTCAAACATAGTCAATTTTTTCTTATTATGTCTTGCTGCCAGAAGAGAAGCTTCGTTGAAAAGATTGGCCAGGTCGGCACCGGTAAATCCGGGTGTCTGTTTGGCTATATTCTTTAAATTAATGCCTTTATCCAGAGGTTTTCCTCTGGCATGTATCTTCAGTATCTCCTCCCTGCCCAGTAAATCGGGTCTGTCGACAACTATCTGTCTGTCAAACCTTCCCGGTCTTAGCAGCGCAGGATCCAGAATGTCAGGTCTGTTTGTAGCCGCAATCAATATCACTGTGCTGTCGATATCAAAACCATCCATCTCTACCAGCAGTTGATTCAAAGTCTGTTCTCTTTCATCATGACCTCCGCCCAGACCGGCTCCCCTGTGCCTGCCAACCGCATCGATTTCATCCATAAATATTATTGCAGGTTGACTTGCCTTGGCCTGAGTAAATAAATCCCTGACCCTCGATGCTCCAACACCGACAAACATCTCCACAAATTCGGAACCGCTAATGCTGTAGAATGGCACACCGGCTTCACCTGCAACTGCCCTTGCCAGAAGCGTTTTACCGGTTCCGGGGGGCCCGTATAATAAGACACCCTTTGGAATCTTTGCTCCCATTGCCTTGAATTTACTCGGGTTTTCCAGAAATTCTTCAATTTCTCTTAATTCTTCTACAGCTTCGTCAACACCCGCCACATCTTTAAAGGTGACTCTTTTTTTACTCTTATCAACCAGTCTCGCCTTACTTTTTCCAAATTGGAGGACTTTGGAACCTCCTCCTTGAAGTTGATTCATCATAAAGAAAATCAAGCCAAACATTATGACAAAAGGTATCGCGCTTATTAAAATCTGAAGCCATATGGATTGTTTCTGATTATCGATCTTGAATGATAAATTATTATCCAGCAGCAACTGTGTAACATCATAATCCCCTAAAAATGAAACCTCGAACCTGGTTCCGTCTTTTAATTCGCCCTCGACTATCCTATCCTCTCCTTTGATCACCATTGGAGACGAAGTGCTTATTTTATCCTGCTCCACAGCTTCGACGAACTCATCCAAATTGAATTCTGTGACTGGCTGTGAAAGAAAAAGTGGATTTCTTAAAATCAAGAACATAACCACTATAAGTAATATTAATAATGCAATATTTTTAAATCCTCTGCTATTAAAACCTCTATTTTTCAACTTAAAACAACTCCTTATTTAAATATTCTTTCCTTACGCTTTTTAGATGATAATATAATTACTCTTCATTTTCAATATACCCTATAAAAGGGAAATTTCTATATTTCTCTGCAAAATCAAGACCATATCCTACCACAAACTTATTGGGGATATCAAATCCCTTATATTTGACCTTGTTTACTGTTTTTCTGGGAACATCTTTATCCAGAAGAGCGCAGACTTCTATGCTTTTAGGATTTCTGGCCTGCAGGTTTTTTACCAGATAATTCAAAGTCCTCCCTGAATCGACGATATCCTCTATGATTAACACTTCTTTATTCTCTATGCTGAATTCGAGGTCTTTTGTTATTCTTACAATACCCGAACTTACCTTGGAATTCCCATAACTGGAAACCGCCATAAAATCAAAAGTGACAGGAATCCTGATCTCACGGCATATATCGGCAAGAAAGATGAAAGAACCTCTCAGAATCGACACCAGAACCGGATTCTTATCATTATAATCCTTTGTTATTTCTTTTCCTAATTCCTTGATCCTGCTGCAGAGCTCTTCTTCACCGATAAGTATCCTTACTTTAGTTTCGCCGCATATTAAGACTTTTTCACCGTTAACCACTTTGAATTTAAATAATCCCATTGGCCACTCCAAATAAAAATATAATTTTATTAAATCATATATAAATCATTTTTCATATAGCTTCAGATGAAGCACTTCTCTTGTTTCTCCGGTTATTTTTACCCGTTCATCGATCCTGTATTTACCGACCCATATTATTTTTTCACTATCCGCAAATACAGGAATTGATTTTCTTAAATGTATTGGAATTTTATTATCGATAAAAAAATCCTGAAGCTTTTTCTCGCCTTTCATACCCTGAGGATAGAATTTATCCCCATCTTTCCAATTTCTTACTTTTATCGGAGTCTTTATTCTGGCATAATCAAGAAAAGCTTCTGTCTTTTTGGCTTTATTGAAATCTATTTTATCCTTATTTAGTTCCAATACTTCCGATGACAACTCGAGATTAAAATCTTTTATCTTCATTCTGGTACCGACTTTTATTTCTTTTCCCTTCTTCCTTTTATCTATCTTTTTTTCATCTGCTTTAAGAAATTGTTTGAATTCATCCGATAAGAGTCCTGTGTGGGAAGTATTAGCAAAATAAATATAATCTCCTATTTTAAAAACTCTTATCTTTTCTCCTATCTGTATAATTTTACTTTCTCCTCCCGAAATGCATATTCCCAGAGTATCATCTACGTTATCAAAACTTATATCTTCAAGACTACCGTTTACTATCTCTATTGCCGATAAAATAATTCTTCTCCGGATAGCTATAGCTTCTTTTTGGATCTCTGATACCGGAATTTTTACTGGTCCGATATATTTCCCGGATCTGTTTCTATTAAGCGAAGCCATTCCGGTCATCCTGGCTGCCGAGTAATCCTTTAAAAAATCATCTTCATCCTTCAATATGCTCAGGGATCTCAATATATTGGATTTGAAGGAAATCCGGAAGTGCTTACTCATAAACGGTATAAGAAGATTTCTTATTCTGTTTCTGAAGTAAATATTCTCAAGATTGGTTTTATCCAGACAATAAGATATTTTCTTATCCTCCAGGTAAGAAATAATATCTTTTCTGAAAATATCGATAAGGGGTCTTATAAATTTTCCGTTTACCGGTCTAATACCGGTAAGCCCTCTTGTTCCCGTACCTCTCAGGAGGTTCATAAAAAAAGTTTCTATATTATCATCTGCGTTATGACCCGTGGCAATCTTTCCGATATTTTTTTTGTCAGAGATTTCGAGCAGTTTTTCAATTCTGAGATTCCTTGCTCCTTCCTGGAAAGAGAGTTTATGATATTTGCACCACCGTGCTGCATCCATTTTTTGTTTAAACAGTTCTATATTCAATTTTTTATATAATCTTTCTACAAATAAAGCATCACTCGCCGATTCACCATTCCTTGTCATATGATCCAGAGTGTAGCCAAAAAGGTTTAAATCTAAAAACGGACGCATAAGATATAACAAATGAGTCAAAAATACAGAATCGGGTCCACCGGAGACAGAAATCAATATACTATCGCCTTTTTTTATCATGTCATAAGTTTCGATAGTTTTTAGTGTTCTGGAAATAGCCCTGTCTCTGGCAAATTGGGAGTTATATAATTCTTTCATTTGAGTACCGAAACGCTTCTAAAATTAATCTTGATGACTCACAAAATTTAACCTGGTTATACTTCTTGCGTTGCCATTTCTTTCGTCTATATCGATAATAACCGCATTGATCAGATAATCGTCTTCAGCCACTGTAAATTTCTGCGGCATGAGCTTCAAGAATCTTTCAATTATATTTTCTTTCTTCACCCCAATAACCGAATCTCTCGGCCCGACCATTCCGACATCTGTGATATATGCGGTGCCTCCTGGGAGGATTCTTTCATCGGCTGTCTGGACATGCGTGTGAGTACCAACCAGCGCACTTACTCTGCCGTCGAGATACCATCCCATTGCGACTTTCTCGGAAGTAACCTCGGCATGAATATCCACTACAATTATCGGGGTCTCTTTTTTTATGTGTTCCAGAATTTTATCCATGCATCTGAACGGGCAATCCAGATATTCTACGAATACCCTGCCGCAAATATTTACCACAGCTATTTTGTTGTTTCTTTTATCGGACATAATATAATATCCGTTTCCGGGGGTCCCCGGCGGGTAATTTGCCGGTTTTAAAAGCCGCGGCTGCTCTTCGAGATAATCATATATCTCTTTTTTCTTATATATATGATTTCCCGATGTCAGGACATCTATCCCCATGTTCAGCAACGTCTTACAGATCTCCGGAGTGATCCCTATTCCTCCAGCCGCATTTTCTCCATTGGCGACAACGATATCGATACTATTTTCCTTTACTATTACCGGCAGCTCTTTTTTCAATGCATCCCTTCCCGGTTTCCCAAAAATATCTCCTAAAAATAATACTTTCAACTTATACCTTTCTTATTTTGATTTTTAAATTATATCTTAATATTTGACTCCAAATCATAGTCTTTCTGGTTCCAAAATACTATTTTCCAGCTTTCCTCTTCTTCTCTTAAAAGAGATACCTCTACATCTTTAAATACTTTTTCTTCCCCATCATAAGAATCGGTTATATCCATCCCCACTACAGCAAGATTGCTTTTGATATCGACCCATTTTATATCTATGGAAACAATATCAGTCACATCTTTAAACTCATCGGAAAAATCTTCAGGACCACCCATGGATCTATCTTTGCTGCTTAAATATTCATATGCCTTTTCATACTCTTTGTCTATCAGTAAATCAAAAAATGTATTCACGATTTCAGTTACTTCCTCAATTTCTTCGTCAGCTGAAAACTTATCAATAAAAAAGCTTTTTACGTTTGAAAAAAAGGTACATCCTGAGAAATTAAAGAATAAAAAAATAGCCAGAATAATTACTAAAATTCTTACGGTCAGTATTTTATTTTTATATATCTTGAGAAAATTAATTTGCATTATAAAGACCTTCAAAAATCCATTTTTATTTATAATCCTTAAAATATCTGGAATTTAGCAATATTTACCAAATTTTTTCAAAACACATTTAAATTATAATTTAAAATCAACATTAATAAAAATATGCCCATATATAAAATAGTTGCTTTGTTATTATTTGTAGATTGTTAAGGATAAAATAAAAATTGTAGCTTGCGGTTCTTAAATTTTGGTAGCGGGGATAGGATTTGAACCTATGACCTTCGGGTTATGAGCCCGACGAGCTACCAGGCTGCTCCACCCCGCGTCCGAGCGATATTATAAAATCACTGAGTGACTTTCTTAACCGCAAAGACCTATTATAATGATTTTTATTTTTTTTACAAACAGCATGCAGTGGATTTGTTTAATTGATTTGATTTAGAAAAACCCGGTAATATATTTGATATAGATCCCAATATTGGTAATGATAAGAGAAATCATAGTAGCCGGTACCGCAAGTTTCAGCCACTTCTTCCATCCTATCGATTGACCTCTTTTTTCCATTGTGGTATATGCCACGACATTTGCCGAAGCTCCAATCGGTGTAAAATTACCACCTATATCAAGGCCCAGCGAGGTTGCCCAGACCATAATCGATAATGCGGGCACACCTACAAATTTGATTATACCCTGCAGTATATACGCCATTGAAAGAGCAAACGGTACATTATCGATGACCCCGCTGGCAAAACCAGAACCCCAGACAAGCGTACTTAGAAGACCAATATTGTTTCCCTTGAAAAGATTGGTAATATAACCTGCAGCTATTTCTATCACTCCTGTATATTCCAATGCGCCTACTACCATGAATAATCCCATAAAAAATAATAATACTTCATAATCTACCTTCAACAGGATTTTCTCTGCTCTCTTTCCCAGAACAGCCAGCATAAAAAAAGCAGGTATCATAGCAGCAAGGGGGACCTTAAGCGGAATGTGAAGATATTCCTCAATATAAGGATGGGTAATCAAAAAGAAAATCGCCGTTCCAAAAGCAGTCAGGGCTATCTTAAGCTGCTTTTTGTCTTCAATCGCTCCGGCCGGATCCATCTCTTTTAATTCTTCCCTGCGTATTTCCCCGGAAGAAACAATCGATTTGCGGCTCACAAGATAACAGTACAGAAGAGCACCTGCCCCCGCAACTATGGAAATAGGTGCGTTATGAATCAAAAAATCATTAAAATAAAAACCAAGTTTAAGACCCAGGATTACGTTAGGAGGATCACCGACCATAGTCGCTGCCCCTCCGATATTAGCCATGATCACTTCAGTGATTATTATAGGAGTTGCATCTATCTTCAAAATTTTACAAATCTCATAGGTCAGAGTAGCAAAAAAAAGCATTACGGTAACGCTATCCATAAAGGCAGAAAGCAGGGCTGTTATAATCGGGAAAAAGATAAATATCTTCCTGGGAGAATAATTTAACCATCTGGCAAGTATAAGGGCTAAGAATGTAAAAAAACCCGCATCCGATAAGGCCGCTACTATGATGAACATACCAAACAGCAGCCCTATGGTTTCCCAGTTGATGAAGCCTACAGCATCATTTATACCGAAAACACCAAATACAATTAAAAGTAAAGCCCCTACAAATGCGACTACGGTTCTATTTACTTTTTCTGTCGCAATAACTACATAAGTCAGTATAAAAATTATCACGGAAACAATAGTCGGGTTCATTCTTTTCCCTTACATTACCATTTTTAATTAACTAAAAATCAGTAAAATCCTACCACCTTAATTTTAAAAAAACAAACTCCGTTAAAAAGTATTTAAGACTATAGGTTCTTTGATAAAGCATGCCATTAAAGTGGAGGGATTTTTATCGTTTTTATATCTATATCTCTATTATTAGAATACGGTCCTTTTGGTTATGATCCTTGTCTATCACAATTGTCTTTGGATCTACGATATCTTCTGACATTTTTTTCAGTGAGACACTTTTTTCCGGATCGGTTTCAAATAAAATAAAACAACCTTCAGGAGACAAGTAGGGCTTTATTTCGGAAAGGATCTTTTCATATACCTCGAGACCGGTCTCCCCTGCCAGGAGAGCGGATTTTGGTTCATATTCTTTTATTTCCCGTGGAAGGTTTTTATAATCCTCTTCGGAAATATAGGGAGGGTTGGAAAGTACAAGATTTATTTTTTTTTCATATCGTTTAAAAAAATCAGTATCTGCCCCCGGCACAAGGTCGCATTCTAAAAATTCCATATTTTTGAATTTGGAGCTATCAAGAATATTTTTTGCATTTTCTCCTGCTATCTCCAGTATCTCAGGACTGTTATCGGTCGCCATAACCTGCCATGATGTATCCGGTATATTCAGTTCAGCAGAAATTTCATAAGCAATGCTTATGGAAATGGCACCGCTTCCTGTTCCTATCTCTAAAATATTGATTTTTTCCATAAGTGGATTATTTTTTAAAAGCTGAAATGCTTTCTCTACGATAAGTTCTGTTTCTGGTCTGGGTATCAACACTCTTGAATCCACATACAATCTTATTTTCCTGAAATATGCTTCTTTTAAGATGTATTGAATAGGAACATGCTGCAGTCTCTTAAGAATATATTTTTTGTATAAGGCAAGTTCCTGTTTATTGAGAACACGGCTGTAATTTAAATATAAGTTTATTCTGCTAAGTTTAAGAACTGAACTGAGAAGCAGTTCTGCAGATAACCTTGGGTGAGGAATTTCTTTGCTTTTGAAATAATTTATAGCCCAGTCTAAAATACTTTTTACATTCCATATTTGCAAGAACCTAGGCCCCTATCTTTTCCATTTTCTTTTCGTTATCGGTACTTTTTAAAGGATCTGTTAGTTGATCCAGATCGCCTTCCAGTATTTCATCAAGCTTATACAGCGTAAGATTTATCCGGTGGTCTGTTACTCTGCCCTGAGGATAATTATATGTTCTTATCCTCTCGCTTCTATCCCCGGTCCCTATCTGAAGCCTTCTTTTTTCCGTTTGCTCGCTCATCTGCTTTTCTTCTTCGGCTTCTTTAAGTCTTGCCCTCAGGATCTTTAGAGCTTTTTCTTTGTTTTGCAGCTGCGATTTTTCATCCTGACAAGTCACTACCATACCGGTAGAAATGTGAGTAATCCTTACCGCCGAGTCCGTAGTGTTTACCGATTGTCCTCCGGGGCCGCTTGAACGAAATACATCTATTCTTAAGTCAGATGACTCTATTTTAATATCCACTTCCTCGGCCTGCGGGAGCACGGCCACGGTAGCCGTTGATGTGTGTATTCTTCCCTGGGATTCGGTAGCCGGAACCCTCTGGACCCTGTGAACTCCGGATTCATACTTCATGGTCCCGTAAGCTCCTTCTCCCTCTATCTCGAATATGATTTCTTTAAAACCTCCGATACCAAGCCCACTGGAACTCAGGACAGAATACTTCCATTTTCGACTCTCTGCATATCTCGTATATAACCTATAGAGGACTTCCGCAAATAACGCTGCTTCATCTCCTCCCGCACCTGCTCTTATTTCGACTATGACATTTTTTTTATCATTGGGATCTTTAGGGGTCAGAAGCGATTTGATTTTTTTCTCAAGTTTTTGCTTTTTATCACTGTTTTCCTTAAGTTCATCCCGAAGAAAACTCTTCATCTCCTCTTCTTTCTCTGCCTCAAACATTTCTTCTGCCTCTTTGATAGAAGAAAGGACTTCCCTGTATTTACCTGCAATATTTACGAGTTCTTCAATTTCTGATATCTTCTTTCCATATTCTCTCAGTTTTTCAGGATTATTGGAGATTTCGGGATTTGAAAGCTTTTCGGTAAGTTTTTTATAGTTGTCCTCGTATAATTTTAATTTATCCAGTATTGTTGACATGTTTAACCTTTTTCTAATGCTTTTTCGGCTTCCATGACTTTTTTAAATGAGCTTATTGCCACTTCTATTTGAGCGATATCAGGTTCTCTTGTAGTGATTTTTTGGAGTAAGAGTCCGGGATAAAAAAGTATATTGATTATTCTATTCTTGCTGAATTTACCAGCAAGCTTTATAAGTTCATATGAAATACCTGCGATTGCCGGTATTAAAAGTATCCTTGAAATTATCCGCCATATTATTGGTTGTTTACCCAAAAAAGCAAATACAATTATGGCTACTATCATAACAATAAATAAAAAGCTCGTTCCGCATCTTATATGTATTGTGCTGTACTTTTTGACTTTTTCAGGTTTCAATTCTTCATTATTTTCATAAGCCTGGATGGTCTTATGTTCCGCACCATGATATTGGAAGATCCTTTTTATGTCCCTTAGCTGTGATACTGCAAGGATATATATCAAAAAAATTCCAATCCTGATGAGGCCTTCTATAACATTATAGGCTATTATATTTGAAAAAAACCCGGAAAATGTTCTGCCTATTATCGTCGGAAGCACAAAAAAAACACCTACTGAAAATACCACTGCAATTATTATTGATATGGTCATTTCTTTTCTGGAGAACTTTATCTCTGACCCCGTGGCTTCATTAACCGAATAACTTATAGCTTTGAAACCCAGGGCCATACTTTCAATAAGGACCATTATTCCCCGAATAAAAACAAATCCGAATACTTTATGTTTACGGGTCAGGGAATTATCTTTAAAAAGCATCGTTGATATGGTCTTATCAGGTCTTCTTACTGCAACAGCCCAGAAGTGTCGGCTGCGCATCATGACACCTTCGAATACTGCCTGTCCGCCTACCTGATACTTCTCATTGGTCTCAGGCATCAAAATCACTCGCTTTGGGAGGATCCTCACACTTGAACTTGCCTTCCTGGCAGGATCCTCTCAGACAATTCGGACCGGCTTTTTCAAAAACCAATGGAGCAACTTTCTTAACCAGCTTCAGCATTTTCGTTGCCAGTTCCCTGATCTCCCATTGTGCCCTGTTACAGCATCTAACAGTAAAGAGGTGCAGAAGTTCCCTGCCATCCATTGTCACGATTATTTTTGTCTCCGATGCATTGGGTAGTATATACCTTGCATCTTCGGCTTCTATCCCGCTGGCCAGTAACTCTTTATAGAGGCTGTGTATATCTGAAATCAAGTCTTCGAACTTCTTTCTGGAATCTTTATCCTTTTCTATGGAAGGCGGGAGAATATATTCAAAGTTGTCCTTAAATTTTACATATCTCTGAGATTGCTGATTATATGAAGCGATCCTATGTCTGACAAGCTGGTGAGTCAAAGCTCTTGAGACACCTTCAATGGCAAAAGTAAAATTTATATGTTCTGTCGTACTGAGATGACCACTTTTTATTACGAATTTTACTAATTTCTCGACGCTTTCGTCGCTAAGTTCATTCATGAGATCATCGACACCAACAGGTGAATAACACAATCTGGCAGCAACCGCTACCGTTTTTTCGGGCTCCTGGGTGTATTTGATTAAATTCACCTTCATAGCAGCACCCTTCTTTATTTTTTGGATTTTACGAGTCTCTTCTTGAATCTCTCAACTCTTCCGCCGGAATCAACCAGCTTTTGCTTTCCGGTATAAAAGGGGTGGCAATTAGAGCATATTTCAACTCTTATCTCTTTTTTTGTTGACCTGGTTTTAAAGGTGTTCCCACAGGAACAGGTAACCGTACAATCAAAATATTCCGGATGTATACCTTTTTTCATATTTAGTCAAATCCTTACTATTATTGTTTGATATCCTTTATCTTAATTATTTCAAATCCTAAATACTAACATAAATATCACAACCCGTAAACACAGTTTCTTAAGATTATGATGCTAAAACTCTTAAAAATCCATACAAAGATGTAGTGGCGGAATTTCTATTGGTCAGGCATGTCATGGGCTATAATTTTTTTTCCTTATCGAAACTGGCGTTTATAGCCTTAAGAAAATCATTATTTGATTTCGTATTTTTTATATAGTCTATCAACTGCTCGAGTGCCACTTCGGGTTCTTTTTCATATATCAATCTTCGAAGTTTCCAGACCGTCCTGGCTTCTTCTTTATCCATTAATAATTCTTCTTTTCTGGTTCCTGACCTGGTTATATCGATTGCAGGAAAAATTCTTTTATCGGCCAGTTTCCGGTCCAGATTGATTTCCATATTACCGGTACCTTTGAATTCCTCGAATATAACATCGTCCATTCTGCTTCCTGTTTCGATCAATGCAGTCGCAAGTATGGTGAGGCTTCCTCCGTTTTCGATATTTCTGGCTGCTCCGAAGAACCTTTTTGGCGGGAACAATGCAGAGGAATCCACTCCGCCGGACAGAACCCTGCCGCTTGCCGGGATCGACAAATTATATGCCCTTGCGAGCCGGGTTATACTGTCAAGGAGTATCAATACATCTTTGCCATGTTCGACCAACCTCTTTGCCCGCTGAAGAACAAGTTCGGCAACCTGAATATGGTTGTCTGACGGTTGATCGAATGTTGAACTAATTACTTCTCCTTTTACCGATCTTTCCATATCGGTTACTTCTTCAGGCCTCTCATCGATCAGCAGGACTATAATATTTACTTCGGGATTATTGGTAGAAATGCTGTTGGCAAGATCCTTTAGTATGGTTGTCTTACCCGCCTTGGGAGGAGACACGATAAGACCCCTCTGGCCTTTCCCTATAGGTGCAATCAAATCTATTATTCTCGGAGTTATGTTATCCGATTCACTGGTCTCCATCCTTAATCTGTCCATGGGATATATTGGAGTCAACTTTTCAAATGGTATTCTGCTTCTTATGAATTCCGGATCTTCTCCGTTTACTTTTTCTATTCTGAGTAATGCATTGTATTTTTCACTTTCTTTTGGCGGCCGGACCTGACCATATACTTCATCTCCCTGTCTCAAACGGAATCTTCTAATCTGAGACTGGGAAACATATATATCATGCGATCCGGCAAGATATCCGGTCGTCCTCAGGAAACCATAACCATCCGCCAGTATATCGAGTATACCTTTCATTCTTTCCTTATATAAGTCAAATTCCGGTTTTTTCTCGATGTCTCTCTTTCTTTTTTCACCCTTCTCTTCTTCAATCATCTCTTCTTCTATTATTTCTTCTTCGACGGGTTCTTCCTTTTTCTCTTCCAAAACCGCAACCTCTTCCCCTGTCATGGGTTCATTCTTAAACGAAGGTTCCATACCATTATTGGGTATTTCCTCCAGTATTTTATCCACAAGTTCGTCTCTCTTTAATTTAGAAATTCCCTGAATATTTAATTGCCTGGCTATGACTCTTAAGTCAGATAAAACCTTCTTATCAAGAAATTCCCTGTTTAATTCTTCTAATTCAGCCATTAATAAATGCTCCTTTCATGCTTAGGGCCTCTTCTTTATTCAAATATTTGTAACTCCTCTTAATTGTTTATTTTTATCATTCAAAAGATTTTGATGATTTAGTATCATAATAGATTATTCCTGAACCGTTATTTTAAGGTCCTGAAATTTATTAATGATATCTTCAAACTTTCAAATATATTTTAAAAAGGATTTTTGATTTACGTTAGGACAATAGACTGCTTTTATAAATATATGCTTATAAACTAATATCTTTTGAAATTTGAGACATGATTATTTTGGAGAAACCCCTATACCAATGTCGTTATTAATACAAATGAAATTTTCCTTTATAATATATAGACTAAATAGGAAAAAATCAAGTAGAAATTTTTAGTATGTAGAAATACTCTTTGTCTCCTGGCAGATTAAAAGGTTAAACTTACATTCTTTTATAATGGTGGAAGGACTAAAATATTTTAGCCTTCCACCATTAAATTAGTTACTCCCTATACTTTTGGAAGTTTTTCCAGGGATTCTTTTATCTTTTCTGTAGGATATTCGTAATCTTCAAGATTCCCATCCAGATAACTATCATATGCTCCAAGATCGAAATGCCCGTGCCCGCTGAAATTAAAGGCTATGACTTTCTCTTCTCCGGTTTCCTTGCATTTCATGGCTTCATCTATAGCTGCCTTTATTGCATGTGCTGTTTCAGGAGCCGGGATGATTCCTTCTGTCCTGGCAAAGGTAACAGCTGCTTCAAACACAGGATTCTGGTGAAGTGCAATTGCCTCAATGACCTTCTCGTGGTAAAGCAAACTTACCTGGGGTGCCATGCCGTGGTATCTAAGTCCTCCCGCATGTATTCCGGCGGGAATAAAATCATGACCCAGAGTATACATTTTTGCTATAGGACCTGTTTTTGCAGTATCACCATAATCATAAGCAAATGGACCCTTGGTCAATGATGGGCAGGCAATGGGCTCAACGGCTATGATCCTGATTTTTTTGCCGCTCAATTTATCGGGTATAAATGGAAAAGCAAATCCGCCGAAGTTACTGCCGCCGCCAACACAACCGATTAATATATCGGGATATTCGCCCAGTTTTTCAAACTGCTTTTTAGTTTCAAGTCCTACAATCGATTGATGAAGGATTACATGATTCAGCACACTGCCGAGTGAATATTTTGCATCTCCGCCGCTTTTAACCGCATCTTCTACAGCTTCGCTTATAGCTATACCCAGACTTCCGGGAGAATTGGGATCCTGAGCCAGTATATTCTTACCGGCATCCGTCAAATTTGAAGGAGAAGGATGAACAGTTGCGCCCCACAGATTCATCATGCTTTTCCTGTATGGTTTTTGATCATAGCTTACCCTGACCATATAAACCGTACAACCTAATCCAAAAAGATTGCATGCGAATGCAAGTGCGCTTCCCCATTGTCCCGCACCAGTTTCGGTAGCAAGTCTTTTTACTCCTTCTTTTTTATTATAATAGGCCTGAGCCAAGGCGGTATTAGGTTTATGGCTCCCTGCAGGGCTGACGCTCTCATTTTTAAAATATATTCTGGCCGGTGTATCAAGATATTTTTCTAATCTTTCAGCTCTTACAAGAGGCGTCGGCCTCCACATTCTATAAATATTTACAAGCTCTTCAGGAATATCGATAAATCGATCCATGCTTACTTCCTGCATGATAAGTGACATTGGAAACAAGATCGAAAGATCATCCGGTGTCAGAGGTTTACAGGTCTGCGGATGCAAAGGCGGGTCCAGAGGTTTTGGCAGATCAGGATTTATATTGTACCATTGTCTCGGCATTTCCTTTTCTGTGAGTAATGTTTTTTTATCTTTTTCATTTTGATCCATTTATGTTCTCCTCTCTTTATTTTTATAATTTCCTGACAACAATTTCAAAATTTCTTTATTGGTATTTTTCTTAACTTCGCCATAATAAAATTTTTATTTTCATCACCTTTCCTTTCCATAAACAAAAAACCTCTCCATCACTACATAATATTGTAGAGACGAGAGGTTTAATTCCCGCGGTGCCACCCTACTTTGCCCTAAAATCAATATAATTATTGATTCCGGAACACACTTAAAATATTTCAGATACTTTAAATACCCTATCCTCTGGTAACGGAGGAAGCCGGCCTGACTTACTCTCTAATAAAAGATTTGAGCCAGACACCTCACAGACCCATTCAGACACCAGCTTAGCAACCGCATTCTCAGCTTCAGCGGCTCTCTGTATGCTGCATTCAGTGCTTACTATCTCTGGTCACAGGTTTTGTTGGAAATATTTAATTTTCAAATAAGCTATTTAATATCAGGTTATGAATACTAGCATAATTCTATAACTTTGTCTAATTCTCAGGACCTATTTATTCTTTATGATTATTGGACTTCTTACTTCTCTTTTTAGAGCCATTTCATCAAGTCCGGCCTGGCTTTCAGCAAAATCGATAACAAGGCTTTTTAAGTCCAGCCTTAAAAGGGGAAAAAGAGGATCGTTCTTTTTTAAATAAAACCCGTTATTTATAAGAAATTTAAACGGAATCAGCGGGCTATCCCAGTACATATCTTCATCTATATCATCATTTAGTCTTTTGCCTATTGATTCTATGGATTTTGCTTTTTCTTTTATCAATTCTTTTTCTATCTCGATGAGCAGTCTTTTACCTATCCCCATACCTCTGTACCGGGAAATGACATGGATGCAGCCTAAAAAAGTACTGTCGGGATCGGGCGGATATACATTAAAACTCCGTAGTCTTGGAAAGAGATAATAATTTCCAGCCATTATAATCCCTATACACTGCCCTCCGATAAAAGCAGCTTTGATTTTTCCTCCATATTCATTAAAAGCAGCGATTTTTTTTCTATTATTTTTCCTGACGCTTTTCTCAAATAACTTACCTTTAAGAAATCCTGTCAGTTCACTAATGCTTCTCACTGCAAATAAATCCTTAAAAAAAATTATCCTGCCACGATCAAACCAATAACTGCAATCCAGGCATTTTAAATCTATTTTCTCCCGTTTTTTAGGAGATAGATCTTTGATTGTCAAATTCAAATCCATGTTTAAAAAAGAAAAAACATTAAATCTTATGCTTTCATAATTATAACACTATGAAGAATTGTTTGAACTTTCAAAATCTCTTTTGAACTTTTGGAGTTTTTAATATATATTACTTATTTACAAACATTAAGAGCATCAAGACACCTCCTGGACCGGTTATGAGTAAAAAAATTACATTCGATTATTGGAAACATCTATATTCGAATAGAACCGAATATATGTTTTCCTCTGAAATAAGGGATCTGCTTTCACTCTCGGCAAGACCGGATATAATCTCTTTTTCGGGGGGTCTTCCCGAAGTAAGGGCTCTAAACTTTCAAAGATTAGAGAGATATGTCAAAAGAATCCTTAAAACAAATGGGGACATAAGCCTGCAATATGGCGAGTCTGAAGGATATTATCCGCTTAAAACCAAATTAATCGAAGTAATGAAACTGGAGGGTCTGGATACAGTAGAAGAAGATATAATAACCACAACAGGTGGGCAGCAGGCACTGGACCTATTGGCTAAAATTTTCATCGATCCCGGTGATATTATAATCACGGAATCACCGGCATATACGGGAGCATTAAACTCATTCAGGTCATATGAGGCAAAAATAATCGGCATACCCCTGGATAAAGATGGAATTGACATCTCTATCCTGGAGAAGAAGTTAAAAGAGCTGGGAGATAAAAAAGCCAGAATAAAATTCATATATCTTGTACCTAATTTTTCCAATCCTTCCGGAGTGACTTTGAGTCTACAGCGCAGAAAAAAGGTTCTGGAACTTGCCAAAAAATACAATATTATGATTCTTGAGGACAATCCTTACGGAATGCTTCGATATAAAGACAAACCTATCCCTACAATAAAGGAACTTGATAGTAAAGGCGATGACCATAATGTGATTTACATAAGCACGCTGTCAAAACTTTTTGCTCCGGGATTCAGAATAGGATGGATCGTGGCTCCACATCCCATACTGGAAAAAATAATACTGGGAGTTCAATCCAGCATACTATGTGTGAGCACCTTTTCGCAAAGAATTGCTTACGAGTACTTTTCGGACCCATCATGGAGAGATAATATAGATGAATTCATAAAAATATACGCAAAGCGAAAAGATGCTATGATCAAAACTCTGGAAGAAAGTTTTCCGGAAGGAACCAGTTGGTCAACACCGAAAGGAGGCTTCTTCGTCTGGTTAAAACTTCCTCATTATCTGAATACCAAAGAAATTCTGGCTGATGCTGTCAGAAATAATGTTGCCTATGTTCCGGGAAGCGCCTTTTATGCTGACGACAGGGGAATCAATGAGGCCAGGTTAGCATTTTGCACAGAAAACACAGATAGAATTGAAAAAGGTATTAAGATTTTAGCAGGTATAATAAAAGAGAAAATAAAACTATATAAAAGTTTTAAATAAAAAAATTAAAAAATATCAATAGATAAAAGAGTGATAAAAATGAAAAAAAATATTGCCGTACTTATGGGAGGAAGATCCCTTGAAAGAGAATTCTCGATAAAAAGCGGTCAGAGGGTATCGAATGCTCTAAAAAAACTGGGCCACAATGTCATAAAGCTGGACATAGATGAATCTATAGTGGAGAATTTGAATTCGGAAAAAATCGATCTTGCTTACATTGCACTTCACGGGAAAGACGGAGAGGATGGTACCATACAGGAAATTCTGGAAGTGCTTAATATTCCTTATACGGGCCCGGGTGTTTACCCTAATGTCTTAAGTTTTGATAAGATAATATCAAAACAAATATTTATGAGTCTCGGTATACCCACTCCGCCTTTTTATTTTTTAAACACAAGTTCATTCAGGGAACTGGGTTCTTCAAAACTGCTGCCTTTCATAATAAAAAAAATAGGACTCCCGCTGGTAGTAAAACCATCCGCTCAGGGGTCCGCTCTGGGTATCAGGATAGTAAATGATAAAGAAAGTGTTCCCGAAGCCATAATTTCCGCTTTAAGCTATAGTAAAAAAGTAATACTGGAAAAATTCATTGATGGTGTGGAACTTGCAGTAAGTATTATAGGAAAAGAACCAAGAATCCTACCTGCCGTGGAGATTGTACCAAAAAAGAAATTTTTTGACTTCGAATCAAGATCCAAGACAGGAGAAACGGAATATTTTGTTCCGGCAAGGATCTCTGCTTCTTCTGATAAAAAAATGAAAGAAGTAGCCATGTCTGTACATAATGCACTAAAATGCACCAAACTTTCAAGGGTTGATATTATTATGGACAGGAAGGAAGAAATTCCCTATGTTCTCGAACTGAATACCTCTCCGGGTATGACAGACACCAGCCTCCTTCCAATGTCAGCGGAAGCAGCGGGTTTGTCTTTTGAAGAACTTGTAGACGAGATTATAAAAATGTCTTTGTAAGATTAGACTTTTGACAGAAATAACCTGCTTTGTTAGTATTTCTGGTTGTATTCAACCATATTCTGTCATGATGTGTCCCTGTAGCTCAGAAGGATAGAGCACAGGATTCCTAATCCTGGTGTCGGCAGTTCGAATCTGCCCAGGGACACCATCTTAAGATTTTTATGATAATTATATTATATAATAATTGATAAATTATTTATGGTTCGAATCCT
>DATBWH010000052.1:0-6530 GCA_036514895.1 Candidatus Humimicrobiaceae bacterium
TGTTGTTTTTCCGTGGTCAACATGGCCCATTACGGTAACGATAGGGGATCTGGGTACAAGATCTTCTTCTGAATCCTTATAAACTTCATCAAGCTTTTCTTCAAAACCTACGATATGATATTTAAAGTTATATTCCTGAGAAAGGTATTCTATAAGATCCTTTGTCAGGGACTGGTTGATATTGATAGACTCACCCATATCAAATAAAAGTTTTATTATTTTGCTCGACGGGACATTAATTTTTTCCGATAATTTTTTTATGGTTATCCCTTCGGAAATTTCAATTACTTTTTTTATCTCCGGTTTTTTCTTTAATTTCTCCAGTTTTATTTGGTCGACTTTTGAAATTCCCTCGCCTTCTGCCTTCTTTACCTGGGTAACTTTTTTCTTCTGGATTACTTTGGTTCTGAATCTACCTTCCTTTTCCTCCTTATCCAGTTCCCTGTCTAACACACTGCGGATACTTGATTTTTTCTCTTCTTCCCAATCTGTCGCTGGTTTCTCAGTTGTCTTTATTTCTCTGTCGGCAACGGATATTTCCTCGGCCTTGGTATCATCTTTTTTCTTCGTTGTTTTTTTGACTGTGCTTTTTTGAACAGGTTTGACCTCGACTTTACTTTTGGACCTGGCCAAAGATTTATCCTTACTAACTGTTTTTGTTTTTTCCCCGGTCTCTTTTTTTATTTTAACTTCAGTTTTTTTCTTTGTCCCTGATTCTGCTGTCTGTGCCGTTTTTTTCTTACTTCCGGTTTTAACTTCCGGCTTCTTTTTTTCTACAGCACGTCCTTTGTCTTCAGCCCGTTTCCCGGCTGCCGGTCCGGTTCTCTTCTTTTTTTCCAGCTCATCCTTGTTTAAATCTTTGGACCCGGAATTATCTTCCTTTTTAATTTTACTTTCCTCTTTTTTTATATTCATAAATCTTTCGAATCATACTCTATTTATTATTTATATACGATATACCTTAAAAACTCTCAGGTTTCCTGTTTGTCTATCCAGATTATTTACCGGTTTCGGTATCTTCTTCTTTGCTCTTGAGTCTTTCTTTTCTTGCTTCATCCAATTCTTCTTCGAATTGCTTTTCACTCTTTATATCTATCTTCCAGCCAGTTAATTTTGCAGCCAGCCTTGCGTTCTGACCTTCTCTGCCTATTGCCAGAGAGAGCTGATCATTTGTTACAACGACCAATGCGAACTTTTTTTCTTCATCTGTCAGCACTTTTAAAATCTTTGCCGGACTGAGAGCATTTTTAATAAAGGTGACAACATCATCGCTATATTCGACAATATCTATTTTTTCCCCTCCCAGTTCATCGACGATCATCTTGACCCTTGAACCTTTGGGACCCACACATGCACCTACCGGATCTACATTTCTCTCATTTGAACTAACGGCAATTTTAGTTCTGTAACCTGCTTCTCGTGCAATACTCCTTATCTCCACGATTCCCTCATAAATCTCCGGTACCTCTAATTCGAATAATTTTCTGATGAGGCCGGTATGTGTCCTGGATACTATCACCTGGGGACCTTTTGTCGTTTTTCTTACGTCCGAAATATATACTTTTATCCTTTCGCCGTGTTTGTATCTCTCTCTAGGAACCTGTTCATACGGAGGAAGTAGTGCCTCTACTTTACCTAGATCCACCAGGGTAAATCTTGCATCGCTTTGCTGGACAATTCCTGTTACCATATCTCCTGTCCTATCTTTGAATTCGTCATACATTATCTCCCGCTCGGCTTCCTTTATCCTTTGCCTTATTACCTGCTTGGCGGTCTGCGCTGCTATTCTTCCGAAATTATCCGGTGTGACCTCGATTTCATTTTTTTCACTATCTTCTTCTGCCGCTTCACCTGCGCTTTCGCCTTCATCCAAAATTTTAAACACTCTTATTTCGCCGGTCTTTTCATCGATATCCACACGACATTCATATTCAACCTGATAATTTTTCTTATAGGCTGAAACAAAGGCAATTTTAAGGGCTTCTATCAATGTATCCATCTTTATGCCCTTTTCTTTTTCTAATTCTATTAATGCCTCTATTAATTTTCTATTCAACTTAAGTCACCTACTTATTACAAAATTAAAACTAAAAAAAAGTGGGGCTAGCCCACTAATTTTTATAACTATTCACATTAAAATTCCTTAAAAGTATATCATAAAATAAAAAAAATTCAATTAGCTAAAAAGTCCTTAGCAATTCCTTTAAACCTGTATATCTCTTCTCGACTATATTCCTGTTTACTGCCATTCCTATTGCTTTTTTACTTCCGACTATTATTGCAAGTTCTCTGGCTCTTGTTATGGCCGTATAAAGTAAATTTCTCTGCAGCAGCATATAATGGGAAGTCAAAATGGGTATCACGACACACTTGAATTCGGATCCCTGAGATTTATGGATAGTTATGGCATAAGACAGGCTTATCTCATCCAGTTCGTAAAAACCATATCTAACGGTCCTGCCATCAAAATTTACACTGATTTCCTCGGCTTCCATATCTATACTATTTATGAATCCTATATCACCGTTATAAATATCTTTTTCATAATTATTTTTCAGCTGTATTACTTTATCATTCAATCTATACTGCACTGACCCTTTCTGGACCTTTTTACCGGTGGGATTCAAGACATCCTGAAGTCTGGAATTTAGATTATTCACCCCTACAATTCCTTTATTTGTAGGAACCAGAACCTGGACATCGCAGAGCGGATCGTAATTAAAACTTTCAGGAATTTTTTTTGTTAGCAGATTCAATATAAGACTTACCGCTTCTTCCGGTGTGTCTTTTTCGATAAAAAAGAAATCATTATTTTTTGGTTTACCGATATACGGAAACTGGCCGTCCCTTACTTTGTGTGCGTTATATATTATTAAGCTTTCGCTCTCCTGCCTGTATATTTTTTTGAGTTCGATTACCGGAACCACACCCGAACCTATTAAATCACTCAGGACATTTCCCGGACCAACCGCAGGTAGTTGGTCCACGTCTCCGACAAAGATAATACCTGTGCGCGGTTTTATGGCTGTGAGCAAACTTTTCATCAACATTATATCCAGCATTGAAGCTTCATCGATTATTACCATATCTGCATCAACAGGATTGTCATTGTTTTTTAAAAATTTATTCAGGTTTGGATTATAATTTAACAACCTGTGTATTGTCTTGGCTTCCCTCCCTGTTGCCTCGCATAGTCTTTTGGAAGCCCTTCCCGTTGGTGCACCTAAAAGAACTTTTTTGTTTTCTTTTTCAAGAATCTTTATTATCAGATTCAGTATGGTACTTTTTCCTGTGCCGGGGCTTCCGGTTATGATCAGCATTTTCTCTGATACCGCTTTTTCGATAGCCTTTATCTGGATCTCATCAAGTATTATTTTTTCTTCAGCAGCCAGTTCGTATATAAGGCGGTCTATATTATTCTTTTTGCCCTCTGCTGGACTGTCTATCCGGCCGCTTTCCAGAATGGCAAGGATTTTTTCACCTACATATTTTTCGGCATTATAAATACCAGAAAGGTAGATTTTACTCGTGTCATCTTTTACAATATTTATCTTTTTCTCTTTTTCAAGTTCGCTCAAAGCATTATTGATCTTTCCAAGCTCTACCTCAAGGAAACTCTCCGCTATTTCCAGAAATTCTTCGTATGGCAAATAACAATGCCCTTCATCTTCTGCCTCTCCCAATAAATAGATCAATCCTGCTTTTATCCTGAAAACCGAATCTTTTTCAATGCCTGTCATCAGTGCGATTCTATCGGCAGTTTTAAAACCTATCCCAAATATATCCTCAGAAAGTCTGTAGGGATTTGTCTTTATGATATTTATGGAATTATCTCCGTAGTTATTATAGATTTTTAAAGAGTAAGTGCTGCTTATTCCATGAGATTGCAGGAAGATCATGACATCTCTTATGTTCTTATGCATCACCCAGGATTTTATGATCAAATTTATTCTTTTCCTGCCGATGCCTTCAATCTCATTTAACTTTTTGGGGTCCTCGTCCAGAATTTTTAAAGTTTCAAGCTTGAAATGAGAGACTATTCTCTCTGCCATAACAGGTCCTATGCCTTTTATTAAACCGGAACCGAGATAATTCTTGATACCGGTAACAGTTGCCGGTTCGGATGTCTTGACGGCCCCAATTTCAAACTGCTGTCCATAATTTTTGTTTTGGACCCATCTTCCGGTTATTTCAAGCTTTTCACCGCAGCGAAGCTCGAAGGTATTTCCCACAATGGTAACAACATCAGCATCATTGAGTCTTACTTTTCCGACCATAAAGCCGGTCTCGGAATTTTTATATATGATTTTTTCTAAGGTTCCCTCAATTTTTATTTCCTGATTATTCATTTTGAGGTGATTAAAGATTATTTGCGGTATTCAATTTCTTTATAAATTCTGGAATCGAATCCAGGGGTAGTTCCATCTTCTTGCCGTCTTTTCTGTATTCGACGTCGATCAGTTGATTTTCCAGGAATTTTCTTCCCAGAATAAATCTTATGGGTATGCCTATAAGGTCGGAGTCTTTGAATTTTATTCCCGCGTTTACTTCTCTATCATCATAAAGAACTTCGACATCCAGTTTGGTCAGGGTCCGATATACCAGATCTCCTGCTTTTAAGAATTCTTCATTTTTTCCGGTGGTAACAATAAGATTTACCATAAACGGAGCTATTGAAACTGGCCATATTATTCCTTTACTGTCATGCTGTTGTTCTATTGCTGCTGCCAGCATTCTGGTTATCCCTATACCGTAACAGCCCATTATCAAAGGTTTTAGTTTTCCGTCTACGTCCACGAACCTTGCATCCAGGCTGTCGCTGTATTTGGTACCCAGTTTGAAAATATGTCCAATCTCTATTCCTTTCTCCGACTTGAGTTTTTCCCCGCAATTAATACAGCTGCCGCTGTTCTTCCCCGGTGATGACTCCGACATTTCGAAATTTGCAGAATATTCACACCCCGGACAAAAAACCAGTTTATCTTCACCATTATCAGCAAGTATTATAAATTCATGGGATGAGCTCCCGCCAATAAGACCGGTATCTGCTTCCACTACTCTGTACCGGAGACCAATTCGCTCCAGAATCCTGCAGTATGCGTTATGCATCTTTTTATAAATAACCTCCAGGTCATCATCGGTTCTGCAAAAGCTGTAAGAATCTTTCATGATAAATTCCCTTGCTCTAAGCAGTCCATATCTCGGCCTCATTTCATCTCTGAATTTGACCTGTATTTGATATAGATTGACAGGTAAATCTTTATATGATTTCAAATCCAGATATGCCAGGTATGTAATCAACTCCTCGTGGGTCGGACCAAGGCAGAAATCCCTTTTGTTCCTGTCCTTCAACCTGAACATCTCCGGGCCATATTCTTTCCATCTCCCCGATTTTTCCCATAAATCGGAGGGCTGCAAAACAGGTAAAAAAAGTTCGATGGCTCCGGCATTATTCATTTCCTGTCTGACTATTTCTTCGATCTTTCTTAACACCCTTAGTCCCAGAGGTAAGAAAGAATAAACACCTGATGCAATTTTCCTTATAAGTCCGGCCCTTAACGCCAGGGCATGGCTCGATATCTCTGCTTCGCTTGGTTCTTCCTTCAGGGTCGGAATAAAAAATTCAGAAAATTTCAATTTACACTCCCTTTTATTTATTTAAATTAATCTTTTTAAGCTTTTTTTAAACTCATCTACCGCGACTTTTTTATCTACTCTTTTTACTACCTTGCCCTTTAAAAAGACAGCTGCTTTTTCTTTCCCGAAAGCTATCCCTATATCAGCTTCTCTTGCTTCTCCTGGACCGTTTACTATGCAGCCCATTACAGCCAGTTTCAGATTCTTTCTAATGCCTCCGGTTAATTTTGCGATCTCATATACAATTTGCTGAAAACCTTCCGTGGTCCTTCCGCATGTGGGACAGGAAATAATATCCACTCCGACTTTTCTTAAGTTCAGGCTGTTAAGAATTACATATGCAGCTTCTACCTCATCTGTCGAGTTTCCGGTAAGTGAGACTCTTATGGTGTCTCCTATCCCTCTGGA
Organism: Candidatus Humimicrobiaceae bacterium; assembly: GCA_036514895.1. Classification (GTDB taxonomy): domain Bacteria; phylum Actinomycetota; class Humimicrobiia; order Humimicrobiales; family Humimicrobiaceae; genus Hydromicrobium. The sequence continues at coordinate 6,046 of DATBWH010000052.1, forward strand.
TAATAAAATGCCTATGCCCACCGATGACTTTATACTGCCCCTGAACGGAGGCCCGGCTTCGGTTACACCCAGATGGAGGGGGTAATCGACTTTATCCGAGATGGCTTCATATACATTTATAGTATCCATGACCGACGATGCCTTCGCTGATATCTTAAAATTATAAAATTTTAATTTCTCTAAAAGTCTAACATTTTCCAACGTGCTTTCAACCATTGAGTCGATTATGCTGCCATTATTTTTTTTAAGTATTTTCTTATCTATGGAACCTGAATTTACACCGATCCTTATCGCGACTTTTTTTCTTTTGGCCCTTTCTATAATTTCCATGACCCTGCTTTGCCCTCCTATATTTCCCGGATTTATCCTTATACCGTCAACTCCTATATCAATGCATTCCAGGGCCAGATTGTAATCAAATTGAATATCTGCAACTACCGGAACCGTAAAAATTCCATCACCAATAAATTTCTTGAGATGGTTAA
>DATBWH010000053.1:0-6504 GCA_036514895.1 Candidatus Humimicrobiaceae bacterium
AAGAGATGGTACAACAAAAGTGCTCCAGGACATTTCAGGCAATGTTACATTAAACTGGTACTCACCGGTACTTATTTTTAAATCTTTGGGGTTGTTTCCATCATTTTGCAAGATAATAATAATCTCACCATCCGGATTTAAAAAGGAGACAGCACCCGCTCTAATACTACTTGTAGTTACATAATTTGCTCCTTTTTCCACAAAGAAAGTAAAATGTTTAAACGCATAAAACATCGGTGTATAAATAACCTCTTTTGTGTTCTTATCTACTACAACTGCTGCGTTCTGGGGCCACGGCTTTTCGGAATCAATGCTTTTTCCTTCCTCATCCAGTATCATGTTCCACAGTAGATATGAGTTTACCCCCTCATCAAAATAATCCTTTATTTTATTCCAGGTATGTATACCGTATTCCCAGTCATTCGGAGGAAAATCAGGATTATAACCGGGCTCCCAGTAAAAATTACCGCATTCAGTTTCCGTCTGCATGATTTTTTTATCAGGGTAATTGCTCCGTGTTTGCGCTACGGAACTTAATCCTTGCCATTGAAAACCTACCGTAGATACATAATTATTGGCCGCTTGATCACCTAATACAGTTTCCGGAAAAGCTGAATAATCGCCATCCTGTAATGTACCCAGCATTATTTCCGCTCCTACGTTCCTTTCTTCAAATAGAAGGCCCATATAATCCCTGATAAAAGTTAAAAATTGCTCCGGTGTCCACAGGCAGGTGGGGTAATTTCTTTCAATCAAAGGTTCATTTTGCACTGCAACCATAAATATATCAATCCCTTCATTCCGGTATTCTTCTACAAAACGCGCAAGATACAGTGCGTATGCTTCATATATACGGGGATCATCTTTCATATTGCCTCCATCAAAAGCCTCACTCGTTTTCATCCATGTAGGAGGTGTCCAGTCTGAACCCCAGATCTGTAAATCAGGCCTGTGTTCCAGGGCAGCTTCTATATAAGGTATAAGATATTCCTTGTCTCTTTCTATTGAAAAATTCTCCATCTCAAAATCATCTTTTGTCTCGTTTAACGTATAGCGGCTGATTGCATAGTCACTTGCACCAATCGGCACCCTGCAGATATTAAACTTTGCACCTTCCTCTGGGTCGAATAGTTCCTTTATTACTTCGTCCCTTTTCTCAGGAGTTAAAAGTAGAAGGGCCTCCCAGCCTTTTTCGTTAAAGGCACCGCCAAAACCGTCAATTTCCTGGCCAGGAGATGTAATATCTACTGTTACATCAGCTTTTTGCTCATTTTCTTCTTCAAGCAGAGATAAAGCTTCCATGTCCTTCCACTGTTCATCCTGAGTACTCAATTTCCAGGAGACTTCTCCAATTTCCTTTCCAGTGCCTGTTCCCTCTTCTGCGGTATTTACTTCATCTGCGATAGCATTGTCTGTGCTTTCTTTATTACAGGATATTGCCAAAAAAAGAATGGGTATTATTACTAATAAAATTAATATGCTTATAAATATTTTTTTTCTTCTCATATCCCTGAAATTGATGTTGATTTTAAAATTTGGAAGATTTCTAAAATTATTACTGACTAGTACCTGCTGTTATGCTCTAAAATTTCTATGAATTTCTTTACCAGATCGGGATCGAACTGGGTCCCGCTGCATTTTTCAAGCTCAGCTATTGCTTTCTTCTTGCTGACCGCTTTTTTATACGGCCTGCCCATTATCATAACCTCATAGGCATCCACTATCGCTATTATCCGTGACAGGACAGGTATTTTCTCCCCTTTTAATCCCTGGGGATAACCATTTCCGTTCCACCACTCGTGAACAGTTAAAATATATTCAGCAATGCTTGAAAGCTGATTGGATGAAATTGCGATACGATAACCGATTTCCGGATGCCTTTTTATTGTTTCCCATTCTTTTTTACTCAGGTTTTCCTTTTTATTCAGTATGACATCAAGAATTGCCACTTTACCGATATCATGAATGGTCGCCAGTAAAGACAGGTCATCGATTTCGCTTGTAGGTAACTTTATGGCTCTACCCAACCGGAGAGCCATTTTCTTTATTCTCTTAGTGTGACTTTCAGTTTTAATGCTCTTCTCAAATAAAGTTTTTTCGAGTGATGATATTATCGAACTGATGATACTCTTTGTCTCCTTTAGTTTGTTCCTGTACATGTCGTCTTCAGCTTTTTTTATCATCTTCGTAAAATCCTGATGGATTTTAATCTTTGCTGCGACACCCAGAGAAATACTTAAGGGTATTTTACCGCCTATTACTCCGGCACTCTTTTCCTTTATTCTTTTTACGATATTCAGGGCAACTTCTTCACTTGTATTGGGAAGTAACATAGAGAACTCATCCCCACCCCATCTTGCGACTATATCCTCTGCCCTGCAGCAGCTTCTGAGAACATTTGCACAACTTTTTAGTATTTCATCTCCTTCCTTATGTCCGAATGCGTCATTTATCAGTTTCAACCCATTTATGTCTCCTACGATGATACTCAACGGAAGCTGCCTTTTTGTATCAAGTCTCTTCAATTCTTCTTCAAAATAAGCCCTGTTATAAAGATCGGTCAGACTATCATGAAAAGACATATAAGAAAGGCGCTCCTCCATCTTTTTTCTCTCGGATATATTATGCATTATGCTTTCTATCGCGATGAGCTTTCCTTCACTATTGTAAAATGGAGTTATTGTCTCTTCATACCAGATAACCGTACCATTTTTATGAATAATACGGATCTCTACAGGTTTTGAAAAATCAAAGTCACCGCTGTGTATTTTCTTAAGGATGCTCCTATCGTCCGGATGAACTATTTTGTAATTAAACCTATGATTATCGTAATATTGCTGGGGCTCATAGCCAAGATTTCTCTTTACGGAAGGACTTATGTATTCGTACCCTGATTTAGGAAACAACTTGTATCTGTATATTATATCCGAAGCATTTTCAATAAGCGATCTGAAATATCTTTCATTTTCCTTGAGTCTTTCCATATCCTTTTTTTGCTTTGGCTTTGATTTTCTTTTTTCGGTTTCCATCACCGGAATCTTAGAGAATTTAATTATTATTTTTTAATAATTATATACTAAATATTTTAATAATTCATTAACCGATTGTCTTCTTCTGTCAACATGGTTTTTCCATAGATTAACTGACCTTCTAAAATGTTGATATAATTGTCAACTTATTATTTACTGGAAAACTTATAGAACTTTTCCTAATATTATAGAATTAAGTGGATACCATTAAAAAATAAATATATTAGATATAAATAGTATTTATGATGTATTCCAATAAAAATTTCGGAACGGCTCTAAAAGAGATAATAGAAAAAAAGAAAATAAAATTAAGGAGTCTCGCCAACAAGACGAATCTAAACTACAGTTATTTCAGCAAACTCAAGAAAAGGGACAGTTATCCTCCAATCTCTACCATAGAACTTATATCTGATGGATTGGGTATATCTCCCGAATATTTTATGGAATACAGAATTTATAAGATTGAAAAAAAACTTAAAGATAATCCATATCTCATTGATAAAACATTCGACTACATAAATAACCTTTCAAACAAAGAAAAATTAAAAGTTGCCGAAAAAAAGAAGCCATTCACAAAACACTGAAATTAATATATCTTGATTTTATTATTTTGGGTCAAAACAATCCTTATTCAAAATGAGACTTTTTAAACTATCCGAATTACTTGACAGAATTTTAACCAGATGTGTGATATGCCCCCACCGCTGCAAAGTCGACAGGAAACAAGGAGAGAAAGGTTTCTGTTGTGCGGGCTGCAAACCGGAGATATCATCGGCCATGCCCCATCATGGCGAAGAACCTCCGATTTCGGGAAGCAGGGGTTCCGGGACCATATTTTTTTCTCACTGCAACATGAAATGCGTATACTGCCAGAACTATCAGATCAGTCAGGAATTCGAAGGAAGACCGTATGATATATCGGAACTTTCGGAGATCATGATAAAGTTACAGGATGCAGGCTGCCACAATATCAATTTTGTTTCTCCTACCATATGGATCCCGCAAATAGTAAGGGCTCTTTTTGCTGCCAGAAATAACGGACTTTCGATCCCGACGGTATTCAATACCGGTGGATACGATGAACCTAAGATCATAAAAATGCTCGATGGGGTTGTCGATATTTATATGCCGGATATGAGATACAGCGACAGTGATATGGCTTTAAAATATTCAATGGTCAGGCGATATGTCCGGTACAACCGCCAGTCAATAAAAGAAATGTACAGGCAGGTAGGTGGACTCAAACTTGATTCCAAAGGAGTAGCGGTAAAAGGACTCCTGATAAGACTGCTTGTTTTGCCCGAAAATATTGGCGGAATAAAAAAGACTCTGGATTTTATAAAAAACGAATTATCTACCGATGTCTATCTAAGCATTATGGCACAGTATCATCCGGCTTATAGAGCATGCGAATATCACGACTTAAATAGGACGATCACTGCAAAAGAATATCTGGATATAATTAAATATGCAGAAAAGAAGGGCCTCACTTCCGGTTGGACCCAGGATCATATCTCGCTTAGCAGAGGAGAAGATCTATTTATACCTGATTTTAAAGACAAGAAAGTGTTTAAATATTATAGGAAGAAGTGAGGGATCATGCCTTAATTCTCTGGCTTTTCCATGCTTTCAATTCTTCAAGCGGGAGAGCATTAAGAACATCATTTTTTTGAAGACCTGCTCTTCTTGCAACATCAACCCCAAGTCTTATCATATCCATATTATTGGGACGGTGGGCATCCGTGTTTATGACCAATTTTACACCCATCTTCCCTGCCTTTCTGACATTTTGCTCATTAAGATCCATTCTTAAAAAATATGAATTTATCTCCAGCGCTTTATTGTTCCTTGCCGCTTCTTCGATCAATCCGTCTATATCGATAAAATAAGGCGCTCTGTTTCCAAAAACCACCCCTGTGGGATGTGCGACAAAATCAATATACTTATTTTTGACTGCGCTTATTGCCCTGGCTGTATTTTCTTCCCCGGTATTCAGGAAAGATGAGTGCATGGATCCGATTGCGATGTCTATTTTTTTGATTATATCTTCAGGATAATCAAATTTGTCTACTCCCCTGATGTCTATTTCCGATCCCAGTAATATGCGAAAATCTTTGAATCTGGATTTCAATCTATCGATATAATTTGTCTTCCTCTGGAGCCTCTCGGCATCCAGTCCCCTTCCATAATAATTACTTGTCGTATGGTCAGAAATCGCTATATATTCGTAGCGGAACTTTTTTATCCTCTCTATCATATCGCTCAAGCTGATTATTCCATCACTCCACCTGGAATGGATGTGCAGGTCACCTTTGATATCTTCCATGGTCAAAAGCTCCGGCAGTATATGGTTGCCTGCCAGCTCTATTTCTCCCAGATCTTCCCTTAGCTCAGGTGGAATATATTGTAAACCCAGCTTGCGGTAAATAATCTCCTCATATCGGACATCATCAGTCTCCGGAAAGCTGCCAGTGTCGGAACGATTTATTATCTCTTCAGGCCTGTCTTTGCTGATTGCAGTGGTATCTATCCTCCCATCTTTGAAAAATCCCCTACCTCTTGCCACTGCTTCCAATTTCTCTATATGTTTTTTACTTCCGGTAGTATAAAGCATATCTATGGCCCAGTTCTTGCGGCTGCTTATAATAAGTTCTATTTCGATTCCAAAAACGCTTTCGAATCTCGCACTAATATTTTCCTGTCTTTTGTCCTTCTTTATGAGTCTTTTTATAAAATCAAGCGAATTTATTTCATCCAGCAGCTTTTCGCTTTTGGCAAAATCAAATGTCAGGCCGTTGAAATATGGCAAAATCATCAGATCTATATCCTTTATCGCGGATTTTTTTCTCCTCAGGGAACCGACCACTATGACTTTTTCGATATTTTTTATCCTGTAAAGGCTGTTTTTAATTTCCTCAAGATAATTTTCGACTTCCCAGCGAGAAGACATACCTTTTATGCTTTCAATATAATCCAGTGACAATTTGAGTCTTTCGACATAGGTTTTGATTGCGGCATCTTTCCCTGATGTAATCTCGGCAAGAACGCTGGAAATCGCGGTACCTTCATTAAGCTTTTCCTTTAGGTCTTCAAGAGTTTTTATATTTAATGCATCATAGGTTTTAAATAGCATCTTTTTCCCGAAACCGCTTATTCTCATGAGTCTTATCAAGTCCTGGGAGTATTTTTGTTTTATTTCTTCATAGAGCCCGATGCTGCTTGTTTCAAGATATTCCTTTATAAGGTCATAAGGTAAGCCCTGTATGCCAACCAGGTCCTTGAGCTTTCCTTCGGCGAAGATTTTATCGACTCGTTCAGGATTATCTCTGATGGTCCTTGCAGCTATTGTCAGATGCAATGATATGTTCCTGTCATCAGTTCTGGATTTATTGACTTCCGCAATATCTGTAAGTATATTTGCCAGTTTTAAATTAATCATCTTATGATATTCTCTATGTTATAATATCTTTTGAAT
>DATBWH010000054.1:0-5824 GCA_036514895.1 Candidatus Humimicrobiaceae bacterium
CTATATCCGCACCCACAAAATCACCAATGAGGTATCTGCCTGAACCGGTGGTTCCCACGCCTTTGACATTGATCCGGTCCCCTACCTTCGAGTTAATGATCTCTATACCTTTCCGCACCGCTTCAATAGGTCTTCCGGCCGTTCTCAGGTAAACTTTTTCGATGAGCCTTTTTCTGCCGTCTATTGCCACTACATTTGTACTTATGGAACCTACATCGATCCCTATGTAGGCATCGACTTTCCCGTCGCCAAAATCGTATCCTTGAGCCTTGCCTGCGGGCAATTTGGATTTAGCCAGAATCAGCGGAGAAAATGTCTCACTCTTATACTTAAAATTTCTTAAATGGTCCTCTAACTTATCGGCCAATGCGGAAATATCCAGGCATTCCGGAGATGCCTTAGAGTTAGAACTCAAGGCGGCACCGATGGCACCTATGGATGCCCGGTGTTCCGGAATTATTACCTTTTCTCCAAGCACATCCTCAAAAGCCTTGACCATGGCTTCATTAAAGGATACCCCGCCGCAAAAAATTATGGGGGGTATAAATTCTTTACCCCTGACAATCCCGGATTTAAAGCTTCTGGCCATTGCATAACACAGGCCGAGAATTATATCCTCGTCGCTTGCCGCTTCCTGCTGAAGATGGATCATATCCGATTTTGCGAATACGCTGCATCTGCCGGCAATAGTCGAAGGTGTTTTTGACTTTAATGCCAGGCTGACAAATTCTTCTATTGTCAGGCCAAACCTGGAAGCCTGCTGGTCAAGAAAGGAACCTGTTCCTGCCGCACATAACTCATTCATGGCATAATCGCCATAAGTAAGATCTATGAATTTGGAATCCTGACCGCCGATTTCTATGACCGTTTTTGCATCCGGGTACAAGAACCGTACGGCACTGACTATAGCTTCTATCTCATTTACGAAATCAAGACCCAGGAGCGAAGCAAGCTCCTTTCCTCCGGATCCGGTAATGCCAATGCCGGTTATTTTATCTCTGTAACCGGTTTTATATATTGACTCTATATCTTTTTTAATCAATTGCACCGGTTCCCCGAAGTGCCTTGCATAAGGAAGGATTTCTATTATTTCCTTTTTTTCATTTATGATTGCCCTGTTGACACTGATTGACCCAATGTCATAACCGATATATAAGCCCACTACCGAACCACTTATCCTTTCTGAAGTAATTTTGGTGTTATATAACTTAAGAAGTCTGACTGTTTAAAATCGTTAATATTTATGTTAAATAAACCAACTTTTACCAATGATTTTATATGCTAGCATATTAGTTATAAACGTCAATGAACCTTTTTTAGTTTCATTTTATTCATGTATAGAAATCATCCGCAATCAAATTTATCAATTAAATTAGTTAAAATAATTGATTTTTCATTACATATTTACCATATCTTTCTTTATCTTCCTCACCCAATTTTTCCTACAACATTAATTTTCAATATGTTAGAATTGTTCATGAACAAGACAAAGAAATCATGGCAAAATTAAGCTACTACAAAATTTTAATAATTTTTATTTTACTTCTATTTGCGACCCCGCTTCTATCTTCCTGTGACCAGACCCTGGTTGATGTCTTTACCGAGGTAAATTCCGATTATTCCGGAACCAGGACTGTCGATATAGCGGTAAAAACAGAATATTTGCAGAACAGCGCGGCGATTTCCGGTCAAAACGAATCTCTTTCGGATAAAATACTGGAAAGTCTTCCAGAAGGAGAGTACCTGACTTCCGAGGAAGAAGGTTATACTCATTTCAGTTCCACCATAAGTTTCGAAGATATAAACTTCCTCCAGCATATCTCCATTGATAATTTCTCCGAAACTCCACCCGAAAGATTCTATGCCAAACTGGAAAAAGTAACTCACTTCTTCCATGATGAATATTTCTTCGAGGATTATATAGATATGAAAATCGATGAGACACTGCTCGCTTCTTCGGAACCGGATTCAGACTACAGACAGATAGCGGACCTTGCCAGGCAGGACAGCAATATTTTGAATGTGACCTATCAGGTAAAATTTCCGGTAAAAATAATCAGACACAATGCCGATCTGATAGGTGACGATAACATTGCCATATGGAACTTAAAATATGGCGATGAGAAAAAAATATTTATAGAGGGCGATAAAACAAAACTGCTGACATATTTTTTGATTATTATTTTAAGTTTTATCGGTTTATTTATAATCTTTATAATTGTTATAATAATCTATAATTCAAGAAGAAGTAAAAGACAGCCTCCTTCCAGAAAATCTCTCTATTCCTATGATAATTACTTCAAAAGAGACAGGTATTTTGATACTGAAGATGAATAAACATTTATCCACACCCCTCACAGAAGAAAAAATCAAAAAATTAAAAGCAGGAGATGTTATCTATTTGAGCGGTACAGTATTCGGAGCAAGGGATGCTGCCCATAAAAGGATTATCGAAGCCATTGAGCAAGGTAAAAAACTTCCCATAGATTTAAAAGACGCCACATTATTTTATACAGGTCCGGCACCGACTCCTCCGGGCAAGAAGAGTGGGAGCATCGGCCCCACCACCAGCACCAGAATGGATGATCTAACCGAACCGCTGTTGAAATGCGGGGTTAAAGCAATGATAGGTAAAGGCAAAAGAAGTGAAGCATTAAAAGGACTTCTAAAGAAATATAGATCCTTATATCTGGTATCGATAGGAGGCGTTTCGGCATTTCTTTCAACAAAAGTGAAAAACATCAGGGTCATTGCCTACGCCGACCTGGGTGCCGAAGCGATCCATGAGATAGAAGTAGAAGATCTGCCCCTTTTCGTTGCTTATGACATTTATGGCGGTGATATTTTCGAATCCGCTCTTCTTGTGGAATGAGAATATTTACTGCAGTGATATTTTCGAATCGGCTCTTCTTGTGGAGTGACATCCCATAAAAACTGCCAGCGGAAGCGATGCCATATGGCAGGGAGCATATTCTATATTGCATGCAAGAGCAGTAGTTCTTCCACCCAGACCCTGCGGACCGATGCCCGTATTATTTACAGCATCAAGTATTTTTTCCTCCAGGCTCTTATATCTTTTATCCGGATTTCCGATTCCAAGATTTCTAAAACTGGCGAGCAGTGCAAGCTTTGTAACCTCCGAAGATGACCCTCCTATTCCTATACCGACAATAACGGGAGGGCAGCATCGGGTGACATTATTTTTGACAAGATCAAGAACCAGACTTATTACCTCGCTCTCGCCGGTCGAAGGATTTAGCATATACAGATATGAACAATTTTCACTGCCTCCGCCCTTTAAATATACTTTCAGGTGAAGACCGGGAGTTGAGGTGAAATTGGCACTGATAACAGCTGGAGTGTTGTCTGATGTATTTTTTCTCTCGAATAACGGGTCGGACACCATTGATTTTCTTAAATAACAGTCGGCATAGGCATCCGCTACTGCCTGATTAAGCAGAGCATTCAGATTACCGCTATCCTCGATGCAAATGTCAGGTCCGATATCAAGATCCATATATGCGAGGCCGCAATCCTGACACAGTGGAAGTTTTTGTTCCCTGGCAATTTTTGCATTTTCCAAAATAAGTTCCAGGATTTTTCTGGCTCCGGCACCGGTTTCTTTTTTTGTGGCACTCTCCAGAGCATTTATGATATCAGCGGGAAGATTAAAACTTGCTTCAATTAGAAGCTTCCTGGCTTCCGCGGTTATTGTTGTAATTTTTATACTTTTCATCTTTCCCGGGACATTCCGGATTTATACATAGATCCCATGGTCTTCTTCCTTTGGTGATAATCTTCACCATGGGGTATTTACAATGTTTGCATTCCTCTTTGGTCGTGATCAGCAGACCCTTCTGTGGAAGTGAAAATGTCGTCGTGCATTCGGGATATTTATTACATCCCAGAAATCTTTTCCTTGTTTTTCTTGAGGTTCTCACAATCAGATCCCCGCTGCAATTTTCTGCGGGGCATTTTCCGACTATCAGGTCCTCTTTTATTCCCTTTTTTATCTCCTGAGATATTTCTTCCTTTTCATTTTTTAGAACTGCCATGACCTCGCTTAACATTTTCCTGGAACGGTTCACAACATCTTCTTTGGTCTCATCGCCATTGACTATACCATCCATATACATTTCCAGTTCAGAGGTCATATCGGGAGAAGATATTTTTTCGGCATGTTTTTTCAGCATCTTCACCACGGCAATGGCTTTTTCGGAAGGCTGTAGCGGGTTACCACTTACATAACCTCTCTGGATCAGGGTTTGTATGATCGTATGGCGTGTTGCCTTCGTTCCCAGACCCAGGTCCTCCATTTTTTCGACCAATTTTCCCTGCGTATATCTTGAAGGAGGCATGGTTTCCTTATCCAGCAGTTCTTTACCGGTAACCGTAAGCATCTGTTTTTCTTCAAGATGCGGAATGTAAACATCCTTGTATCTATAGTATGGATAAAACTTTAACCAGTTCGCCTCTATGGTATTGGAACCACTGGAAATAAATGGCTCTCCGTTTACATCTATGGATGCCGTTATGTTTTTTACCTTTGCTGCCGGAAGCAGTGTGCAAATGAATCTTCTTACGATAAGGTCATAGAGCTTCCATTCGTCTCCGCTCAGGTTGTCTTTACCCGCAGCCGATGTGGGATAGATCGGAGGATGGTCGGTTGACCTTTTATTACCCCTGCTTGCCACTATCTTATCCTGCGAGAGGACCACTCCTGCCATCTCGTTATACTCAGGAGAGGTACACAGTATTTTTACGATTTCTTTAAGGTCAATGGAAGAAGGGTAAACCGTATTATCGGTTCTGGGGTAGCTTATATAGCCGTTCATATAAAGGCTTTCGGCAATGCTTACTGTCTTTGATGCAGAAAAGCCTATCGAACTTCCGCTCATTATAAGGGCGGTGGTATTAAGCGGTGCGAGAGGTTTTATTTCCCTGATGCTCTCCTTTACTTCGGTTACCGTTCCCCTGTCACCCAGTTTGATATATGCGGCCCGCGCATCATCTTTATTTAAAAATCTTTTTGTCTTGTGGGTTGCCTCGAATTCTTCGCTGGACTGCGTTTTCAGTTTTACGCTTACAACCCAGTAAGGAGTAGGGACAAAAGATTTTATCTCGAGTTCCCTGTCCACGATAAGCGCAAGGGTCGGAGTCTGCACTCTTCCCACGGAGAGAAATTTATCTTTTACTTGATAGGTGGCAAGGGATAGGAAACGGGTAAGTGTCGCTCCCCATATCAAGTCGATATCCTGTCTTGCTCTGCCTGCAAAAGCCAGGTTTAAATCGATTTTACCGGGTTTCGAAAACGCCTCATTTATATCTTTGGGAGTGATCGCAGAAAACTTTGCTCTTTTTGTAGGAGCAACCGCATTTTTTTCCTTGACGAGCTGCATTGCATCATAGCCAATAAGCTCACCTTCCCTGTCATAGTCAGTGGCAATGATGATCTCGTCCGCCTCACCGGAGACTTTTACAAGCGCCTGGATTATCTTTTTCTGGATGGGAACTTTTTCTATCGGGGCATCGATAAGCTCTACGGGATCCACTTTGAACCAGTTGGCATATTCTTTTGGGTAATCCACCTTGAGTATGTGGCCCTTGAGTCCGATGACCTTATAATCTTCACCACCATGTTTGAAATGATGAACGGGAACCCCATATACTTTTTCCTGATCCACACCGTCGCCTGAAAGTATTTTTGCAATTCTGCCTGCAGCTATCTCTTTTTCGCTTATAATCAGTTTCAAGAAATTATCCTTATCAAAATAAATAGGTAATTTAAATTTTAATTAAATGTATCCTGAATTCGAAATAATAA
>DATBWH010000055.1:0-20194 GCA_036514895.1 Candidatus Humimicrobiaceae bacterium
GGGTAAAAAGGAAATTTGTATGAAAATTGGCATTATGCTAAGACATATAAATGAATTAGGGGGAATAGTAGTTTACACGAAAAATATTATAGAAAACCTGCTCGAGATCGATAAGAAAAATAAGTATGTCTTTTTATATAACGACCCCTCTTTATTGGGGACTTATTCTAAATATAAGAATGTCAAGGAAGTAGTTATAAGCTTTCAAAATAAGCTGCTCTGGGATCAAATCGGTGTCCCCAGAGTGGTGAGATCCGAGAAGATCGATATAATCTTTAATCCAAAACTATCCATTCCATTGTTTGCTCCTGCTAAAAAGATATTTACTCTGCCCGGTCTGGAACAATTTGTCTTACCCAATGTGTTTAGATGGTATGACCGGTTAAGTTCTCGTATAATGTCACCTCTCTATTGCAGACGGGCAAATGCTATTATCGTTATGACAGAAACAGCCAGGACCAATTTAAAGAAATATCTTAACGTAAGCGATGATAAAATCAAAGTCATATATGCATCGCATCATGAGAGATTTGAAGTAATAAAAAATAAAAAAGATCTTCTCGCAATAAAGCAAAAATATAATCTTCCTGAGAATTATATATTTTTTATTGGCGGAATAACCCCATTAAAAAATTTTTCAAACATTATCAAAGCCTTTAAAATAATAAAGGACAAAATCCCGGTCAAATTAGTCATGGCCGGATTTAAAAGATGGAAATATACCAGTGACCTTGAGTTAATAAAAAAACTTGAGTTACAGGATGATGTCATAAATCTGGGATTTGTCCCTGATGATGACCTTCCATATCTTTACAGTTCGGCTCGATGTCTATTATTTCCTTCTTTATATGAAGGTTTTGGTATACCAATACTGGAAGCCCACGCATCCGGATGTCCCGTTATTTGTTCAAAAACAGGATGCACGCCTGAGGTTTCCGGCAGAGCAGCATTACTGGTAAACCCATATGATTATAAAGAAATAGCAAAGGCAGTATACGATATTTTGAATGATATGGATTTGAAAGAGAAACTCGTTGTATCCGGACTCGACAATATAAAAAGATTTAGCTGGTCCAAAAATGCCAGGCAAACTCTGGAATTATTTGAAAAAACATACCGATCTTAATCTCCCTAGATTTATGAAACGCAGATTCAATATTATCGTGAGCAACTTACTTGAATTTATAAAACGAAGGCGACGCAGGTTTAATCTTATTATCCAGCTAGTAATAAGTATCATACTTATAATCCTGCTGCTGCGTCTGATCAATATTCCGGATATGTTCTCCCTTCTAAAAAGCGTGAATATTTATTATTTTATTCTTCTTTTAGCTCTCATCACCGTAGACAGGATTTTCATGGCTTATAAGTGGCACCTGCTGCTAAAAGTAAAGGATAAAAATATTTCTCTCTTCAGTGCCATAAAGACTTATTATATAGGAACACTTGCAGGTTTTTTTCTACCGACTACAGTTGGCGGAGATATGGTTCGGGTTTTAAAACTTCGCAGTGAAAAAAGGAGTGGAACCGACGTCCTGTCTTCCGTAATTATGGAAAGGATATTAGGATTTATAGCTTCTGCTATTCTGGCTCCTGTTGCAGCATTATTTTTGATATCTTTCCTAAAATTAGACGTATGGCACTTTTTATGGATAGCAGGAGCGTTCCTGTTTTTATTTATTATATTAATGGTAATCTCATTTAGTGAATTTATAGTCAGGAAAATTGATAAAAGTAAGAAGTTATCCGGAAATATTTTTTTCAGCAAATTTAAAAAGCTTTACTCATCTTATGCGGAATATAAAAATCATAAAAGTTTACTTGCTGTATTTTTAATTCTATCAATCTTTGAGCAGATAATACCGGTAATCGGTAATTATCTGGCCTGCCGTGCATTAAACCTTTCTGTACCATTTGTATATTTTCTACTCATAATCCCTCTGATTCAGCTTGTCTCAAGAATTCCTATTTCATTCGAAGGAATAGGAGTCAACGAAGGACTTTTGGTATACTTTTTCGCTTTACTTGGTCTATCCAAAACAGGCGCCTTTACCATAGGTCTTTTGGGCCATATTGCAATTATTATTGCAGCACTTCCGGCCCTCTACTTTTATATCAGAGATATCAAAACTTCTTTCTACCGGAACAGGCATGAAGATTAGCACTTCTCTTTCCTATTAATCTCAAATGATATAAAATATCGGAAATGATTCTATGAAAGATTTCTTGTATTTTTATAAAATTTTTATTATTTTGAACCGATCAGCCGTCATTAAATTTTTTAAGGAAAGGAAAGAAAATTGAGATTATTAGTAACCGGAGGAACAGGCTTTACAGGCAGCCGTATGGTGGAATATTTAATAGACAAAGGATACCAGGTTACGGTTCTGGATAACCAGAAAGGTCTCTTTTATGATTATCTTCTAAAAAAGGGAGCAAACATTATTCTGGGATCGGTTACGGATCGTGACACGGTAAAAAGATCTCTGGAAGATGTGCAGGGCGTTTTCCATCTTGCTGCAGCTTTCAGACAGATAAATGCTTCTAAAAAAACATACTGGGATGTAAATGTAGAGGGAACCAGAATTCTCTGTGAAGAATCACTTAAAAAACCATTAAAAAAATTCGTTTATTGCTCAACCCAGGGTATTCACGGAAATATCGAAAATCCTCCCGGCACAGAAGATTCCCCAATAGTACCTGTCGATTATTACCAATTTACCAAATATGAAGGAGAGAAAGTAGTAAAAGAATTTGCAGGAAAAGGACTTAAAAGCGTTATCATAAGGCCAACCGCAATCTACGGTCCGGGTGATCCGGAAAGGTTTTTATATCTATTTCGGTTTGCTAAAAAAGGAAAATTTTATATGTTTGGAAATGGAAAAGCTTTCTACCATCCGGTATATATAGACAATCTCTGTGACGGCTTCTATGCTGCATGGGAAAGCAATAAAGCAAATGCCGGGGCTTATATTATTGCGGACGAGGAGTATTTTACCATCAAAGAACTTGTCAAAAAAATCGGTGAGTCTATGGGTATAAAGATAAAATTCATTCATCTGCCTTTTTTACCTTTATATGCGGCAGCATGTGTATTCGAGTTTATTTATAAACCTTTAAAAAAATCTCCTCCTTTATTCAGACGCAGGGTTGACTGGTTCAGGCAAAACCGGGCCTTTAAGATCGATAAAGCCAGACAGGAATTACAGTATAACCCCCGGATAGGAATCGAGGAAGGACTGAAAAGAACTGCAAAGTGGTATAAAGATAATAAATATCTTCAAGAATAATAAATAAACACTACTTAAATATCGGGAGAAAAGATTATGTGCGGAATTTGCGGTTTTAACTGGAACGATGAAAAACTTATTGAAAGGATGGTCCATAAAATCCATCATAGAGGACCGGATGCCAATGGTGTAAAAACTTTCCCTACCTTTTCTCTTGGAAATGCCCGTTTAAGTATAATTGACCTTTCTGCCAGAGGCAATCAGCCTATGTCCGGCAGCGATGGGAAAAAGTGGATCGTTTACAATGGCGAGGTTTATAGTTTTCCGCAGATAAAACAAGAACTGCAGGCTAAAGGCTATCAGTTTAACAGCAATACTGATACCGAAGTAGTATTAAAAAGCTATGAAGAATACGGACCCAAATGCCTGGAAAAATTCAATGGTATGTTTGCTTTCGCTATCTGGGATGAAGAAAAAAAGGAACTTTTTCTGGCCAGGGACAGGATCGGAATCAAGCCTCTTTATTATTACTTCAAAGACGGTAAATTGATCTTTGGCTCTGAAATAAAAAGCATTCTCGAAGCAGATTGCGTCAGAAAAGAAGTCAATCTCCAGTCAATGTATTATTATTTAGGTTATGAATTTGTTCCTGCCCCGGATACTATGTTTAAAAATATTTATAAACTCCGTCAGGGACATTACGCTATTTTCAAGAACGGTAATCTAGAGATAACAAAATACTGGGACCTTAAGTTCAAACCGGAAATCACGGACGAAGACGAGGCGACGGATAGAATTTTTAAGGCTCTGGAAACGTCCGTAAAAAGACGTTTGATAAGCGATGTTCCATTGGGAGTTTTTCTTTCCGGAGGGCTCGATTCCAGTACGGTAGTGGGATTTGTTTCCAGATTATATCCCGGGAAGGTCCGGACTTTCTCCATCGGCTATAAAGATAAGACTTTCTCGGAACTTCCCTATGCCAAAATAGTTTCGGATTTCTTTGGTACCGAACACAATGTACTGATGATAGACCCGGTCTCTCCGGAAGATATTGAAAAAAGCCTTTACCATCTGGATGAACCAATGACTGACCTCTCAACTATTCCCTTTTATCTTATTTGCCGTAAAGCCAGAGAAAAAGTAACCGTGTGTTTAAGCGGAGAGGGCGGAGATGAAATGTTCCTGGGATATGACAGGCTTAAAGCTGCGCGAATGAACCGTTATTATAATATTTTCCCTTCCTTTTTTAGAAAAAAAGTCATAGCGCCGCTTATTTTAAAATTACCCGATCAACCGCAAAAAAAAGGCGCCATCAATATACTTAAACGTTTCATCGAAGGAACTCTTTATCCCGAAGAAGCAGGTGCCATGCGCTGGCAATATTTTCTAAATCCAAAAATCGAACAAAATATTTTTAATGAATCTTCCCGGAGCAATATATCTTTTACTCCTTTTGATCCTATATATTATTTTTCCCGGATCTGCAATTCGGATCTTCAGATAGATAAAGATATCTACGTAGATATAAAACTTACTATGGCTGATAGTGTTTTGATGAAGGTCGACAAGATGAGTATGGCCACTTCCCTGGAAGTAAGGGTCCCGTTTCTGGATCATGAAGTTGCAGAGCTTTGCGCTTCTATTCCCGCAAATTTAAAATTAAAAAACCTGACAACCAAATATATCCTGAGAAAAACCCTGAAAAAATACAACTTTCTGCCCGAAAGTATCATATATAGAGGAAAACAGGGTTACAGCCTACCGGTAAAAAACTGGTTGAGGGAAGAATTAAAAGACTATATGATAGACCTTTTTAAAAATTCACCTATTATCAAGGAAAATTTCAATAACTCATATCTATCCGATCTTGTAAAAGAACACCTGGAACTCAAGCATAACCATAATCATATTTTATGGGCCCTCATAAATTTAAGTTTGTGGTACAAGAAGTTCTTTCTTTGATTCTATTATTAAAATTAAAGGAAACTTGACAAATTATTTAACAATTGTTAAATTTAACACAGAGTGACAATCAAGTGGATAAGAGAACAACTCGTTTGAGTTGCTCTCTTTTTTATGGGGTGTAAATGCGGGTGGAGTAGGCAGGAATCGAACCCGCATTCCTTGAGTGACAATCAAGTGGTTTCCCATTAACCTACTACCCCATAAACTATGATGTCACCTATATCTGATTTCATATTATTATACTGTAGTTTATATGTCAATAATAAAATCGAACATATGTTCGCTACAAATTTTATAAAATGAAAAGGTTTGCTTATTACATTTACTGATCTCTGCTCCCTATATAATCCCGCAGTGCTTCCTTCCAGTTTCTCAAATCATCCAGTCCGATCTTCCTTAAATTAAGATTATCAAGGACAGAATATTTCGGTCTTCTGGCTTTCGCTCCAAATTCCTCAGTATTGGTCGGAGATATTTTGGTAGGTAATTTCATGAGCCTGAATATCTCACAGGCAAATTCATACCAGGAGCAGCTCCCGGTATTGGTCATATGGTAAATCCCGTATTTTCCGGTCTGTATCAGTTCAAAAAGTTTTTCAGCGACATCAACGGTACTGGTTGGAGTAAGCACCTGATCATCTACCACTTTTATTTCTTTTTCCTTCTCCGACATTTTTATCATCTGTTCAACAAAATTTGTGTTGCCTTTACCCACACTTCCCGCATGGCCGTAAAGTCCGCTCAGTCTTATTATGTAATATTTATCAAGCATGTACCGCATTATCTGTTCTCCTGCCAGTTTGGATATCCCGTACAGGCTTAGCGGTCCGGCACAGTCATCCTCTATGTAGGGTTCTTTCTTTTTTCCGTCAAATATATAATCGGTACTGAAATGCATTAGAGGAATATCCATCTTATTGCATATTATCGCCAGATTTCTGACCCCTATGACATTTACTTCGAAAGCGGAACGGGCCTCGTCTTCACACAGGTCCACATCATGAAAAGCAGCTGTATTTATTACAAGATCCGGATCGATACTCTTAATAATACTCTCACTCGTCTTATAGTCGCTTACGTTAATGTCCGTTAAGCCCACCAATCCCTCAATTTTTATTCCTTTTCCTTCGAAGTGACTATTGATATCGGTCCCAAGCTGACCGTTTACTCCGATAAGTGCAATTTTTAACATTAAATCCCCTGAAGATAATACTTTTTACTTTACTAAGAATCTTAAAATAAAATAAACACAAATCTCGATAAGGATAAGAGCCAAATAAGAAGCTGCCAGCCAGATTATTTTCCTTCTTTTTCCGGCCAGGACAGTCACTCTTAAAATTTCTATGATTATTATTCCCAGTATAAAAAGATATAAGAATGTAAAGTATTTATTCGAAGACAATTTATAAAAAAATTCGGAAAATGGATGTCTCTGATACCAGTGTTTCATCCCAAGCTGGCTGAAGTAATCCTTCTCTATTTTGAATACATTGCTTTCGGGATTCTCCAGAAATTCACCTACATTTACCCTGTTAAGATCATATCCATCGTTTATTTTTAAATCAAACTCCAGATAAGTATGGCCCTCGACATCAAAATTAAATCCGTCCGAGTAATCATTATCATTAAGAGTGGCAGAAAAAACAATTCTATCTTCCTCTACCTTGATTACATCAATTTCTTCTTCCCACCCTGTTAATTCGTGATCTGTTATTTTTCCATCGGTTGAGATACTGCCATCAAATTTTGATTCCTTTTGGTCAATGCTCCACTCGACAAATATTCTGCTATCTTCCTCCCACACATAATAACCATAACTGGCACCGGGAATATAAAAAATCCCCCGGCATCCCCACGCAGGCAGTATAATTAAAAATATAAAAATACTGAATATAACTATTTTTAAGACAGAACTTATTCTTTTCATGATTTCTCAATTTCTTTTATTTCTAATTCATTCATCTGTAATATTTTTGTATCCTTATAAATCAAATATATCATCCACAACGATATGCCCGTAAATATGCTCCTGAATATGTTTACAAATGCAGCTGAGTCATAAAATCTTTCGATAATTGGGATAATGCCTGTAAGATATACAAAATATTTATGATCTATGGGAGCAAAAACATACTTGGTCACAAGATCTCCCCAGTATATTAATAAAACCATAAGCAGGGCAAATTGAACCCAGTGATAATAAAGGAGCGATTTTCTTCTAACGAATATGATTATAAGAAAAGGAACCACCCAGATCATATATTGAGGATGGAAAAAACAAATGCCTAAATAGGCCAGATAAATTATTGCACAGTAATTCAAAAGAATGTCAAAACTCTTCTTTTTTATATGCAGGAAGCTTAAGATTATGACTATATATACGGCTATAAAAATAAAAATACTGCCGTGAGACCCCGCGACAAGGTCCAGTCTTGGCGTGAGCAAATATTCAAAATGCTGGGCATTAAGCAGTGGGAATATCACACCTGTACCAAAACAAAAACGAAATAAAATTTCAAGTGCCGCTATTCCGGAAACTCCTGCCAGAGACAGTATTATATAATCTTTCTTACTGCGTACAAGATAAAGCACAAGTACGGGAAGAATCAATATTGGAAAAAATCTTAAGGCTACGGCCAGGCCAAGTATTATAATTGCCCAGTACTTTCTATCCTTCTTTGCCAGCAGCAGAGCGATAAGAGTGACAAACACCGCAATAATATCATGTCTGGCAAAGATATAAAGCACAAATATTATTATAGGGTTAAATATCCAGAATTTGAAAACCTGCAATTTTTTTTCAGGTTTGTTGTCGAAAGAAAGTCTTAGAATAAGGAACATGCAAACTATATCAAAAATAAGATAAAGTAATTTAAAAAGAGTCAGCGTAGTAAACACATTGTAAGCACTGTTGAAACTGAGCCATGATATCCAGGTATCTTTTACAAGCAGTGTGGAAAACAACTCATTTATTGCAGGAAATATGGACCTCATAATGAATAAGTAGACGGAATGGATCATATTCGAAATAAATTGCAGGTTATCATATCCTAAATTGCCGGTAGAAATTGTCTCTGCAGCTCGCTGATAGGTCGAAAGTAAATCTCTCTGGAAAAAAAACGGTAAAAAAACAAGTCTGATAAGTATTCCTGTAAGAAAATACCTGTAAAGAGTTTTTAATGATTTCTTATCCTGAAAAATCTCCCTGGTAAAAATAAGACTACCAATTTTATTAAAAAATGTTTTTGCTGCCATAAAATAAATATTTTGTCTTTCTTATAATTTATTTTTTAAAGGTTGTCCGGTATTATTTTCTTTCACTCTATAAAACGGCATGCTTAATATTATCATGGCTATAATTCCCAGTATCACAATAAATGCCAGCGTTATTGTATGATAACCAAACGCAAGTGCCGTTATTGTAATTCCAGTTGTCGTAAACCCAAAAATTCCAAGAATCAGTAAAAAAGCTCCTTCATAGGTCCCGAAACCCGCAAGGGCGTGGGTCGGAAGAACCGCGGATATTTCTGCCGCCTCTACTGCCAGAAAAATGATCCAGAAATTAAGATCCCTGAAGGTATAACCTTCCGGTCTTAATATGGCATAAATCAGTATATAATAGGCAACAAATTTTAGGATCCTTATGACAATCGAAGAGATTGATACCTTCCAGTATATCCTTCTTTCCTGGATTATTTCGATATTTTTATTGATATCGATAAGTTTTTTATAAATCACCTGAATGGCTCTGTTTTTACCGATCCTGTATCTTTTTAAGATTTTTTCAATAATCTTGATTATAAATCCGATAACCTTTGAAAAATACAATAAAATCAGGATAAGAACGACAAGCAGTACAAGGGCTATAAAAACAACAACCAGATAGGAACCGGAATACTTATTGATAAGAACTACAATAATGGATATAACGATTAGAGAAAAGACTATTACAAGATCGAATATCAGTACTATCGCTAAAGTAGATATACCCACTTCAATAGGAAATTTGAACTTCCTCTCCAGTACATATACATAAGATAATTCGCCCGTCCTCGCCGGAAGGACCATATTAAAGGCATTCCTGACAAGGACAACCAGAAACATGTCCGTCATATTGATCCTTTCTGATCCCACCAGTATTTTCTTGCGGTATGCCCGGAGGAAAATACTCACAAGCATTACCGCGAGACCCAGTACAAGAAAAGGCTTATTCATTCCCGCGATAGCATCCCTTATTTGTCCAATGCTTATTTTGCCAAGAAGATAATAGACAAGAAACGCCCCGAAACCTACCACGACTACGATATTCATGATTCTAAATATAAGCCCTTTTTTGCTTAGTCCTTTTTTATCTGATTTTTTATTTTGTTCTTCCGGATCAATACCTTTATTGATAGCCTTCTTCCTTTCATTCCACACTAAAATTTAACCGGTTCAATTACCTTTCAAATAATTTGATGCGTATCTAAAGGCTTTTTTAGGACCGTTACGAAAAAAATGATATAAAAATTTTTTAGTAAGATAACCCGGACTGTTCCCCCTGTATCTTCCTGCATTTTTACCCGATGAATCGTCATTTTCCATACCAGTTGGCTCATTTTCTTTTAACTTCTTCTTATAAGCGCTTATAACCGGGTCCTTGCAGAATCCAATAAGTGGCTCGCATACTTTTTCCCAGGTGTATTCTTTTGCAGTATTTTCTATATTTCTGACGCATTTGCTGTAATAGTCTTTATCATCGGCCAGTTTTGATATGGCGTTTACAAGATCACCTATATTTTTCTCCCGCACCGTGATTCCCAGGTTTTCTTTTTCAACTATATCACTTAAAGAATCACCCTTTGTCGAAATAATAGGAAGTCCCGCCCACAGGTAATCCAATATTCTGGTCCTAAAAGAAAATCTTGTCTCTATATGCTCGGGATGAGTGATTATTCCCGCGTCCGATTCCAGGAGATAGTTCTGCCTTTGGTCGTATTCAACCCATCCAAAGTTAAAGAAAACATTTTTGTCATATACCCCAAGCTTTTTAGCCAGGCTAACGGTCTTACTTACAAGCTGCAATTTCTTTACCTCTGGATTTGGGTGCTCCACTCCCATAAAAAACAGCTTCACATCATCTCTTGATTTGCCGATTTCGGCCATTGCCTTTATAAGTGTCAGAGGATCGAACCAGTTATATATTCCCCCGCCCCAGATAATCACGAAATCATCTTTTTTTATTCCTTCTACCTTACCCTTCAAAACCTCCCTTGTGTGTATGGGTTTACTATCGGGAAGTCCAAAGGGTACCACGTCTATCATTTTTCTTAAGGTAGAATCCTCGTTATAAGAATAAGGGTTTACTCTGTTTAAAGCTGCAAGCATCCCCAGCCAGAAATCTCTCTGTCTTTCTGATGCACAGATAAAGAAGTCACCATAATGAAGCTGTTCATTTAAATTATAATATACTAATTTATGAACACTTAATCTTTTATCAATAGGCTCATCCCTGTATTCGGCAAGTGTGGCCAGATTATAAGGATCATAAATATCCATAACCAGAAATTTATCCGAATTTTTTATACTGGGATATTTAATGAAAGTCGTTCCTCCACTTAAAACGATATCAGCATCCTGAATAATTTCCCGAAGAGAATTGTCATTCTTATATTGCACTATTTTAAATTCTTGTTCGGGTAAGTTCACCTCATTTGGAATTGCCAGTATGACATCCATATATTCCGATAAAACCCTGGCAAAATTCCACACTCTTATTGCCGGTCCGGCCATTTCTTTTGATACGACTTCACTTGAGACTATCAGTAATTTTCTTTTTATTTCTTTTTCGAATAATTTGTAGATTCCCAGAGATTTCAATAAACCTATTTGATTTTTTTGATACTGTGCATCATAAGAAACTGCCAAAAATTGACCATTGAAATAAGTAAAAATAGCCTTATCGTCTCTTTTTCTGTTTTTTTGAATTTCTTCTCTCTTCTTTTGGAGAACGGGCAGATTATCAAGAAAATCCCTCGCAGCCATAAGAGAACTTAGGGGTTCCCTGGATATCTTTAGACTCTCTATTTCTTTATCTAATTTTTCGGATAATGCTTTTGCCTCTTTTGTGCCATCGATCTTAAAATCGTAATAATTTCTATAATCGAATTTCAAATCAACAAAAACTCTATTAAAAATATTTGCCAGGGTTGCTGAAAGTACCTTCGGTAAATTTTCATCATCATAATTCTTAAAGACCGAATAAAGAGAATTTCTTTCCTTGAGAAACCGCAGTTTGTCTTCACCGAATTCTTTTGAGGTACCATGATGATGATGATAGACAATAGATTTGGGAGAAAAGATGACTTTATATCCCAGTATCCATAATCTCCATCCTAAATCCACATCTTCGTAGTAGGCAAAGAAGTCTTCATCAAATCCCCCTGCGTCTAAAAAAGCCTGCCTGTTTATTAACATCGCACCGCCATTGATAAAAAGAAGGTATCGGTATTCTTTATGCTTATCTTTATCCGTTGAAACACCGTAATCGATTTGAAAACCTTTACCTTCAAAATTAATCATGCTGCCGGCGAAATCAAGTGTTTTCCCATCTATAGATAATACTTTGGAACCTGAGGCAACTACTGTACTGTTATTATAGATAGGTTTGAGAAGTTCTATCAACCAATTTCTGTCCACTCTGGTATCATTATTCAAAAAGGCTAAATACTGCCCGGCTGCATTTTTTGCAGCCTGATTATTCGCATAAGCAAAACCCATATTCTTGCTATTTTTTATGATTTTTATGTCAGGATAATTTCCTTTAATAAACTCCACAGACCCATCTATGGACCCATTATCAACCACTATTATCTCTATTTTGTCCATGGGATATTCCATCTCTTTTATGCTATCCAGACACTGCCCTAGATAACTTCTACCATTTAAATTAGCTATTGAGATTGTGACCAGAGGATAATCAAGGATATCTTTCATTCAAATAAAACTCCTAAAATTATATAAGATTAAAGTGTTGACCTAAATTAGGATAAATTATAACAAACAATTTATTTTAAACAATAAGTAATGTAAAATGTATTGAACCAATAATTTTTTAATACTATGAAACAAGTAAATATTGCCTTCATAACGGAAAGAATGATCAAGGGCCATGGAGTTGATTTAGTTGTAGACAGACTTGCGGATGGCCTGGCAAAATTTGGTTATAACTGCGAGGTATATTGTAATTATTTCGACGAAACCTTTACAAGCAGAAAAGCTTATAAAATCAAGAAATTTCCCTACACCAGACCTGTAGATAACCCCGTCGTTTACGAGAGAATGATCAGAAGATTCGTTCCTTACTTGAACTTAAAAAAAATAGATCTATTTATTATACAATCTTTCCCATTCTATAGTTTGATCCCAAAATTAAAAAAACCGACCCTGGTGGTCGATCATGGAATAATATCTTTAAGCGGATTGCCCCTTAAGAGAAGACTACGATTCAAATATATGGAATTCAGCCAGAATCTGTCATATTTCAATAAAGCCGGCAAGGTAATAACCGTATCGCAATATCTTCTCAACTGCCTGCCAGGGAATATAAGAAAAAAGGCGGCCTATATCTATAATGGCAGTAATCATTATCAAAAAATTGACTTTTCAAAAGAGGAAATAGAAGATTTCAAGAGGAAGTTATGCATTGAGCCGGAAGATATCCTGCTATTATTTGTGGGAAGATTGAATTTTTCCAATCAACCTTACAAGGGACTTGAGGAGCTTACAAAAATATATCATCACCTGCACCGGGAAAATAATCATATTAAACTTCTGGCTGTTGGATATGGCTCCAGGAATGATGAAGAATTATTAAAAAATCAGGGGATACTCTCCATCAAAAATGCACCTGAAGATATTATGCCTTTAATTTATAAATCCTGCGATATATACACAACATGCTCCCGCTGGGAAGGCTTCGATCTTCCGGTCGTGGAGGCACAGAGTTTCGGTAAACCGGTAGTTTGTTATGATATCGGGGCCCATCCCGAAGTTTTAATAAATAATAAAACCGGGTTTATAGTAAGTGACCATAAAGAATTTATTGAAAAATTAAAAATTCTTATAAATAAACCGGAAATCAGAAAAGAATTCGGTGATAAAGCAAAAGAATTTTCAAAAAAATTTACATGGGAAAAATCTGTTGAAGAATATGATAAAGAAATAAGGAAATTACTTAACATAAAAAAAATTGACATAAAATCTGCATATTATGCAGGCAAAGATAAAATAAAAAGTGATGAAGAAGTAGCTGTGGTAATAGTCAATTACAATTCATCTTATACCTGCATAAAAGAATGTATAGATTCCATCAAAAATCAGAACTATAAAAATATAGGGATCACTATTTTTGATAATAATTCACAGAATGATACGCTTGAATCCATTAAAAAAGAATATAAAGACTTAAAGATAATTTACTCCGATAAAAATTTAGGCCTGGGAGAAGCAATAAATCGCGCCCTTGAAAAAATAACGGCTAAATATGTGCTGATATCGAATTTCGATGTAGTTTATAATTTCAAAGCAGTAGAAGAGCTGGTAAGCCAGATCAATAACCTGGACGAAAGTTATATTGGGCTGGCACCAAAAATAAAATTTTATTACCAGCAGGAATATATCGAGAGTGTCGGGACCTATATAGACAACAGCCTATATATCGGATACACGGGTAAGGGACAGCTTGATATGCAGCAATATAACAGACCCGAGAATATTTTTGGAGCTTCCTTTACCTCATGTTTTATTAAAAGAGAGGCTTTTGACGATTTAATAGTCGGAAGAGTGGACCCTACTTTCTTTCTATTCTATGAGGATATAGACTTCTGCTACAGGGCAAATATTTTAGGTTATAAGTTCCAATCATGCCCGACTGCAGTTTGCCATCATAAATATGCTTATAGTTTCAGGGATGACGCTTCTTTTTTCCAGTACAAATATTATTATCAAAAATTAAACCTTCTTAAGACTGCTTATAAAAACGCTGAAGAATCGAACCTAAAAAGAATAATGGACATAGAATTAAATATACAAAAACAAAATTTAAAAGATAAAAGTTTAAAGAATACGGCCCAAAATATCATAAGAGACTTCAATGGAAGCCTGGGTTACTTAAAAAAATGCAGGCCAAACATTCAATTCTCGAGGCTGCTTGCAGATTCCGATATTTTTAAATATTGCTGGGGAGAATTCAACTTCTACGATGAGGTTAAAAATGAACCTGTTTATTCCGTATTAAACCTGCACCGTATATACCAGAGATTATTTGTTTTAATAGGGAACGAAAGATACGAGGAATATACCAACTACTTGATTAACCTGGAGAATACCAGAATCAGAATCGAAAACGAAAACTTAAAAAAATTACTACACAATAAATTAAAATACGAACCTAAATTCATTCATGAATTTATTGATAAAATTGGTTAAGAGAAACACCATACCATGAGAATAGGTATAGATATATCCACGGTTTTGAATCATGGCCAGGACATAGGTTCAGGCAGATATATAATAAACCTGATAAGAAATCTCTTAAAAATCGATAAAGAAAATACCTATGCCCTTACAGGAAGATATGCAACCGGTGAACATTTACCGGTAATTCATGCTTTGAAATCAAATTACCCTGAGAATAAAATTAAGCTTTATCTCTATCAGACAACCTCCAAAAAACTAAAATTATGGGATAAACTCAGGTTTCCTACTGTCGAGTTTTTAGGCTTTAGGGCTGACATCATTCACTGTCCCGATTTTCTTATCCCCCCTACTTTAAGCAGGAACATCGTTTTAACCATCCATGACCTGGCTTTCATCAGATTTCCCGAATTTAACTTTGACTGGTTCATAAAAAAATACTCCGGAGAAGTCAAAAAAAATGCATATATCTCAAAGAAAATAATTGCAGATTCGGAAAGCACCAGAAACGATATCGTGAGTTTCTTTGGAATAGACCCCGCAAAAGTAGAGGTTGTTTATCTGGCAGCAGATAATATATTCAGGAAATTGTCCGAAAAAGAAAAGAATATGGATGTGCTTAAAAAATATAAAATAAACAAAAAATATATCCTTTCCGTGGGAACCATCGAGCCCAGGAAAAACTTTGCGGCACTGATAAGAGTATTTAATAATATAAAACAAAGCAAAACCGGTTCCGGTTATAAACTGGTAATAGTCGGAAGAACCGGCTGGAAGAGCGAAGTCACCTATCAGGAAAGGGAAAATAGTCCATACAGAGATGATATTTTATTTACCGGCAGGATCCCTGACCAGGACCTCGTTCAAATATATAATCAGGCCGAACTCTTTGTTTACCCTTCCTTCTTTGAAGGTTTCGGTCTTCCACCGCTTGAAGCGATGAGCTGTGGCCTTCCGGTTATAGCTTTTAATACTTCATCCCTTAAGGAAGTTGTCGGAGATGCCGGAATACTGGTAACCGCAGGAGATGAGAGTAAACTTGAAAATCAATTATTGCATGTTCTAGAAAATGAGGTGGTAAAAGAAGAACTGAGTACTAAATCACTTATCCGGGTTAAAAAATTCAGCTGGGAAGAAACTGCACAAAAAACACTGGATATTTATAACAAAATCACCCTATAAAAAAATCATTTTCTAAAAGAAAGGTAAATTATTTCTTTTCTATACTCATATCTGGATTCAAGTCTGCCAGACCCTCTGCTACATTTCTGTGAATGACATTTATACTGAACATATTATTTATCCAGTCACAATATGTCTTATTATCATTATAACCAACAGCCGGAGATACGGAATATTCTCCCCCAATCAGGGTCACTTTAAAGGAAAAAGTTACTGTTGCCTCATCACCTTTTTTAAAGACACCGGTTCTTATGCTGTTCAATCTGGAATTGGTGCCATAAATAATATTACCCCTGTAATCGGTTATTCTAATACCGAATATTGGGCCTTCCACATCTTGTTTAAACAGCACCTTATATACAAGTCTTACCTCATCTCCATAACTGCAGTAATCTATGGCTTTTTTGCTTTTATCAAGAAGACCGATGTTTATGATTTCTGCATCTCCTGACCCAAACCGGTTTATTGTTTCCCCGTCGATACTCAAATTCGATAGTCTGCTTATTTCCTCTCCGTCTATAACTTTTCTGTTGCCTTCGATCACTGTCTTGAATATTTTCTTTCTTTCCGCTCTCTGCTGTTCGATAATCCTTTTCTTCTCCAGTTCTTCTATATAAGCCCTGTATTTTGAAACTATGTCAAGAGGTTTTCCCATATCTATTATTTTTCCATCTCTTAAAAATATGACCTTGCTGCATAAATCGGAAATAGTCTCCAGGTCATGGGAAACGATTATAATTGTCTTACCACTCTTCATAAAATCATATATGACTTTATAGCATTTTGCCTGAAATGCCTGATCTCCTACCGCGAGGACTTCGTCCACAAGCAGTATATCGGGATTGACATTGATGGCAACGGAAAAGCCGAGTCTCATGTACATCCCTGAAGAGTAATTCTTTACGGGCATATCTATGAATCTCTCTAGTTCCGAAAACCCGATGATATCGTTTAATTTCCTATCCACGTCCTTCTTTTTCATTCCCAGTATGGCCGCATTTATATATATATTCTCTCTCCCCGTAAGGTCGGGATGAAATCCGGCTCCAAGTTCCAGGAGCGCAGAAAGAGAGCCATTTACCATTATTTTTCCGGAAGTTGGCTGTATGATCTTAGCCATCAACTTTAGCAGGGTACTTTTCCCGGAACCGTTTGGACCAATCAAACCGCAGGTCTCACCGTGTTTTATGGAAAAGGAAACATTGTCAAGAGCAAGGAATTCTTCGTAAGTTGTACGTTTCAACTTGAGAATCGTTTGTTTCAAGCTGGGTATCTTTTCATGGTGTATTCTATATCTTTTTGTTACCGACTCTACGGCTACAGCCGTGTCATTTCCTGATTTTCTTGTTCTTTCCCCGTTATGTTTTTTTCCGGCACCGTTCATATGTCAAATCTCCTCGGCAAATCTGGGTTCAAGCCTTTTAAAAACAAAATAACCCAAAAAGAATATCAAAAGAGTAATTCCAAGAGCAGTCAAAGTCTCAGTGACCGAAGGAAAACCTGCTCCTTCAGGATATTTTACAAAATAGAAAATATTACGGTAATAAGAAGCATATATTGTCATCGGATTGATCTTCATAATAAACTGAAACCTTTCCGGTACCATACTTAAGGGATATATAACGGGTGTCCCAAAAAACCATACCATCATTATGATTGTTATCAAATGCTGCAGATCCCTGAAAAAGACATTTAGAGCCGAAACCAGAAGGGTCATTCCCACTACAAGAAAAAATTGTATAAAGATCACAATTGGAAGCAGATAAAGATAAATATAGAATGGGTAGCGCAGAATTCCAAGCACTATGAACAGAGCGGCAAGCTCAAGAAGGAAATTAAAAAAATTTGCCAGTACAATGGACAGTGGGATGATTTCCCTTGGGAAATAGATTTTATTTACCAGATTACTGTTACCTATAATGCTGCCTGTACCGTAATTGACGGAATTCGATAAAAAATTGAACGGAAGCAAGACACAGATCAGGAAAATTGCAAATTCCTGGATCCCTGCGCGCAGTACGATAGAAAAAACAAAAGAGTAAACCAGCATGGTCAGTATAGGATTCAGAAGGGACCATAAAAAACCAAGCGCAGAACCCCTGTATTTTACCTTAAGCTCCTTTTTTGTGAGGCTAAAAAGAAGTTCCCTGTATGAAAAAAGTGTTTTGATACCCGAAAACATTATTTTAAATACCTATCCCACTTAAAATTCAGCGATTATTATAGCATTAATAAATGAAAAAAAATTATATAAACCCCGCGTTTATCATACTTGGATCATTTTACTCCGAAAATTCGAACTCACCGGTCATAATACCAAGTTCTCTTGTATCATTTGTAAGTCCCCTTTCCTTTGGGACCCAGCTTCTGCTGCATGACAGGGTAAGGGTAAGTTTTTCCTTTGAGTATCCGGACAGATCTATTTCGATATCATGCCAATCACTATCACTGATTTTCACCACTTTTACCAGTTTATTATCTATAAAAAATCTTATGAATAAAGGAAGCAGATGCCCGGCAGGATCCAGATCTTTTACCGGAATGATGAGCCTGGTTCCCCGGTTTTCTATTGCTTCGCTGGCATCGATTTCCGCCCATCTTATATTGGCGCCTTCAAAAGGTTCTTCTTTGTAAAACCCATAGTTATTTTCCCACCCGACTAAATTTTGCCTGATATTTATGGACAGATCCGTCATGGAACTGATAAGAAAACTGCCTGAAAAGATAAGGATAATTAGTATAAGACCTATTTTCTGCTTCAAGTCGAGTCTAAACCGTCTGACAATATCCAGGGAATATTTATAATCCTTCAAACTCTCATTATTCTTTGCATTTTCATGATCCGGTATGTGAAATTCAGACTCTTTGATCCTGATAAATGCAAGCATCAATCCGATTATCAGCCAGAATGAAAACTGGATCTCGTTGAAATTGGTATGAGGACCTAAAAACAGCAGTATTACCATAGAGATAAAAGAGATGAAAAAGCCGGTTAAAAACCAGTCCGTCTTATCTTTTTTACCGGTTATCTTTCGATTCTTAAAATAATAAAAAACTTTTTTTATTATCAAAAAGAAAATAAGAAGTATCAACAGAAGTCCCGCAAGTCCGAGTTCGGATAGGACCTGTAGGTAATAATTTCCCGTATAATCGACTATCCTTATAGACGAATCATTCATTTCATAATAATTAGGCAGTTCGATTATAAAACTCCCCAGCCCTACACCGGTAATCTTATAATCTCTGAACATATCTACCGCCTGTATCCATATGAAATGTCTCTCCGATGAAACCGATTTGAATGCTTCGATAAAACCAGCCTGTCTGTAAACATTGTAACTCATCCAAATCGTGTCAACGGTCCTGTCGAATAAAGCAATACCCGTCTCAGGCGGCCGGTATTTATCTTTTAGCTCGATACGGCTGACCATAAGAACCGCAAAGAAAGAAACAAACAGGACGACAATTATCAGGATAACCGAAGCCAGAGATATGGAAAAATATTTTATTTTTCTGGATTTCCTGCTTTTCCCAACCAATATCTTTACAAGTCTCGTCAGTCCGATAATAACAAATGCTGCCAGAGCCACTATTATCCCCAGCATTGCGTTTCTTGAACCCGAGAAAAAAGTCATGAGTAGAAAAACCACAAGCAGAACAGTAAATAATAGTTTAAGGTACCATTTTTTATAATAAATAATCAATATTATATACAAAGGAAACATCAATATCAGGTAGTTCCCAAGTGAATTAGGATCAGTAAAGGTAGCATTGATTCGGTGTGCTTCAGCCCATTGAGTGAAGCTACCAAAAGTGGGGTTAAAGAAATACTGATAAAATCCGACTATAAAAAAGACCGCATTTGAAGCAATTATTACGATAACCGCTTCTATAATATCTCTGGTTTTCTTAAAAGTATTGAAAATGATAAACAGCAGACCGAATCCTATTATGTAGTTGAAGAAAAACTTTATGGTCCACTGTATCGAACCGGTAGATCCTGTACCTTCTATATTTACCATAAGATCATGATATTTTGTTGATAGAAAAGGTACAAAATTCAAATAGCGGTATATGGTAATTGCGGAGGAAATCGCCACGATTATGATAAATGTAAATACTGCCAGCCCGATCTCATTTTCGTAATACAGGTCGAATTTACTAGGATATAATCGATTTTCGATATCTTTCGCTTTATTGACTAAAAAACCCAGGAAAAGCGAAAAGAACAGAAATAATATTGCCCTTATACTTTTTATCCCCAGAATCGTGGTAAGTGAATTCAAAAGAGGTATGAAGAATATAAAAGTATATAGTCCGATCTTTATGCTGTAAACAGAAATAATGAATAAGGCAAATAT
>DATBWH010000056.1:0-17231 GCA_036514895.1 Candidatus Humimicrobiaceae bacterium
CGGAAGCAGTCCTTCTCTTCTGTCATCTGTTTCCACCATAACTATTATTCGATGCTTTATCTTCTTCTCCCGGCAGATTTTTTCTATTATTTCCAAGGTTATTAACTGGGTATTCAAGCTGATATCGCAGATCCCGACTAAATCTTCGACTTCACCGGGCATGGGACTCCTCAGCATTAAAAGCTGCTGATCTTCCCCGTAAAAATTTCTTAATTTCTTGAGATTTTCCAACCGGCTGTCTCCAAAAACGGTAATGCCGGATTTTTTCATTGCCTCTGCGATTTTGACATCTCCCAATACACATTTGGTAACACCGACCACAGATATTCTAAGGCCGGCACATCGTGTATTGATGATCTCACTATTATAAGAAATTTTTTTCAGATATATTTTTAAGCAAGGATAACTCATTAAGAAAAGATAATTATCTTTTGGAGAACTGGGGTCTTTTTCTGGCTTTCTTGAGACCGTATTTTTTTCTTTCTACAATCCTTGAATCCCTGGTCAGAAAACCTTCTCTTTTAAGTAACGGCCTATATTCTTCATTGATTTCAAGCAGTGCCTTCGAAATACTATGACGCAATGCTCCTGCCTGACCTGATATTCCCCCTCCTGACAAATCTGCAATAACATCATAAGCATTCTCGGTATTGGTAACCTTGAAAGGTTCCATAATGATAGTTATAAGAGAGTCTCTTCTAAAATATTCTTTTAAATCCCTCGAATTAACAGTGATTTTTCCTTCTCCCGGCACCAGTCTTACTTTTGCTACGGATCGCTTTCTCTTGCCGGTTGCACTATAAACTACCTGGTTTGCCAAATTAATTCTCCTTTTTACAAATCAATTTTTTCAGGTTTTTGCACAGCATGCGGATTATTTTCACCCTTATATATTTTTAATTTCTTAAGTGTTTTTTTACCCAGAATGTTATGGGGCAGCATTCCTTTTACTGCATTTCTTAAAACAAACTCCGGTGATTTCTCCATCATTTTTTCCAGACTGGTAACTTTAAGGTTCCCTACATATCCGGAATGTCTGTAATAATTCTTATTTTTAAGCTTATTTCCGGTAACCTGTATCTTATCTGCATTTATGACTATGACAAAATCACCACAATCCAGATGCGGCGTAAAGGTCGGTTTATTCTTACCTCTTAAAATCCTGGCTATTCCCGTACATAAACGCCCCAGGTTTTTATCTTTAGCATCAACCAGAAACCATTTTCTTTTGATTTCTTCCTTTTTTAAGTTAAATGTTTTGAGCCCTACTTTTACCATAGTTTCCTCCAGTTACCTAATATTCGACCCTCGTAAGAAAAAGGCCCTTTGCCGGTACTATTTCTCCGGCAAATTTTCTATCTCTTTTTTTTAGAGCTTCGCTTATGCTTGAGATTTCTCTCTGCCCGCTTCCTACTTCAAGCACAGTTCCAACTATAATCCTCATCATATTATATAAGAACGAATTCGCCGCTATTTTAAAGATCACCAGATCATCCCTGGTTTTTTCTACCGTAAAGCTGTATACTTTCCTGACCGTATATCCGCTCAGACATTCAACATTGCAAAAAGATGCGAAATCTTTTACTCCCAGAAACATTCTGGCAGCTTTTTTCATCGACCTTATATCTAACTTCCTGGTTATAAGGATACTGTACTTTTTCAAAAAAACACTTTGATACCCTTTATTTACCACAAAATAGCTATACTCTCTTAAACCTGCATCCCTTCTGGCATCAAAAGAAGGACTTACTTTTTCAATTATTTTAATAACTATATCATCAGGGAGCAAACTATTTATGGACCATAATATTCTATAGATATCCGGTTCTTTACTGGTTTTAAAATTAATTACCTGGTACTTTGCATGAACCCCGGCATCAGTTCTTCCGGCATATTGAATGTCTATTTTCTCGTTCAAGATTTTTGAAAGAACAGGTACCAGTTCTCCCTGTATAGTATTAACTCCACCTGGCTGTATTTGAAATCCGCTATAATTGGTCCCATCATATTCTAAAACAGCCATGTAGTTATTTATCATCTTACGACTTATGATTTACGATTTTCAAAACAACATCGATTCCGCTTTTACTTTACCAGCAGCTCCATTATCGCCAGTTCGGCACCATCCCCTAATCTTTTCTTGTATTTGACGATCCTTGTAAATCCGCTGGATCTCTCATACATCCCGGGAGCTATTTCATTGAATAATTTCTGCACCGCGCTGGTATTACCAAGCAATTTAATGCATTGTCTTCTGGCAGCAAGATTATCCTTTTTAGCTGTGGTTATTAGTTTATCTACGAAACTTCGTAAATACTTGGCCTTTGCCACCGTAGTCTTTATTTTTCCATTTTCAAATAATGAAATGGTTAAATTTCTCATAATTGCTTTTTGGTTGCTGCTGCTCCCGCCAAATCTTCTACCTCTTTTAGGTATTACCATTTCCTGCTTCTCCCCAATTTTTATTTTTGCTTAAAGGATAATCCCAGTTCTTTTATTTTATCTTTTACTTCCTGAATAGACTTCTGACCAAAATTCCTTATATCGAGAAGCTCGTCTTCGCTGTATTCCAGAAGCTTTTCTACTGAATCGATTCCCTCTCTCTTAAGACAGTTATATGCTCTTACCGATAGTTCAAGTTCTTCTATTGAAGGATATACCTGCTTTTTATCTTCCTGTTCGATTTCTTCGAAAATTGGTTCATCTTTACTTTCTTTGTCGGATAAATCTATTAGAAGCGCCATATAGTCATTAATAATTTTAGACGCCTGACTCAAAGCATCTTCCGGCTTGACGCTGCCATTGGTTTTGATACTTATGGAAAGTTTATCAAAATTAGTCACCTGACCTACCCTTGTGTTTTCGACTTTAAATTGAACAAGTCTTACCGGTGAAAATATGGTATCGATAGGTATTACACCCAGAGGTTCTCCTTCCACTGCATTTTCTTCTGCATTCTTATAACCTTTATTTTTCTCCAGTCTTATTTCTGCATCCAGTTTACCTTTTTTGGTCAGGGTACAAATATACTGGTCAGGATTTATTACCTCTACATCAGATGAAAGTTTTATATCCGAAGCCTTAACAGTCCCCGGACCTTTCTTTTCAAGTTTCAACAGTACCGGTTCATCGCTCTCCATCTTAAAAACAACACCTTTAAGATTGGCAATGAATTCAATTATATCTTCTTTCATCCCGTCCAGAGTCGAAAACTCATGCATAATATTTTCTAATCTGATCCTTGTGATTCCCACTCCTTCTATAGATGAAAGCAGAACCCTTCTTATCGAATTACCCAGAGTGTGCCCAAACCCTCTTTCCAGTGGTTCAATAATAAATTCACCTAAAAAATCATCTTCATGCTTAATGCTCACATTGGGTTTATGCATTTTTAGCAATTTGCACCTACCTCCTAAAGAAAAGAATATTCAAACGAATACTCAAATTACTTAGAATAAAGCTCCACTATTACTTGCTCATTAACAGGAACTTTTATTTCATCCCGTTCAGGGTATCTTACAAGTTTTCCTTTCAGCTTATCCGGATCGACTTCAAGCCATTCAGGTATGGTCAGGCTTCCTCCACTTTCTTTTGCTTCCATTATGGGAGTTATTTCCTTGCTGGACTCGGCAATACTTATTTCATATCCCTCTTTTAACTGATATGAAGGCTTATCGACTTTTTTACCATTAACCTGAATATGTCCATGGCTAATAAACTGTCTTGCCTGTGCTCTGGAAGTAGCGAATCCCATGGTATAAATAACATTATCGAGTCTCGTTTCCAGAAGCTGGAGCAATATCTCTCCGGTTACCCCTCTTCTTTTTACTGCTCTTTTATAATAATTTCTGAATTGCTGCTCCCATACCCCGTAATATCTCTTGGCTTTCTGCTTTTCTCTCAACTGAGCATAATATTCAGTTTCTATCGTTCTTCTCTTAGCCTTCTGACCCGGCACGTATGGTTTTTTTTCTACAGCACATTTATCGGAAAAACATCTCTGTCCTTTTAAAAATAATTTTTCTTTTTCCCTTCTGCACTGCTTGCAGGCAGATATTTTAGCCATTGACATCTATAACAACTCCTTGGTTATGATTTTTTATACCCTTCTCCTCTTTGACTGTCTGCAGCCGTTATGAGGCACGGGGGTTACATCTATTATACTTCCGATTTCCAGGCCAGCTGCCTGAAGAGATCTTACGGCAGTTTCTCTGCCGGATCCTACACCTTTTACTCTTACATCTACTCTGCTGACTCCATGCTCCTGGGCGCTTCTTGCCACTGCATTTGCCGTAATTTGTGCAGCAAACGGAGTGCTTTTTCTGGAACCTTTAAAACCATGTCCTCCGGCACTGCCCCATGCAATGGTGTTACC
The DNA here is from genome assembly GCA_036514895.1 of Candidatus Humimicrobiaceae bacterium. Lineage (GTDB taxonomy): Bacteria > Actinomycetota > Humimicrobiia > Humimicrobiales > Humimicrobiaceae > Hydromicrobium. The sequence continues at coordinate 4,376 of DATBWH010000056.1, forward strand.
GTTCAGGTCGGTTATATTCACAATTGTATTATTAAAGGTAGATTGAACATGAGCAATCCCGTAAGGTACGTTTTTTCTTTCTTTGCTTTTTACTTTCCTTTTACCACTGGTTTTTTTTGCCAAATTTACCTCCTGAAACTTTTACTTAAGCCTGGCTTTTTTTAATGCCAACACTTCTTCTCTTTCCTTTTCTTGTCCTGGCATTTGTATGTGTTCTCTGACCTCTTACCGGCAGACCTCTTTTATGTCTGATTCCTCTATAAGAGTTTACTTCGATCAATCTTTTTATATTCTGGCTGATTTCTCTTCTAAGATCCCCCTCGATTGTAAAATTATTTTCTATATATTCCCTTATTTTTACAATTTCATCTTCACTGAGATCTTTTGCTTTTATGCTGTTACCGATATTTAATTTTTTTAGGATCGTCTCAGCTCTTGATCTGCCGATGCCAAAAATATAAGTCAAAGCTATACTGATATGTTTATCATTTGGTACGTCAATACCCGAAATTCTTACCAATTAAAAACCTCCTTAACCCTGTCTCTGTTTGTGGCGGGGATTTTTACAAATAATAATGACTTTTCCTTCCCTTTTTATAACTTTGCAACTCTTACATATTTTTTTCACTGATGGTTTGACTTTCATTTTCATTCCTTCTTTTTATAATCTTCTTCCCATCTAATAAAACCTGAAACCTTTGAATTCTAATCAAAAATCACTTTTTTCTAAAAGTGATCCTTCCTCTGCTTAAATCGTAAGGCGATATCTCAACTTTGACTTTATCGCCAGGTAAAATCTTTATATAATGCATCCTCATCTTACCTGAAATATGCGCCAGTACCCTGTGGCCATTATCAAGCTCCACTCTGAACATAGCATTCGGAAGTGCTTCTAAAATAGTTCCCTCGGCTTCTATTATTTCTTCTTTTTTAGAAATTTTAAACCCCCATGCTAATATTTCAATGTAAAAATAGCGCAAATACGTAGGTTATCAAAAAACCCTCAGTATGTCCATAAATTTTTTTCAAAAAACTTAAGTCATTCTGGTCAATATCAAAGGACCATTTTCCCATATCGCCACCGTATCTTCAAAGTGACAGGAGAGCTTCCTATCCATGGTCACTACGGTCCACATGTCACTCAATATTTCCACATCACTACCGCCCTGATTAAACATAGGCTCTATTGCCAGGACCATACCTTTTTTTAGAACCGGGCCCTGTCCGGGAGGTCCATAATTCAATATCTGCGGATCTTCATGCATCTCCCTACCTATACCGTGGCCAACAAAATCCTTAACTACCGAAAAACTTTCTACCTCTGCTCTGTTTTCAATAATATTGGAAATATCCGATAACCTGTTTCCGGAGATGCATTTTCCTATTGCCAGGTCCAATGCTTCCCTGGTAGCGTCCCATAACCTTTCGGCAGTTTTACTGACGTTCCCCACTTTATAGGTCCGGGCGGCATCACCATAAAAACCGTTAATCTTCACACCGGCATCAATAGAGACCAGTTCTCCATCCCTTATAACTCTTTTGCCGGGAATGCCATGGACCACTTCCTCATTTATCGATATACAGACACTGCTCGGAAAGGGCTTTTTACTGAGTTTGCCCCTGTAACCCTTAAAGGCAGGAACAGCCTTTTCACTTCTTATGATCTCTTCCGCAATCCCATCTATATAATCGGTAGTTATTCCGGGTTTTAAGATTTCCTCTATTTTCAAAAAAACTTTAGCTACAATTTTACCAGCTTCGCGCATTATTCCGATTTCATCTGCTGATTTGCATATTATCATAGAACTTCTAAGATCCTCTTGGTTATCTCTTTCTCCTCACCGGAACCATCAATATTTACAAGCAATCCTTTACCAGCATAAAAATCAATAAGCGGCCTGGTTTCTGATTCATATACGTCCAGCCTGTGTTTTATGACCTCTTTTTTATCATCTTTTCTCTCTATCAAATCACCATTACACTTTGGACACTTTTCAGGCTCTTTATTTTTTCCGCCGATACTGAACACACCTTTGCAAACACTGCATATCCTTCTCCTGCTGAGCCTGTCTATGATTTCTTCTTTACTTACATTTATATTTATTACATTATCGAGGCTGATCCCCAGCTGTTCCAGTAGATCTGAAAACATTACAGCCTGTTCCAAATTCCTCGGGAAACCATCCATCAAAAATCCATTCTTAGATCTACCCCGGCTTATTTCATTCTTTATTATCTCTATTATAATTCCGTCCGGGACCAATTTCCCACTCTCGACAAATCCGGCTGCTTTCTTTCCTAACTCGGATCCTCCTTTTATTTCATGTCTTAAGATATCTCCTGTCGAAATATGGGGTATGTCGAATTTTTTGGAAATTACTTTTGCCTGTGTCCCCTTTCCGGCACCGGGAGAACCGAGTAGAACTATTCTCATTTCAAAAATCCTTCATAATCCCTCATGGTCAGATGGGATTCCAGTTGTCGCATAGTATCCAATGCAACACCCACTGCTATAAGTATAGACGTTCCGCCAAAATTAAACGGTATGCCCAGATAATTGATCAATATCTCCGGGAGAAGTGCAATTATTGCCAAAAATATGGCTCCCGGAAGTGTTATCCTGTTTAAAATATTGGTCAGGTAATCTGCTGTATTTTTCCCGGGCCGCATTCCGGGTATAAATCCTCCGTATCTTCTCAGATTATCCGCAGTATCCAGAGGATTAAATGTAATAGCAGTATAAAAATAAGCAAATATGATAATAAATACAGAATAAGTAATCGCATAGATCGGATTTATACTGCCCCCGGGCAACGTTGGATTCATCGCATCGGCTATCCTCTGAATCCACGAAACATTTGTAAATTGTGCAATCGTTGCAGGGAAGAGCACTATAGACACTGCAAGTATAATTGGCATTACTCCGGATTGATTGACTTTAAGTGGTATATAAGTGCTCTGTCCGCCAAAGACTTTCCTCCCCACGATTCTTTTTGCATACTGGACCGGGATCTTTCTTTCACCCTGCTGGATAAGTATGACAGCCATGACCACAGCAATAAATAAGACCACAAAAACAGCCAGTAAGAAATAATTTCTCAGTCTGATTAAAGTTAATAATTGACCGGGTATTCTTGAAATTATATTGGCAAATATCAGAAGGGAAATACCATTTCCTATCCCGTGAATATTTATGAGTTCCCCGAGCCACATAATAAGAGTGGTCCCGGCCGTAAGTGTAGCTATGATCAGAAAGACATGCATAAAATCAAATTGAATTATGGCACCGGATCCTCTAAAGAAGAAAACCATAGCTACTGACTGCATGAGTGCCAATCCTACGGTCATATATCTTGCTATCTGATTTATTTTTCTTCTGCCTGTTTCTCCTTCCTTTGCCAGCTGATCCAATCTGGGAATCACAACCTGAAGAAGTTGTATTACGATAGTCGCGGTTATATAAGGCATGATACCAAGAGAAAATACGGCAAATCTCTCAAGTGCTCCTCCCGAAAACAGATCCATCATGCCCATTATTCCGGTCTGCACCTGTTCCAGGATTTTAGATGCGTCTACCCCTGGTATCGTAATATTGGCACCGAATCTGTAGAGAGCCAGAATAGCGATTGTAAATAATATCCTATTTCTGATTTCTTTGATTCTGAAAGCATTAATAATGGCGCGAAACACTAGATTACCTCCATTTTCCCACCGGCTTTTTCAATTTTAGCCGCAGCACTCTTACTGAAATAATTAGCTTTAATGGTCAATTTTTTAGTAAGCTCGCCATTGCCCAGTATCTTTACAGGATTTGACTTGTTTGTTATAAAGCCATTCTTTTCCAAAAACTCATAATCGATAACGCTGTTTTCTTTAAACTTTTCCAGCTGTCCAACGTTAACTAAATTATTTATTTTCTTCCTAGTATTTTTAAAACCTCTAAGATGCGGCAGTCTCCTCTGCAGCGGCATCTGTCCCCCCTCGAAACCCAGCCTGGTCTTACCACCTGATCGGGAAAGCTGTCCTTTGGTACCCCTGCCGCTGGTTGTTCCGTGCCCGGAACCATTCCCTCTGCCTACTCTTTTTCTTTTTTTTATAGACTTAGGAGATCCTAAATCACCAAGCTTCACCATTTTCTCCTTTCAACGTAATCCAAATCACTGTAACTGGTTAACTTCGGATTCTGGTTTATTTTTACTTACAACCTGATCCGGCCTTTTTAACGTCTTTAGACCCTTAATGGTCGCATTGACTATATTCAAAGCATTAGCACTTCCAAGAGACTTGGTAAGGATATTCTTTACACCTGCAAGTTCCATTATTATTCGTACCGGCCCACCGGCAATTACTCCTACACCATGGGATGCCGGTTTCATAAAGACATGACCGGCTCCAAATCTGCCATCGATAGGATAAGGTATGGTCCCATCATTTAATGGTACCCTGAACATATTTTTCTTTGCATTATTAATACCCTTCTGGATCGCAGTAGAAACCTCGTTGGCTTTGCCAAATCCGACTCCTACCATTCCATTCAAATTGCCTACCGCTACCAGAGCGCTAAAACTAAATCTTCTGCCACCCTTGACCACTTTAGCCACTCTATTTATTTTTATAACTTTTTCACCTAATTCTGTATCTTTGGAAAGATCAGCCACCAGATATCCTCCTTAAATAAGGTTAAAATTTCAATCCGCCTTTTCTTGCACCTTCAGCCAGGGCCTTTACCCTGCCATGATATTTGTAACCACTTCTATCAAAAACTATTTCATTTATATTCTTCTTCTTGGCCATACCGGCAATGGCTTCTCCGGTCTTAAAACTTATATCTAATTTTCCTTTACTTTCACTTTTATCCTTAAGATCCTTGCTTGATATGCTTATCAAGGTTTTACCGATACTGTCGTCTACTATCTGTCCGTAAATATATTTATTGCTGCGATAAACAGCAAGTCTCATGCGATTGGTATTCATTTTGATCTTGGATCTGCTTCTTGTCTTTCTTCTTAGACTTTTATCTCTTTTTTCAATTTTGCTCTTCATAAAAACTCCTGTAAGAATTAGGTTCCGCTGGTAATAGCTGTTTTACCTACTTTTCTTCTAATAACTTCTTCTTCGTATTTTATACCTTTGCCTTTGTAAGGTTCCGGTTCCCTTATGCCTCTGATTTTGGCAGCCATTTGTCCTACCATCTGCTTGTTTATCCCTTTGACTACAATAGTAGTGTTGTCGGGAACTTCAAAAGACATTCCCGGCAGGATATTTACCGCTACGGGATTTGAGTATCCTGCAAGTACTTCCAGGTTATCACCTTTCTTACTTGCTCTGTAACCTACTCCTACTATTTTCAATGTTTTACTGAAACCGCTGCTTACACCTATGACCATATTATTTATAAGGCTTCTGTAAAGACCGAATTTGGCTCTGTTCTCCTTACTGCTCGAAGTAGGAGAAACGGTCAACCTGCCGTCTTCCACACTTAATTTGACAGCGGCGCTGTCAAACTTCTGTGAAAGCTCTCCCAGTTTACCTTTTACATTGATATTATCTTTATCTATTTTAATCTCTACATCCACTGGTATGATAATAGGTTTCTTTCCTATTCTGGACACTTCAACTCACCTTTCTGATTACTTGCTTTCTACCATATGGAGCAAATCACTTCTCCGCCAACCTTTTCTTTTTTAGCCCCTGCTCCCGTGAGCACCCCTTTTGGCGTCGATAGTATAACTGTTCCAAAACCACCAAGAATTCTGGGTATTTCGTCCTTTCGTGCATAAACCCTGAGTCCCGGTTTGCTTATCCTTTTAAGACCGGTAATGGTACTTTTTTTATCTTTTTCATATTTCAGATAAACCTTGATTATGCCGCCAATATTTTCTTCTTTAAGGACTTCATGACTTTTTATATATCCTTCTTCATCCAGTATTCTGGCTATTTCTGTTTTAAGTTTTGAATAAGGAACGCTGACACTATCCATTCTGGCTATACAACCGTTTCTTATTCTAGTTAACATATCTGAAATGGGATCTGTAACCGCTGACATAAATCCTCCTTTTACCAGCTGGACTTGGTCATTCCAGGAACTTTTCCTTCATGAGCCAATTCCCTTAGACAAATCCTGCATAATCCAAATTTTCTAAAATAACCTCTTGGCCTGCCGCATCTAAAACATCTGTTATATTTCCTTGTTTTATATTTCGGTTCTTTTTGCTGTTTTTCTATAAGTGCTTTCTTAGCCAATCAATATCTCCTTACTTAATAAACCTAATTATTTTTTAAATGGAAATCCAAATTCATCCAGCAGGAATAGTGCCTCATCATCACTTTCCGTACTGGTTGTAATGGTAATATTCATACCCTTTACACTTAAAATACTGTCATACTCAACTTCGGGAAAAATCAATTGTTCTTTTATTCCTATTGTATAATTTCCCGAACCATCAAAACTTTTTTTTGATAGACCTCTAAAATCCCTGATTCTGGGAATCGCCACACTGAGCAGTCTATCGAGAAATTCATACATCCTATTTCCCCTCAATGTGACCATGCATCCTATAGGGTTCCCCTGTCTCAGTTTAAATCCGGCAATTGATTTTCGGGCTTTTGTTATAACTGGTTTCTGTCCCGTTATCACGGCTAAATCCCGGCTGGCGGATTCCAATTCTTTTATATTCTGAGTTGCAGAACCTATGCCCATATTTATAGTTATCTTATTTATTCTGGGAACTTCCATCACGTTGCCGAGTTTACGTTCTTTCAGCATCTTAGAAACAATCTCTTTTTTATATTTCTCTTTTAATCTTGGTTCCACTGTATCACCTTAAATATTCATTCTTTAAACCTGCTGTTTGCACTTTTTACATATCCTGATTTTTGTACCTGAATCACTGACTTCAAAACCTACTCCCGCCAGTTTGCCGCAACTGGGACAAACCAGTCTGACATTCGAAATTTTGATAGGTCCTTCTTTTTTAATGATCCCGCCGGGTTTGCTCTGGTCTTTTTTTCTTAAATGTTTTTCTATTATGTTGACACCCTCGACATATAATCTGTCTTTGACGGATTCTATTCTGAGCACCTTTCCTGTTTTGCCCCTATCTTTTCCTTTTATTATCTCGACCTTATCGCTTTTTTTTATTTTTAACACTTTTAAATGCTCCCGCTATTAAATTAAATTACCTCCGGTGAAAGGGAAATTATCTTCATAAAATTTTTATCTCTTAGTTCCCTTGCTACCGGTCCGAATATTCTTGTCCCCCGGGGGTTATTCTGAGCATCGATAATAACCGCTGCATTGTCATCGAATCTTATATAGGAACCATCCGGTCTTCTAAATGATTTTTTGGATCTCACCAGTACTGCTTTTACTACATCGCTTTTTTTTACAACCCCTCCGGGATTTGCATCCTTTACCGCAGCCACGAAAATATCACCGATCCGCGCATACCTTTTCCTTGTCCCCCCCAGGACCCTAATACAACCAATAACTCTTGCACCGGTATTATCGGCTACTTTTACTCTAGTACCACTCTGAATCATTTCTAATCCTTCTTTACTCCGCTTTCTTTATTACTTCTACCAGTCTCCACCTTTTAGTCTTACTGATAGGTCTTGTTTCGGAAACTTTTACTACATCGCCAACTTTGCCTTTACCTTCGGGATCATGTACCTTGAATTTTTTTATTTTCTTTAAAATCTTTTTATATAAAGGGTGTTTGTAATGAGATTCCACGGCTACGACCACCGTTTTATCCATTTTATCGCTGACTACCGTTCCTATTCTTATCTTTACTTTTCCTCTTTCCAAAAAAGCCCCCTAATTTATTTTTTATTGACCTTATCGTCCTTGCTATCGGTCTTTGCCTCAAGCTCTTTCTCTTTAATCAAAGTCTTTATTCTGGCAATATCTTTCCTCAAATTCCTTATCTTCACCGGATTATCCAATTGCCCTGTAGCTTTTTGAAACTTTAGATTAAAAAGAGTTTTCTTAATATCCAAAAGCTTTGTTTCTAATTCTTCTTTATTTTGTTCCTTTATTTCACTTATTTTCATTTCTCGTTTAAATTATCTATAGTTCTTCATAAATGAATTTCGATTTTATGGATAGCTTATTTGAAGCCAACCTGATTGCTTCTTTTGCAACTTCCATACTGACACCTGAAATTTCGAATAATATTTTCCCTGGTTTTACGACAACCACCCAACTTTCAGGCACGCCTTTCCCTCCACCCATACGTGTTTCAGCCGGTTTCTTGGTCACCGGTTTATGAGGAAAGACATTTATCCATACTTTTCCGCCTCTTTTTATATATCTGGTAAGTGCCACTCTTGCTGCTTCAACCTGCCTGCTGGATAGCCACCCCGGCTCAAGTGCCTGTAATCCATATTCTCCAAATGAAAGTTTGGTGCCGCCCTTGGATTTGCCTTTCATCCTTCCTCTTTGAACTTTTCTATATTTTACCCGTTTGGGCATCAACATTGCTGCCATAAATATCTCCTAATCTTCAAACTACTTCTTCCTTCTTATTCTCTTCTCCATGTTTTTTTTCTTTTTTCATCTCTTCTCTATCCGGAATGATATCTCCCATATATATCCAGACTTTGACTCCTATCTTACCAAAAGTCGTATTCGCCTCCGAAAATCCATAATCTATATCTGCTCTTAAAGTATGCAATGGGACTCTTCCTTCTCTGTACCATTCTGTCCTTGCCATCTCGGCTCCACCCAATCTACCTGCACACTGTACTTTTATACCCTTCGCTCCCGCTTTCATGCTTAGTGATACCGATTTTTTCATAGCTTTTCTAAAACCTACTCTTCCGACTAACTGCGAGGCGATACTTTCTGCAACTAATTTTGCAATAAGCTCTGGTTTTTTAATCTCTATAATATTCAATTGTATGATACTGCCTGTTTTTTTCTCTACCAGATCTCTGATATCATTGATATTTGCCCCTCTTCTTCCTATGACTATTCCGGGCTTGGAAGTGAACATATCTACTTTTACTTCTTCTTCGGTTCTTTCGATCTCGATTTTTGAAATTCCGGCATTACCCAGCTGATCTTCGATCGTATTTCTTATCATGACATCTTCTTTAAGCAATCTGGCATAATCCTTCGAAGCAAACCATCTTGATTGCCATCCTTTATTAATTCCTATTCTAAGTCCATTTGGATTTACTTTTTGGCCCATTTCTTAAGCCTCCTCCTCTTTACCATCGGATACAAAAACAGAAATATGTGCTGATCTTTTCCTGATTCTGGTAGCCCTGCCTCTCGCTCTTGGCTTGAACCTTTTTAAAGTGGGCCCCTCATTTACCATTATTCTGGAAATAAATAAATCTTCCTCTTTCATTTTATGGTTCTCGGTAGCATTGGTCACCGCACTTTGTATTGCTTTCTTTACCACAATCGCAGCAGCTCTGGGTGTAAAAGATAATATATCTATAGCATCATCTATGGATTTTGACTTTATCATCTCAACAATATATCTTATTTTCCTTGGTGACATTCTTATGTACTTTTCAACAGCTCTGGCTTCCAAAACTTTAAACCCCCTTGACTACCGGCTAATATATTATTCCTGTTTTTTGACAGTTGCGACTTTTTCGCTTTTTCCTTTATAAACATGCGGTCTTATGGACCTTGTTGGGGCAAACTCTCCTAACTTATGTCCCACCATAGATTCCGAAATAAAAATAGGAATATGTCTTCTTCCATCATGTACAGCTATAGTATGACCGACCATCTCCGGAAAAATTGTTGAACTTCTCGACCAGGTTTTTATGATCTTCTTTTCACCTGATTCATTCAAATCATTTACTCTCTTTAACAGTTTTCCCTCAATAAAAGGTCCCTTTTTTAAAGACCTTGACATTCCAGTCCTCCCAATCTAAAAATTAATGAATTACTTATTCCTTCTTCTGATAATATACTTATCGGTACTATTATTCTTTTTTCTGGTCCTATAACCCAGTGTAGGCTTACCCCATGGGGTAACCGGATTTCTTCCGGAACTTTTATTCTTTCCTTCTCCTCCGCCATGGGGATGGTCAATCGGATTCATTGCCGTCCCCCGGACCCCGGGTCTTACCCCCAGCCATCTCTTTCTTCCTGCTTTTCCAAGTCGAATTATTTCATGTGTCGTATTTCCAATCTGACCGATACATGCTCTGCAATTCAATCCAACGAGTCTTACCTCGCTAGAGGGAAGTTTTATATTGGCATACTTACCTTCTTTTGCCAGAAGCTGGGCATATCCTCCTGCCGATCTTACCAATTCTGCCCCCTTGCCTTCCTTGAGCTCTATATTATGGATTATTGTTCCTACCGGTATGCTCTTTAAAGGCATAGCATTACCTATCTTAATATCTACTTTTTCCCCTGATACAAGGATGTCTCCAATCTTTAATTTCAGGGGAGCGATTATATAACTTTTTTCGCCGTCCCTGTAACTCAACAGAGCAATCCTTGCATTTCTATTGGGATCGTATTCGATTGCCTCTACTCTTGCTGGAATATTATCTTTTAATCTTTTAAAATCTATTATTCTATATAATCTTTTATGCCCCCCACCGCTATGTCTCCTTGTGATTCTGCCGTAATTATTTCTCCCTGCATCTCTCTTTAGAGACCTGGTAAGAGATTTTTCTGGTCTTTTTTTGGTTAAACCAGAGAAATCAGAAACAGTCGCAAACCTTCTTCCGGGAGTAGTGGGTTTATATTTTTTAACAGCCAACTTTTAAAACCTCCAAATAAATCAGACCGATTCAAAAAAATCAATTTTATCTTTTTTACTCAATGTAACCACAGCTCTTTTTTTACGGGAGCTGGTACCAAGAGATCTTCCAATCCTTTTCGGTTTGGATTTAATATTTACGGTATTTATTTTTAAAACCTTAACCTTGAATATTTCTTCTATTGCTCTTTTTATCTCACCTTTCTCCGCTCTGATATCAACAAAAAAAGAATATCTTTTATTCTTAACCGCCGCATAACTTTTTTCCGATACAACAGGAGAAAGTATTATATCTCTAGGATTTTCCATTGCCCAACCTCTTAATAAAATCATCCAATGAATTTTTTGTAAAAACTATATAATCCGCCCTAAGAATAATATAAGCATTCAGACCCTTCGAGCTTTCTACCATAACATTACCTATATTTCTAAAGGATTTTACTTCATTTGCAACCATGCTATCAAAAACTATGAGTACTTTTTCTTTGTCCAGCTTAAGTTTCTTTAATATTTTTGCCGCCTTGCCTGTTTCAGGGTTTTTAAAGCTTAATTTATCCAGAACCAGGATTTTTTTATTTTTAAACTTATCGGAAAATGCCATCAGTTTTGACTGCTTTATTACCTTTTTATTTAATTTAAAAGCATAATCCCTTGGTGTGGGTCCAAAAACCACCCCACCACCCTTCCAGATCGGAGAACGGTTCGATCCTGCTCTGGCATTTCCGGTGCCTTTCTGTCTCCAGGGTTTCTTTCCTCCACCCCTTACTTCACTTCTATCCTTGGTCTTATGTGTCCCGGATCTTATGGAAGCAAGATACCTTCTTACCTCCTGATACATAATCTCGGGATTAATCTTCTGGCTAACTATTTCACCCGGTATATTAATTTTTTCTAATTCTTTTCCATCTGAATCTACTACATTCAAACTAACCATCTTATCTCCTAAAAGCTGTAAAAGCTCCTAAACTTTCTTTAAAAAAACCAGACTGCCTTTGGCACCTGGAACACTACCTTTAACCAGAATCAAGTTCTGGTCTTCGATAATCTCCACGATCTCTGATCCTGGAACGGTAACCGTACCGCCTCCCATTCTTCCGGGCATCTTCTTGCCTTTTGCTATACGTGAAGGAGTGGAACACATTCCTACCGAACCCGGTATTCTATGAGAGTGAGATCCATGGGACATTCTTCCTCTGTGAAAGCCGTGTCTCTTTATTACTCCTGCAAATCCTTTACCCTTGCCTTTTCCGGTTATTTTTATTTTATCTCCCACCTTAAAAACATTAAGATCAAGACTATCCCCGGGTTTATACTCCTGGTCAAATTTATCCACCCTGATCTCTCTCAGGTACTTTTTCAAACCAATCTTATTGGCGACAAACTGACCCTGATGCGGCTTTATTGCTTTTTTATCCAGGATTTTACCAAAACCTACTTTCAGAGCATTATATCCGTCTTTCTCATCATCTTTGACCTGGACAATCACACATGGTTCTGCTTCAATGGCAGTAACATACAACGCATTCCCATTCTCTTTGAATATCTGGATACATCCCAGCTTTTTTCCATATATTGCATTTACCATATTTATATCACTTCCAACAAAGTACTTACTTTAAGATTTTATCTCTATACCGACTCCTGCAGGTAAACTGAGTCTCATCAGTAAATCTACTGTTTTTGGAGTAGGATCGATAATATCTATAAGTCTTTTATGAATCCTTATCTCAAAATGTTCCCTGGAATCTTTATCCGCATGGGGAGACCTTATAACACAATATACATTCTTCTTATTTGGTAATGGAATCGGGCCAGAAACTTTTGCACCAGAGTTTTCAACAGTCTCTACTATTTTCTTTGCCGAACGATCAATAATCTCATGATCATAGGCTTTTAATTTTATTCTTATTTTCTGACCTAATTTACCTGCTGCCATTACTATTCCTCTCCGTTTTGATTATCTTTGCCGATTAATTACTCCATTATCTTTGCAACACTGCCTGCACCTATGGTCCTTCCGCCTTCACGGATAGCAAACCTCTGCCCTTCTTCCATGGCTATGGGAGATATCAAGGTTATCTCCATCTCGGTATTGTCTCCGGGCATTATCATCT
>DATBWH010000057.1:0-4660 GCA_036514895.1 Candidatus Humimicrobiaceae bacterium
GCACTGCTTTCGCATCCGGGAATTTTGATCCTTGACGATTCATTTTCAAGCGTAGACACAAATACCGAAGAGTTGATATTTGAGGACCTGAAGAAAAATATTACCGGCATCACTACCATAATCATCTCTCACCGCATTTCTACTATAAAGAATTCTGATTTAATAATAGTAATTGATGATGGAAAAATAAATGCAATTGGAAAACACGTTGAGTTACTGCGAAAAAGCGGAATTTACCAGAGTTTATATCATAAACAACAATTATCGGAGGAACTCGAAGAAGAAGTTTAACAAAACCAGGGAAAATATGACCGAAGGATTTTACGAAAAAGATTTATTAGAAAAACAAATAGACAAAAAGATTGCCTTTAAGCTTTTTGGATATATCAAACCATACCGTTTTTTACTGGGACTTACCATCTTTTTACTTCTACTCACCGCGGGACTGGAAATACTGGGACCGTATCTGGTTAAAATTGCCATCGACCGTTATATCACCCCCGGAAAGTTCGAAGGCCTCGTCTATGTAGTTGTCCTGTATGGACTGGTGATCTTATTCGAATTCATAATCCAGTACTTCCAGGTGTATTTTACCGAATATATGGGCCAGAAAATAATGTACGACATGAGAATGAACATCTTTGCACATATAAATAAAATGCCCATGTCATTCTTTGATAAAAATCCGACCGGCAGGATCATGACAAGGGTGACGACTGATGTCCAGACATTAAATGAGATGCTGTCTTCAGGTACCGTGACCCTCTTCGGAGATGTGTTCATGATAATGGGTATCACGGTCATGATGCTTTCCCTGAACTGGAAATTGTCACTTATCACTTTTTCTGTGCTTATTTTGCTCGCCATTGCCACGTTTATATTCAGGTCAAAGGTCAGAATAGCTTTCAGGATCATCAGGGCAAAAATATCCAACATAAACTCTTTCCTGCACGAGGCAATTTCCGGGATCAACACTGCCAAAATATTCAACAGACAGGAAGAAAACGATAAAGATTTTAAAATCCTGAATAGGCAATATCTGGATATCTATCTTAAGACCATATTTTATTATGCTGTCTTTTTCCCTGTGGTGATTCTTATAAGTACCATGGCAATAGCATTGATAATCTGGTACGGGGGCCAAAAAGTCATACAGAACTATCTTACACTTGGAACTCTTGTGGCTTTTATTCAGTATATAGAAAAATTCTTCCATCCCATAAGTGATCTCAGTGAAAAATTCGGAATCTTCCAGGAAGCCATTGCGGCTTCGGAAAGAATATTCAAGCTTCTGGAGCAGAAGCCATCAATAATCTCCCCTGCCAGTCCCGTAAAAGTCAGGGAGATCAAAGGTAATATTAAGTTTGACAGAGTATGGTTCGCTTATAATAACCGGAATTATGTATTAAAAGATATTTCATTCAAACTTGAAACCGGCAGAAGCATAGCCTTCGTAGGAGCAACCGGTTCCGGCAAGACTTCTATCATCAACTTACTTAACAGGTTTTATGACATTCAGAAAGGAAAGATCTTTCTTGATGACATAGATATAAAGAGATTCGATCTCCAGGATCTGAGGAAACATATAGGAGTAGTGATGCAGGACGTATTTCTTTTCTCCGGAACCATACTGGATAATATCCGGCTTGGAAATAAGGACATCTCATTTGACAAGGTAATAAAAGCTTCAAAATATGTAAATGCCCACAAATTTATAGAAAGACTTCCCGGAAAGTATGACTATGAGGTAAAGGAAAGAGGGCAGACATTATCAGTGGGCCAGCGCCAGTTAATTGCTTTTGCCAGAGCACTGGTGTTCAACCCGGAAATACTTCTTGTACTTGATGAAGCAACATCGAGTATCGATTCCGAGATAGAAGCGCTGATACAGGATGCCCTGACCAAAATAATGAAGAACAGGACCACTATAATAATTGCCCACCGTCTTTCCACTATAAAAAATGTAGATAAAATAATAGTGCTTTCCCACGGCAGAATAGTTGAAGAGGGTACCCACGAGAAACTGCTTAAACTGAAAGGAATCTACCACAAGCTTTATAGGTTCCAGTATCAGCTTCAATCTTAGATATCAATGGTTGAAAGATTATTTACCTTATATCGTAAAATTTTCTTTTGATTGTGCTACAATAATTTCATATATGACCTCGTATTAATCCGATGACAAAAGAATCGGTATTTTAAAAACAAAAGGAAAAGATATTGCTGGAAAAATATCGGAAAAAAAGGAATTTTTCTTCGACTACCGAACCGGAAGGTAAGGGAAAGGGAAAAATTCCGGTAAAAGCAAAACCAAAAAAAATAGGAACCGGTAAAAAAAACCTGGAATTTGTCATTCATCAGCATTTTGCTTCCCGCCTGCATTACGATCTACGACTTGAACTGGAAGGCGTCTTAAAAAGCTGGGCAGTCCCTAAAGAACCCTCCCTTGATCCCTCTGTTAAAAGACTCGCTGTCATGGTCGAAGATCATCCCTTCGAATACAGATTATTCAAAGGCACCATACCCGAAGGAAATTACGGGGCAGGTAAAGTAAATATCTGGGATAAGGGGACCTACAATGCCCTTGATGCCGCAAACAGAGAAGAGAGCGAAGAGGCTCTAAAGAATGGTTTAAAAAGGGGGCATTTGACTTTTATACTGAAAGGCAAAAAATTAAAAGGGGAATTTGCCCTTGTCAGAATCCCAAAAACCGGTGAGAAAAATTGGCTCCTTATAAAGAAAAACGATCAGTTTGCTCTACGGTCGAACTAATATTAGCTTAAAGGACTTATCAGTGAATTTACCCGATGTATCAAAGATTTCCGGTGCAGAAAAAAGATCACAGCCGCATAACATAAAGCCAATGCTTGCGACACTGGCCGACAAAGCTTTTAATAAAGAAGGATGGTTTTTTGAAATAAAATGGGACGGATACAGGGCAATTGCAGAACTAGCAGGAAGTAAGGTAAACTTATATTCCAGAAACGGTATATCTTTTAACGAAATTTTTGTGTCTATTAAAGACTCCCTTCAAAAAATATCTTACAGCGCAATATTCGATGGCGAGGTTGTCGTACTGGATAAGTATGGCAGATCGAGTTTTCAGCTTCTCCAGCAGTACAGGAAAACCGGAAAGGGAGAAATTGTCTATTATATTTTTGATCTCCTCTATTTTAATGGTCATGCTTTGATGAATGTCCCGCTCCTTGAAAGAAAAAACGTTTTAAAAAAAATTCTTCCTAAAATGCAAAATCTTAAATTTAGCGATCATATCGAGAGAGCGGGTATAAAGATGTTTAAAGCCGCACAAAAAAATGATCTTGAAGGAATCATCGGAAAGGATAAAGATAGCTTTTATTTGTCAGGTATAAGAAGCAGATCATGGCTCAAGATCAAGACAAGACATGAACAGGAAGTAGTGATCGGAGGTTTTACCGAACCAGGAGGAGGAAGAAAAAATTTCGGCGCTCTGGCAGCCGGTGTTTATGATAAAAATGATCTTATATTCGTTGGACTCGTAGGGGGAGGATTCAGTGAGGATGACCTCGATGAAATCAAGAAAAAACTTGATAAAATAGTAACGGATAAATCACCATTCAAAGAATTTCCAAAAATAAGGGAACATATTCACTGGGTCAAGCCCGGGCTTGTGGCAGAAGTAAAATTTGCAGAATGGACAAATGACAATCTAATGAGGCAGCCGGTTTTTATAGGTTTGAGAGTAGATAAATCTCCATTTGATGTCAGAATGGAAAAACCGGAGAAAAAAAATTTTAAAAAGGTTTAAAGTGAATCCAAAAAATATCGATCTTTCTTCCTTAAAAGTAAAATTAACCAATCTTGAAAAAATCTTCTGGCCTGAAGAAGGATATAAAAAGAAAGATTTGATAGAATATTATAAAAATGTCTCTTCTTTTATCCTGCCTTATATAAAAGACAGGCCGCAGTCTCTAAACCGGCACCCAGATGGTATAAAAGGAGAAAGTTTTTTTCAGAAGGATACCGATCCCCCTTATCCCCCATATATAAAAGTACTTGACCACTATTCCAAATCAACCGGTAAAATCATAAATTATCTCGTTTGCAAAGACTTGAACTCGCTTCTTTATATGGCAAATCTCGGATGTATCGAAATCAATCCATGGGCATCACGCACCTCGAATTTAAATAAACCGGATTTTCTGATTCTTGATCTTGATCCGGAGAATATAGGTTTCGACAAAGTTGCAGAGGTAGCAATTACTACTAAAAAAATACTGGATAAGATTAAAATAAAAGGCTTTTGTAAAACATCCGGTGGAAGAGGGCTCCATATTTATATACCTCTCAAAGCGAAATATACTTACAATAAAGCGTTTAGTTTTTCAAAAATTCTCGCCCTGATTATAAATCAGGCAGTACCTGATATTACGAGTCTTATCCGGTCTCCGAAAAAGAGACAGGGCAAAGTGTACATTGACTGCTACCAGAACCTCATCGGACATACAATTGCTGCTCCATATTGCCTCAGACCAAAAGCAAGAGCTCCTGTTTCGACTCCGCTGTTATGGAAAGAACTTGATTCCAAACTTAATCCTTTAAACTTTACCATTAAAACTATTTTTAAAAGACTCGATAAAAAAGGAGATCTCTGGAAAGGGGTTCTTGGCCCGGGTATCGA
>DATBWH010000058.1:0-3462 GCA_036514895.1 Candidatus Humimicrobiaceae bacterium
ATTATTCCATTCAAAGATCCATCATTGATTCGATCCATTTCTAAATCGTTTTACCTGCTTTTTAATTATTTATATTATTAATTACTTTATTATTTTATTATTACATATCTTTACTTTATGTTATATATATGTTTTAATTAATTTATTAAAACTTTAGATAATTAAATATATGGTATTGACTAACAATTTATTGGAAAAACAAATATATGGGGAAGAACCTTCCCTAAAATGGGAAAATAGAATAGGTGATATACTCGTAAACGAAGGTTATCTCTCCAGAGAAGATTTATACAAGGCCCTGAGTATTCAAAAGAACGAAGGCGGAAAGCTGGGCTGGATACTGGTAAGCAACGGTTTTATAACCAGAATGCAGTTCTATAAAGCCCTGGCGGAAAAACTTGAATTACCTTTTGTATCCGGTGATATCGAAAAATATTATTACCGGATTGACACGACTCTGCTCCAGGAAATTGAACCGGAAGAAATTATTGAATATCAGACACTCCCTTTATATATAAAAAATAACAAACTGATCCTTCTGACCTCATATCCAAAAAATATAAAAACTCTGGCCCATTTTAAACATAAATTTGATGTAGAGGAAATAGAAGAAAAAATAATAACCGACCAGGATATATCAAATCTGGTAAGAAAACTCTTTAAAAAAAGCCTCCATAGCAAAGCAATATACGGCCTGCACGACAGGAAACCAGAGGAATCAGCATTCATCACAATGACAAAACCGCAGATAGTATTTTTATGCTTGACTTTACTGAGCATCACTTTAGGCCTGTGGTTCTACCCCAATCAGATACTGATTGGATTATTTGCATTTGTGCAGGTTTTCTATCTACTGGCCATATTTTATAAATTTATTATTAGTATGGCCGGAATAAGAAACAGATTTACAGCCGGTAAAAATCATGAAATCGAAAAAAGCCCGGAAATAAAGGAATATCCGGTATACACGGTTCTTGTCCCCCTGTTCAGGGAACCGGAGAAGGTTTTAAAAAATATCATAGATGCAATAAACGGTCTTGATTATCCTAAGAATAAGCTTGATGTAATATTCCTGTTTGAAGGGAATGATCATAAAACCATAAATATGGCAAAAAGCATGAGACCTCCTTCAAGCTGGAGATTTTTCTATGTTCCAAACGGCACCCCGATCACAAAGCCAAAAGCATGTAATTATGGACTTTATTTCTCCAGAGGTAAGTATCTTGTGATTTATGATGCGGAAGATATACCCGAATCCGATCAACTTAAAAAAGCGCTTATGGCTTTTCAAAATAGTTCCGGTGAATACGGGTGTTTCCAGGCTTATCTGAATTACTATAACAGAAATGAAAATTTTCTGACCAGGATGTTTACTCTTGAATACTCTTACTGGTTCGATTATATGCTTAACGGTCTTTACAAGTTTAAATTGCCCATACCCCTGGGTGGAACCAGCAATCATTTTAGAGTGGATATCCTTAAGAAAATATCCGGTTGGGATCCATTTAATGTCACGGAAGATGCAGATCTTGGAATCAGAATGGCAGCCGAAAATAAAAAAGTTGGAGTTATCGATTCTACTACCTACGAAGAAGCAAATAATAGTTTAGGAAACTGGATAAGGCAGCGCTCAAGATGGATAAAGGGTTATATGCAGACTTCTCTGGTATATAACAGGCATCCCGTAAAGCTTATAAGAACCCTGGGATTCTGGAAATGGTTCTCCTTTCAGATGCTGGTTACCGGAACTCCTTTTACCTTTCTGGTCAATCCCATTATGTGGGTCACTTTCCTGTTCTGGGTGTTTGCACATAATTTCATAGTATTTCCATCTATTCCCGGACCTATAATGCTTATAGGAACCATAAGCCTTATTGCCGGAAACTTAATAATGATTCTTCTTAACCTGGCTGCGGCATTTTCCAGAAGATACTATAATCTGATACCTTATTCACTGCTTAATCCAATATACTGGATATTTCACTCAATTGCAGCATACAAAGCGCTATTCCAGCTGTTATTTAAGCCTTTCTACTGGGAAAAAACAAATCATGGAACAACCAAATTCAATTTTGCTGCTTTTAAATCAGAGCAGTCATATAAATTAAACTTATAGAATCTTTCAGCCAATAATACAAAGATATAATTATTATTTTATATTCCCCTTTATACTTATCTCTATATTTTTTAGAGGTATTTTTTTACCCGATGCCCTTACGGCATCTTCAACCAGTTTGACCATTCCAAAACAACATGGGACTTCCATATGCACAACGGTGACTGAGTTGATGTTATTATTTTTTAATATTTCCGTAATCTTATCTCTATAAAACAGCGCATCATCAAGCTTCGGACAGCCTACCAGCAAGATCTTGCCTTTTAGGAAATCCCGATGAAAACCGGCATATGAAAATGGGACACAATCTGCGGAAATAAGAAGATCTGCATTTTCAAAATACGGAGCACTTACAGGAACCAGCATTATCTGGACCGGCCACTGCCTTAATTGTGATATGCCGGGAGTACCGGGAAAAGATTTAATTGTCTCATCTCTTGACGAACCTTCTTTATCTTTATCGACTTCTTCCGGATTATCAATTCCTTTTTCTTGTAAATATTCCAGTGCCTGCATGTAAAATTCAGTCTGGTTGTGGTCCTTTAGATGTTTGAGATGGGCCTTTATTACATTTTTTCCCTGTTTTACAATATTTTCCATTACCTGCTTCTCATCATATGGTTCCGCTTCCCTCTCCTCTATTGTTATCGCTCCTTCCGGACATTCCCCTATACAGGCACCAAGACCATCGCAGAATAGGTCACTTATAAGCCTTGCTTTTTCATCTATAATTTGAAGGGCACCCTCCGGACAATTAGGAATGCACAAGCCGCATCCCGTACATTTATTTTCATCGATCCTTATTATTTTTCTTTTAGCCATCTTTTCTTCCTTTCTTTTTATAAAAATACCATCATCGCCGAATTTTTTCACTATCTTTTTACTACTTTTATTATGCCATATTGAAATTCCTAAGTTCCGATGGTTAGACCCAAGTCCATTTCTACTATAAATAATAAAATTGAGGTATCATAAATCCAAAATATTATTAGCAGCCAATATTTTTAAAAGATGAAAAACAAAAAAAATATAACCGAAAAAGATCATATCCATACTGTTGTGTTCGAACCTGCAGTCAAAAACATCGGCAGCATAATCAAATTTCTAAACCGGGAGTACTCCGAAGATATCCATACCTCGC
This sequence comes from Candidatus Humimicrobiaceae bacterium, assembly GCA_036514895.1. Lineage (GTDB taxonomy): Bacteria > Actinomycetota > Humimicrobiia > Humimicrobiales > Humimicrobiaceae > Hydromicrobium. The sequence continues at coordinate 3,258 of DATBWH010000058.1, forward strand.
TCAAGAACAGAAATGCTTTTCAGCTTCTTGTTGCTACTATTCTTTCTGCACAGAGCACCGATAAATTGGTAAATAAGGTAACCCCGCAGCTTTTTAAGAAATACAGGACCCCGGAAGATTTCGCCAGAGCTGACATAAGAGAGCTTCAGAAAGATATAAAATCAACAGGTTTTTTCCGTAACAAATCAAGAAACATAATCAACTG
>DATBWH010000059.1:0-35282 GCA_036514895.1 Candidatus Humimicrobiaceae bacterium
AATCATTGCTCTATCAAGAATAATAAAAGAATTGGTGAATAGATATAATAAACTATTTGATTTCAGGATGCCCTATGTAATGGTGATCCATCAAAAACCAACAGATAATGAAAATTATGACTTCTATCATTTCCACTTCGAATTCTACCCCCCATACAGAACTAAAAACAAACTCAAGTATATGGCAGGAGTCGAGCTGGGAGCCGGAACTTTTTTAAACGATACCTGGCCGGAGGAAAAAGCTGCCGAATTAAGAAATCTGATATTAGAAAAATAAAGCAACTTTGATATAGTATTAGAATCAAAAACTGCTTATAATTTAGATAAAAATTCTTACTAATAGAAATTACTGGTAGCCACAGGAAAAATCTAAATGGCAAAACGCATAAAAAAAGATAAATCAGGCATCTGCGAGTCACAGATGATGCAAGCTCTTATGGAGCATATTACAGACAGCATATATTTTAAAGATCTTAAAAGCAGATGCATAAGGATCAATAAGGCGTGCGCCGAAAAATTCGGGATTAAAAATATAGACGAGGCAACCGGAAGGACCGATTTCAACTTCTTCAGTGACGAACATGCGAAACAGGCATTTGATCTTGAACAAGAAATAATCAAAACCGGTATTCCTGTTATAGATATTGAGGAAAAAGAGACATGGCAAGGAAAAGAAGACAGGTGGGTATCATCGACAAAAATGCCATTTTATGATGATAAAGGAAAGATTATCGGTACATTCGGAATTTCAAGAGACATAACAGAAAAGAAGAAGATAGAAGAAAAAATAAAATATCTCTCATTCCATGATTCGCTTACGGGGCTCTACAACAGGGCATATTTCGATGAGGAGTTAAAGAGACTTGACACTGAGCGTCAGCTTCCGATAACGATAGTAATGGGAGATGTTAATGGACTTAAGGTAATAAATGATGCATATGGCCACGAAAAAGGTGATTTATTTTTAAAAAAGATAGCAGATATACTAAAAGACGTCTTCAGGAAAGAAGATATCATCTCAAGATGGGGAGGAGATGAATTTATAGCAATTCTTCCAAAAACGCATGCAGAAGATACAAAAGGTATAATAACAAGGATAAAGGAATTTTGCAGCCAGAGAAGCACAATCGGTATGCCGCTAAGTATTTCAATGGGTGTTGCCACGAAGAGGTCGCCGGATGAAGATATAAATTCCATTCTCAATAAGGCCGAGGATAAGATGTACAAAAGTAAGATATCCGAGAGTAAGTCTACGAACGAAGTGATGATTTCTTCACTCAGGGATAGTCTTAAAAAAGGGGAGGGGACCTCCAGTAAAGAAAGCGGCAGGATGAGAAAATACGCACTTGATATAGGAAAGAAGCTAAAGCTTTCGTCTGTAAAACTCGAAGAATTAAAACTTCTTATGGAACTGCACAATATTGGGAAACTTGCACTGGCAGACGAGATAATGGCAAAACCCGGAAGACTTTCAACAGAAGAATGGGATATAATAAAAAAGCTTCCGGAAATCGGATACCGCATAGCAGAATCATCTGTGATGTTAAAACCAATAGCGGAAGCAATACTTTGCCATCATGAATGGTATAATGGCGAGGGATATCCGAGGGGTGTAAAGGGTGAAGAGATACCGATACTTTCAAGGATATCACTTCTAATAAACTCTTATGAAGCTATGATAACAGACAGGCCATACAGGAAGAAAATGGGTAGAAAAGAAGTCATAAAAGAGATAAAGAAATGCTGCGGAACTCAGTTTGATCCCGACGTTGTCAGTATTTTCCTGGAAATATTAAAAGAGAAATCCGCAATATGATTTAATCTTTTTAAATGACTTGGACCTGATATCAAACTCTCTAAAGAAAAGTAATCGTTAATCGACTGTCTAATAAAGTTTGAAATTATTTGTAATGGGATATCTCCTATCCTTACCGAATGCTCTGGGAGTTATTTTGATGCCCGGGGAACTCTGTTTTCTTTTATACTCATTATGGTCTATCATGTTAATGACTTCTTTTACGGTTTTTTTATCAAATCCTTTTTCCGAAATGGAACGGTAGTCAAGATCGTCTTCTATATATGCTTTGAGGATTGGATCCAGGATCTTGTATGGAGGTAATCTATCTTCGTCCTTCTGATCCGGTTTAAGTTCTGCAGATGGGACTTTATCGATTATTTTTTTCGGTATTATATTTGAATAGTTTTTATTGATGTATCTGCAAATTTTGTAAACCATTGTTTTATAAACATCTTTTATTGGTGAAAATCCTCCAACCATGTCTCCGTAAAGGGTGCAATATCCCACGCTTATCTCACTTTTATTGCCGGTAGATAATACCAGCCAGCCGTTTTCGTTGGCAGCTGCCATTAAGATATTTCCTCTGATCCGTGCCTGTATGTTTTCTTTGGTGATGTTGATACTTGAGTGTTTTAATACGACCTTTAAATTTTCGAGATAGGTGTTATAAATATCCGAAATAGGGATGGTTAAAAAACTGATGCCCAGGTTGCGGGATAATTCTATTGAATCATCGACACTTCCCTTTGATGAATAAGGTGAGGGCATTATGATTCCATTTACCCTCTTCTTTCCAAGGGCTAAAGTGGCGACTGCCGCAGTTAAAGCAGAGTCAATGCCTCCGCTCAATGCAACGATAACTTCATCGAACTGATTTTTATTTACATAATCTCTGGTCCCCAGAATCAATGCCTGAAGTATTTCTGCTTCGATACAATCAATGTAACGGTTATATCCGGTGATAGTTTTATATTCCTTATTTGTTTTTTTTCTTTTTTTATAATATTTAAGGTCAACCAGGGGCAACGGCTTATAATACTTCTGCATTTCGGATTTTTGGTTTCCAAATCCGGGATCTTTCGATCTGGCTGCAGATGCACCTTCGGTATCAAGATCATATATAAGTACATCTTCTTTGAATGGCTTTGCATTGCTGAGAATATTGCCCTTTTCGTTAATTATTATGCTATTTCCGTCGAATACCAGCTCATCCTGGCCTCCGACCAGATTTAAATAAGCAATATTCACACAATTAATTGCGGCGGTATGCGTCAGAAACTTTTTTCTTTCCTTGATTTTTTCGATATGGTATGGAGAAGCGGATATGTTTATTATAAGTTCGGCCCCACCTAATACGGACTGAATTTTTAACGGTCCTGAAGGATGGAAAATATCCTCGCATATATTGATCCCGATAAATGTCTTCGCCGCATTGAAAATATAGCTTATGCTGCCTTTTTTGAAATATCTTTCCTCATCAAAAACCGAGTAGTTTGGCAGAAATTGCTTGTTATATACCGCTTTTACCTGTTTGTCATGAATCACTGCAGCCGAATTGTATATTTCACTGCGTTCTCTGCCAACAAAACCAACAATTGCTATAATGTTTATTGCATTTTTTTTAAGTTTATCCAGATAAACGATATTTTCGTCAACAAAAGACTTCTTGAGAAGAAGATCTTCAGGGGGATAGCCGGTAATGGAAAGCTCAGGAAATACTACTATATCTGCATCATTTTTTTTTGCTTCTTCGATGTGCGAAGCAATGATATCATAGTTTCCTTTGAGATCTCCGACAGTTGGATTAATCTGTGCCAGATATAATCTTATAATGGATATTTTTTCCTCCTTTTTAGATATATTACCTTAAGATTTAAATCTTATAATTATACTTCTAAATTATAACTCTTTTTATCAATTTACTTTATTCTTATATAAGGGAGAGATTCTTCTCAAGTCCGATATTATTTTTTGAATGGCTTCAAGAAAATAATCTATTTCTTCTTTCGTATTTTCGAAGCCAAGGGTTATTCTCAGGGAACCATAGGCTTCCTCGTTCGAAAGCCCCATTGAAACCAGTGTATGAGATGGTTTGAGCGATGAAGAAGAGCAGGCAGAACCACTTGATGCTGCAATGCCGGCATAATCGAGTTTCAATACTATTGATTCTCCTTCTATATATTTAAATGAAAAATTGCAATTACCAGGCAGTCTTTCGGAAGGATGGCCATTGAATCTTACCTCGTCGATTTTACTCAGGACACCACTTATAAGATAATCCCTCATTTTTGTGACTTTTCTTATTCTATCTGAAAGATTTCTCTGCCCCAATTCCGCGGCCTTTGCCAGCCCTGCAATTCCGGGTATGTTCTCGGTGCCTGATCTAATTCCTCTTTCATGCCCTCCTCCAAGGATCTGCGGCATTATTCTGGTCCCTTTTCTTATATAAAGAGCTCCTACTCCCTTTGGACCATATATCTTATGACCTGAAAGAGAAAGCAGATCGATATTCAATTTATTAACATCTGTTTCTATATTTGTAAAGGTCTGAACTGCATCAGTGTGAAAAATAATGCCACGTTCCTTCAATATTTTTCCTATTTCGCTGATAGGTTGTATGGTCCCGACGATATTATTTGCGTGCATTATTGTTGCAAGAATGGTTTTGGGGGTTATGGATTTTTTGACATCGGAAGGATCGACCATCCCAAATCTATCTACAGGTATATATGTCACTTTGAAACCGCACCGGGCCAGTTTCTTAAGGGGCATATGAACAGCAGGGTGTTCGATCTCCGAAGTGATTATATGGTTGCCTTTTTTCTTGTATGCTTCGGCCGTGCCGATTATTGCAAGGTTCTCGCTTTCTGTTCCGCTGCCTGTAAACACTATTTCTTTTGAACCGGTACCAAGAGATTTACCGATTATTTCTCTTGAATGTTCCAGAATTTCTCTGGCTTTAATTCCTGGAGAATGAGGTTCTGATGCGTTGCCGTAATAAGTGGTAAAGCAATCATCCATTACTTTCACTACATCCGGCAGAACAGGGGTAGTAGCGCTATGGTCAAAATAGATATATTTTAATTCCTCATTCATGGTTTTATTTATTGTTTTTAATAGTGAAGAAAAAACTATCACTGATTTTGACTACTGTCAATAATTTATACACCTGCATCAAAGAGTCAGAAGGCAGGGGATCGATGTTTATAAATCTTATTTACTATAATTAAATATTATAATATTATATAAAGTATTCGTTGATTTATTTGTCAAAGTAATTTAAATCTATTAAAATTATATAAGTTTTATAAATTTCTTATAATTTTATTGAAATGTTAAAGAAGTTTTTACCATATATAGAAAAAATACTTCAGAATACAAATGAAATATTTGTAATAAAAGACATTAAAAACAATATCCTTTTTGTAAATGAAAAGATAAGAGATTATGGATATGATCCTGACTTACTTGTTGGCAAAAGATATTTAAGTATTCTTTCGCCAAAGCATAAGGGAAAAAGGTTTAAAAAAATTGTTAATAGTAAAACTGCGCTTAATTATGAAATAGAATTCTTAAGAAGCGATGGAACAATCGTTAATGCGCTGGCAAGTAATTCACCCGTAAGGGATGATGATGGGAATATTTTATTTGTGGTTTCCACTATTGCAGACATAACTTCCTACAAACAGCTTCAGAAAAAACTTGTAGAGTCTATATACATTGATTATTTGACCGGGTTATATAATATCAGGTATCTGGATAGAAGATTGAGCGAGCAGATCAATAGAGGAAGAAGAAAAAAAGAAAGAGTTGCGATTATAATGTTCGACATCGATAATTTTAAGAAATATAATGACAATTATGGTCATGGTGATGGAAATAAACTGCTTAAGAATCTGGGGAGTATCATCCGTAAAAACATAAGGGAAGGTGTCGATCTCGGTTTCCGTTTCGGCGGAGACGAATTTTTGATAATAATAAACCAGGCAGAGGGAAAAATTGCACGGGAAATTGCATGCAGGATAAGAGAAAAGTTTTTACAATTAAACTGTGAAAGTACTGACCTTAGTATGGGTATAGAATATTATAAAGATGGATGCAGTATTAAGAATTTGATGATAGAAGCTGATAAGAAAGTCTATATGGCCAAGAAATCCAATGAAAAAATAGTGGAATAGTATTTTAAGCTTGTTTTAAAAATAGATTCATTTTAATATAATAGACTCCAATAAGAACGGAGTCTATTATTATTTTAACAGCACTATCTACTTCGATAAGCAAAAATAAAGGGGATTTATTGAATAAGTTTGCAAAAATAATATCTTATATTTTTGATGGGTCATTTATTTCTATCCCCATTTTACTCCTTATTTGTTTAATAGTCGTGGATAATAAACTCGAAGCTGTTGGCTGGGCTTTTCTCTGTCTTCTTTTTGGTGTGGCAATACCGTATCTTTATATAGGTTTTTTATATAAGAAAAAAGAAATAGATAGCATGCACATACCTAAAAAGGAAAACAGAATAAAACCTTTGCTCCTTACCTGTGCAAGTTATATAGTCTGTTTCATTATTCTGTATGTCCTGGATGGTCCTGTATTTTTAAAATCCATATTTGCCGTAAGTGTAGTATCCACTGTTATTTTGACTATCATAACCTATTTCTGGAAGATCAGTCTTCATACCAGCTGGATAACTTTTATAGTCATTACCTTTAATATTTTATTTGGCAGATGGATGCTGCTCATGATCCCTCTTATCCCCGTAATAGGATGGGCAAGAGTAAGAGTAAAGGAACATACAGTCAACCAGGTGATCTTCGGTATTGGAATCTCAACCATAACTACTTTTTTTATCTATCATAATTACGGATTGATCAATTTGTTTTAGGAGAGGTATCCGGTTTAGCTTAAAGATCAGAAGTTCGAAATAAATCTGTGAAACCAGTAAGAACCAAATAGTTCTATTGACGAAAGGGCTATAGCTATTATAGAAGGTAATGCCAGGTACTTACTGGTAAGCCTGTTCGCTTTTTGTGAAAATGGCGGAACCAGCAGCACAAGCACCATATTGATAAAATAAAAAGTAAAGAAGATAGAAAAGGTAACAAAATAATAATAAAAACGACCCGTAAAATCGAACCTGATTAGAGTAACGGCAATAAATACCGCAATTACCAGTATGTAAATCATAAATTCACCCGGACTATTAAATATTCTTTTCGCTTTTGACTGTCTGTAATATTGAAAAGTGAAAATTGGATAAAGTATTATCATAATCGATGATCCGCACAGAAAACCGGTTATGAATCTTATATTATTATTAGTCTCATACAAACCAAAATTCGAAGCGATACCATCGATCAGGGCGGATAGAAAAAAAAGTCCAAGGATTACAAGGACATAAAGGGGTGGAAGGCCATTTTCTTTTTTTCTATACATTATAAATAAAATAACGGCCGTGATGATAAATCCGGTATAAATGCCGCTGCATCTCGAACAAATCGGCAGGATAATACCGCCTATCATTAGGCTTCTCGAAGAAAGCTGGTGACAGACCGAAAAGCCGATTATTTCTATAAATGAATCAAACACTTTTAGTTTCTATTCCTTTAAATCTTTTCCAATATTAATAAAATTATAGTTTTAAATCTATAATATTGATAGAATTAACCTTATATTTTTTGGCCGTAAGCAGCCGGGGAAGGAATATTCTTTATGACATATGATTTTCATACCCATACATTTTTGTCTGATGGTAGTAACAGCCCCATCGAGCTTGTCAGATTTGCAGTTGTCTATGGATACCGGTGTATAGCCCTGACCGATCATGGAAGCTACTCGAATCTTGATTTTATTATTTCAAGACTGAAGAAAGATTGCGAGCTTGCAGAGAAGTATTGGGATATAAATGTGATTCCGGGGGTAGAGCTTACCAATGTTCCGTCAAAGAGCATAGATGATATGGCAAAAGCGGCAAGAGAACTGGGAGCAAAAATAGTTGCGGTGCACGGAGAGAGTATTGTTGAAAATGTGGAACCGGGTACAAACCTTGAAGCAGTTAAATCGAAATATATAGATTTCCTGGCACATCCGGGTATTTTAAAATTAGAGGATGCAAAACTTGCAGTTCAGAATGGTATTTTTATTGAAATTTCCTCCAGGGTCGGTCACAGCCTTACTAATGGTCTGGTTGCAAGCATCGGCAGGGAAGCAGGAGTCAAGTTTTTAATAAATAGTGATGCTCACAGCCATAGTGATTTATTTAATTCCGGAATGCAGGAAAGAATTGGTCTGGGTTCGGGTCTCGGAAAAGTTGAAATAAAAGAAATCGCTAGTAAAAATTGTATGGAATTAATAAAGAGAATCGGGTGATATTTTTTAATCCGGTTTTATGACCGCTATTTGAGTTAAAGAAGATATTTCCTATTACTGTAATCGATCCATACTTCCTGTCCTGTATCCTTCAAGATCCAGAGTGATATATTCAAATTCCAGCTTTTTTAATCTCTTGATTATTTTTTCTATGATTTTAGGTTGAAGCATTCCGGGGATTTCATCTTTTTCTAATTCTATTCTGGCGATGGGATAGTGATATCTTACCCTTACCTGTCTGAAGCCCAGGGAGTAAAGAAAATCTTCGGCTTCTTCGATTTTTTTTAACACAGGTTTCGATATTTTTTCTCCATATGGCAATCTGGATGCCAGACATGAAAGATCCTGCTTGTCCCAGGTCGGCAGGTTTAATTGCCTCGAATACTGCCTTATTTCTTTTTTGGTCAGGCAGGCTTCGGCGAGGGGACTTCTTATTCCCAGTTCCTTCAGGGCTTTTAGTCCCGGGCGATATTTACTCAAATCATCATAATTGGTTCCATCGGCGACAAAATTGAATTCATATTTATTCTTTACAGATATTAACTTCAAGAAAAGTTCTTTTTTGCAGAAATAACATCTATTTCTAGGGTTATTTATGAATTCCTTTATTTCCAGTTCGTCCGTGCTTATGATTATATGCCTGCAGTTTAATCTATTTGCAATTGTCTTTGCTTCCTTTAATTCTCTTCCGGGAAAGGTAGGCGATTTGGCGGTCACTGCAATTACTTTTTTTCCGAGCGACTGTGCAGCTGCAGCAAGCAGGAAGCTGCTGTCGGCTCCTCCGGAAAATGCTATGACCACGGAATCCATTTCTTTTATTATTTCCTTTAATTTGATAAATTTTTTATCTGAAATCATGCTTTTTACTGTATATAATTTTTAATTTTTATATTAGATATAAAAAAAGTATATAAAAAACTGTATTTTTGCAACAGTCTTAGTAAAATAATACCTGAAGTCAAAAAAATTGTTTAGAGAATTTATCCAGAGGCATATCAACCTCAAAGGATCTGGAATCATGAGTACAGGCAGAATGGAAAAAATTTTATATATTGATTGTTTCTCAGGAATCAGCGGCGACATGATGGCAGGCGCATTATGTGATCTGGGACTGGATCTTGTATTTTTAAGAAATGAACTAAAAAAAATGGATATTACCGGATATGAAATAGACTGCAAAGAAATAAAAGTCGGTTCCATAAAAACAAAGAAGTTTTATGTCAATGTGACGGGATCGCAGCCGCACAGGAATTTTGAGGATATAAAGAAAATAATCGGGGGCAGCTGCCTCGATAAAGAAGTAAAAAAAATATCTCTGGACATTTTTCATCTGATTGCCAAAGCGGAAGCAGCGGTACATGATTGTGAAATAGGTAAGATACATTTCCACGAGGTCGGGGCAGTAGATTCCATAATCGATATCGTAAGTACTGCGATAGGTCTAAAATTTTTAAAAATAGAATCGTTTTACTGCAGTAAAATTCCACTGGGCAGCGGTTTTGTCGAATGTTCGCATGGTAAATTACCTGTACCTGCACCGGCTGCATTGGAAATATTAAAAGAAATCCCGGTTTACGGAGGTAATTTTGATTCTGAAGTGACAACTCCTACTGGAGCCGCCATAATAAAGACTCTGGCAGTAAAGTTTGGTGAAATTCCCGATATGAAGATCGAGAAAATCGGGTATGGAGCAGGAAGCAAGGTAAAAAAAGAGATTCCCAATATCTTAAGGCTGTTGATGGGTACAGCGACAGATAAACTCGAACCACTTGAAGAAAATCTGATAATACTTTCCGCAAATATCGATGACAGCACTCCGGAGATCATGGGTTATCTGCAGGAAACTTTGCTTAAGGACAGGGCCCTGGATGTATGGGTTGAGCCTATCTATATGAAGAAAAACAGGCCTGCTTTCAAATTATGTGTTCTATGCGGCAGGGAATTGGAGCGGGAAATAATCGATAAAATATTTTCAGAGTCTTCAACTCTGGGGATCAGAAGAGAAGAAATCAAAAGATATTTGATTGACAGAGAAATCAAAACAATAAAATTACCTTATGGTGAGGTCCGGGTAAAAACCGGTATCTACAAAGGGAAAAAAGTAAATATTTCACCTGAATTCGAATCATGCAGTAAACTGGCAAAAAAAACAGGAAAGCCTCTCAAGGAAATATATCAGGATGTTATTTTGTTTTTTTCGAGGAGATAGTATCTTAATATTTCCTGCAGGATCGCAACGGTTGGTACGGCAATTAAAAGACCCCATATACCAAATAATGCACCACCTGCCATCAGGGAAAAGATTATGATACCGGGGTGGACCCCTATCTGATACTTCATTATATTCGGAGATATAACATAATTATCTATTTGCTGAATAGTTATGAAAAGAAGGATCACCAGCACAGCTCTGAGCGGTGAAATGGTTAGTGCGGCCAGCGCTGCAGGCACAGCTCCTATTATAGGACCAAGAAGTGGTATGATATTGAGCAGCCCGGCAATGAAACCAAGCAGTATTGCAAAATCTACCTTTAATATCAACAGTACAATAGTGCATAATACTCCTACTATAATGGATACCAATATTTGACCTCTTACATATCTTCCGCCGACTTTGTTGATCCTGTCCAGAATAATGGCTGTCTGATTCTTGTTCCTTCTCGGAATAACTTTTATAAATGTGGTTTTTATTTTTTCGGAATGCATAAGTATATATACTCCCAGGAGCGGTCCCACTACGAGATAAAGAACTGCATTAAGTACTGATCTGCCCAGAATAGTAGCACTTTGAAAAATATCGATTCCTTCCAGATTTATCCTCGATATAAGATACTGGGTAATGACAGTGGTATCATTTGGTATTATTTCCTTGCCAATGATACTCTCGACATAATGGATCAATCTGCTATTTTGCAGGAAATCATTCGTAACCCTCGTGAAATTCTGCATATATGTAGGAAATTCATCTATGAATGTCCTGAATTGATCGATAATTACAGGTATTATGAAGAAAAATATGGTGAAAATGATCCCGACAAAGATGAAATAAGTTATGGCAACCGCAAATATTCTGCGCATTTTTTTTTGCAGCAGGGTTACAATAGGTACCAGAAGGTAAGCTATGGCTATAGCAATGATCAGCGGTATGATGGCTATTCTTATAAGATATAATACATAAAAGAAAAGCGCGGCAATCAAAAGGAAACCGATTATTGACCAGGAAAAGATTCCTATATCTTTTATTTTTTTTATGTCGTTTGGAGGTTTTAAAAATCTCATTGAAGTTATTATATTATATTTTTTAAAAAAATATAATTTATAAGTTAGCAAGAGAGGCAAAAAGGGATCTTTCTGTTTTTGACTTATCGGATGATTTAAAATAAAATATCTATCTTCTAAAATAACTTCAGGATCGAAGGGGTAAATAGTTATGAATTATGGTCATTTTGATGATAAAAACAAGGAATATGTAATTACAAATCCCAGAACACCCGTTAAATGGATCAATTATATAGGAACCTTGAAATTTGGAGGTTTTGTGGATCATACCGGGGGTGCTTTGATATGCAAAGGGGATCCATCCCTTAACAGGATCGTTAAATATATTCAGCAGATGCCCTCATCCGATTTTAAAGGTGAGACATTATATCTGCGGTTAAGACAGGGAGAAAATTATAAATTATTTTCTCCTTTTTTTGTTCCAACGCTGGATCATTACGATCTCTACGAGTGCCATGTCGGCCTTGGCTATAATCGCATAATCTCCGAATTCTACGGTATCAGGACAGAGTGTACAATATTTGTCCCAATCGATGATATAAGGGAAATCAGAGAAATAAAGATTACCAATGAGACAGGCAAAGAAATTGAACTCGATGCAATCAGTGTTGTGGAATATACACACTTTGATGCTATGAAACAGTTTAATAATGCCGATTGGGTTCCGCAGACGATGCAGTCCAGATGTATCCGGGAAGAAAAGGGACTCATGACCCTTATACAGTATGCTTTTATGCGCAGGGAGACCAATGTGAACTTTTTTACCTCGAATCATCCGGTTTCTTCTTTCGAGTCGGACAGAAAACGATTTCTTGGAGATAATGAATATGGTAAATGGTCCAACCCGCTTTCTCTTCAAAAAAAAGAGCTGGGAAGTTATGAAGCGCATCGCGGTGATAATATTGGTGTTCTTCTGCACCATCTGGGTAGTTTTAAACCCGGCCAGTCAAAAAGCTTTATCACTCAACTGGGTCAGGAACAGAGTTTCGAAAAAGCCCGCAGCGGCATCGAGAAGTATAGAGATCCGGATGCTGTCAAGAAAGCATATGACGAATTGAATGGCTTATGGGAAGAGTTTCTATCAAGAATGCAAGTGGAGACACCCGACCCGGCACTGAACAGCATGCTGAATATTCATAATCCACGGCAGTGTTATATTACCAAAAACTGGTCACGTTATCTTTCATATTACCAGCTGGGAATAGGTACCAGGGGCATTGGTTTTCGTGACAGCTGCCAGGATGTGATGGGAGTGATCAGTCATATACCTGAAGAATCCAAAGAACTACTAAAAAAAATGATGATGGTCCAAAGAACGAACGGCAGTGCAATGCACAGTTTTAACCCTTTGACCATGGAAGGATCGAAAGGAGAAACGGGTGATTGGCCGGATAGGCCGCAATATTACGGTGATGACCATCTATGGATAGTCCTGGCCGTGATCACTTACCTGAAGGAAACAGGAGACATGAAATTTTTAGAGGAAATTATTCCGTATTATGATGAGAAAAAAGATAATCGGCTGCGGGAGAATGGAACGGTTCAGGATCACTTGAAAAGAGCTCTGGATTTTACAAAAAATGATAAGGGTGAGCATAGCCTTCCTCATCTTGGTTTTGCGGATTGGAACGACTCCGTTAACCTCAGAACAGGTGCGGAATCTCTTTTTAATACACATCTTTACGGTAAGGGCCTTCTCGAAATGATCGAACTCTGTGGCTATCTGGGGGACACTGCAGGTGTTATATTCTACCAGTCTGAGTATGATGGACTTAAGGATATGTTTAACCGGACAAGCTGGGACGGGGAATGGTACGTCCGTTATTTTGATTCGGACGGCACCCCTGTAGGGTCCAATAAGAACCGGGATGGAAAGATATACATCAATGCTCAATCATGGCCATTGATTTCCGGAATGGCGCTTCCTGAAAGGGCAAAAAAGTCTCTTGATTCACTGAACAGACTTCTTAATACCTCCAAAGGAATCAAAATCAGCTGGCCCGGATTTGACGGGTATGACCGGAACAAAGGCGGGGTCACCACATATCCACCCGGGGCAAAGGAAAACGGCGGCATTTTTCTGCACACAAATCCATGGGTAGTGATTGCAGAAGCCATTATGGGAAACGGAGAGCGGGCCTATGAGTATTACAGTCAGATAAATCCGGCTGCCAAAAACGATATCATAGAAGAGTATGAATGCGAACCTTATGTTTACGCCCAGAATATTTTGAGTGATGAACATCCTCAATTTGGTCTTGGACGAAACAGCTGGCTTACCGGAACAGCTTCCTGGATGTATCAGGCAGGCACAGGATTTATACTTGGTATACGGCCTGATTATAAGGGTCTTATAATCGATCCCTGCATTCCCAAAAAATGGGATGGCTTTAAAGTGACACGCAAGTACAAGAACGCCATTTATGATATCGAAGTAAAAAATCCGGGACATAGGAATAAGGGTGTGTATCGGCTCGAGATTGACGGCAGGGAAATAACAGGCAATATAGCTCCTATTTTCGGGGATGGCAAAACCCACTTGATAACTGCAATCATAGAATAGTTTTACCCGAATCACCTTAAGGATTGAAATTTGAAAGATAGACGTTAAATTTACTGAACCGACAGGTGTAATTAATTGAAGTAGCAGTTTAATTGTGGTAAAGTTTAAATTCAAAAACAGTTAAAAATAGGACTTTAGAACAGGGAATCATAATGCCGGAAGAATCCATAGCAGCTTATGTCAATAACATTATAGCTTTTACTCTTTTTATAGTCATAATAACGTTTATATTTGCTTTTCTTTTTTTATTGTCTCGTGTTTTGATCCGCAGGACAGGCAGCAGGAATGCCGAGGAATCAAGAAAGGAATCTTTTATTCCTGAAACTTCAGGGCTTTTTGGCTATAACAGAGATCCCTATAGACGGAATAATATTTTTGTTCTGGCAGCGGTATTTATATCTATAGCTATTTTTATTTTCTTTGTTTTTGCCGTTTTTAATTACAGCAGAGATCCGGTAATGGGTTTAGATCTATATTTAATAATCGGAATACTGGTCTATCTTGTCTTTATGGTCGTGTGGCTGGTCAAATCGAAAATAATTAATTAGAGGTTATCCGGGATGTCTTCTCTTATAAAAAGTAATTTTAATATACTGGTCACGGGATTCGGCTGCTGCAAACAGGAAATATTTGCAACCCAGAGTTCTTTATATGATATTCAGAGATTTGGTGTAAATTTCGTCAGTGTCCCGGAGGATGCCGATATACTGGTAGTCCAGGGTTTTTACAATAAAGAAGGCATAATCAGGATTTTGAATATCTACGGCAGGATGAAAGATCCGAAAGGTATAATTACCGTTGGAAGTTGTGTTCTGAATGAAAACCTTTTCAATCTCGATAGTGGGCTCGCGAGACAGTTCAGAGATAGGGTGGTCATAAATATGCACATTCCTGGTTGTCCGCCCAGACCGGAAGCATTTATACATGCAATTTTAAGATTTTTGGGCAGAAGCATGCTATAAAAAGATTAATAAAAAATTTTGAGATTTTATCTTTAGAAATGACCGATAATATTTATAATAAAATTTATTCATCCTCAAGAACCGTGTTTTTAGAAGAAACAGGCGAGAAACTTGAGTCTATTTTGAAGGATAAAGTAAAGTATATTTATAAGACAGGCATTGATTTGCTAATAATGGTATCAAAAAATAATTTATACCAGACAGTGAAAGAGTTAAAAGAAAATCCCGATCTTAAAGTAAATAGTTTTCAAAGCATAGCAGTATTGAATAATGGTAAAAAAAGCTTTCTGATTATAAATCTTAGATCATTCGATAATGATTTTTCCGTTCTATTGAAAATAGAGATTTCTCAAAGAGAAATTGAAGAAGATTACAGGGAGATAATAGAAATACTGGTGAAATTTTTCAGGGCGGTTAAATTTTATAGACATAAAAGTAAGATAATCTCAGACAGCTGCGATATCAGGATCTTACCCCGAAGCACGGAAGGCCTGGATTGTTTTGACCTTGATATTTTAACGGATGATGATTTGATCAGGGAAGCTTATGTAAATATAGATATCGCAAGGATCATAGGCGAGGATTTTTATAAAGGTATGGAACTGTATAATCTTATTGCCTATATCAGCCGATTTGACTGGAAAGCAGGTATATTTCCCGAAGTTTGTCTCTGTGAAGCTTTCGAAGAGTTGCTGCAGCTAAAAGTTACCGAAAGAGCGCAGTATATAAGAATGCTTCTTTGTGAATTATATAGAATATCAAATCATATTTATTTCATTTCCAACATCTGTAATGTTTTGCAGCATGACATCGCTTATAATCTCTCTCTTCTGGAAAGAGAGAGAGTTCTAAGAATGATAGAGTCAATTACTGGTTCAAGAATCGTACCAAATTTTATAAGAATTGGTGGAGTAAAGAAAGACATAAGTGAAGAGATGCTGGCAAGTATCCGGAAAAACCTGCCGGTTTTATTTAAGAGTATACGGAGAATCGAAAAAATAATGCTGAGCGACTTTTTGATTCTTGAAAGATTAAGTGACACCGGAACCGTGGATAAAGAAATTGCTCTGGAATATGGTATATCAGGACCAAATCTAAGAGCATCCGGTATCAGATATGATCTTCGGAAAGTCAAAGATTCTTTTTTGTATAAAGATTTATCATTTACTATACCGGTAGGGAAGTCCGGAGATTGCCTTGATAGGATTTCGGTTAGATTCAACGAGATATTGCAATCTTTAAGGATAATAAATCAGATCATAAGCAAATTCCCTGAAGGCAGCTTTATAAAGAAAATAAATGTATCCCATCTGGAGTTTCAATCCGGCGCAATATCCTATGGCATCGAATGTCCCCATGGTCTTTTTAAAATTTATACAGAGGTCGATAAAAATAATATAAATTCTCTTGTGGTAAAAGGGCCCTCTCTTAACAGTCTTATTTTAAGCGAGGAAATACTAGCGGGTAATAAGTTAGAAGATATTGATTTGATCCTTATGAGTCTGGATATAAGCCCGGGTGAGATAATAAGTACATGACAGAAAGATACTGATGTTAATTATTTTTAAAAAAGTTTTTTACATCCTTGCATTGCTGCTTGTGAATTTATATATATGCGAGTATATAAATAATAAATTAACCGCACGTATGGACCTCAGGAGAGGGTATAGGATCTCAGGAACAAAGGGTATTGGTTTTCCCCTTGTCAGATTTTTTAAATATATATCCAGGAACGAGAAAATAAATATCTGGACTTTTTTTATCTTTTTGCTCTCTCTGCTAATATGGAGCGTTGTTCCCATTACGGCAAATCTGGTTTTAATAGAAATGGACTACAGTCTTCTGATCGCACTGACCTCTTATATAATACTTATAATTTTATTATTTTTTAATTCAAGCAGGACCTCATATGGTGCAGTATATAGCGAATCCGGCAAAAAAATATTGATTTTACTCTCCTTTCTGCTCCCTGCTTTATTCAGCATTGCAAGTATCGTTTTAATAAATAAAACATTGAGTTTAAGAGAAATCGTAAATTCTCAGCACCAGTACTGGAATATAATTTTACAGCCCCTTGGCTTCATTGTATTCTTCATTTCGATATTTTTACAATTGAAGTTATTAGGTGTTAGGGGGAAAAGCTATATTTCGAGCGGGACCAATATCGGTAAAGAAGGAACCGGTTTAGGAAAGATCATCGAAAGATTTTCAGTTTATATGATTGTTTTTTTCTTGATTATAATTTTAAATATCCTGTATCTTGGAGGCTGGCAGGGTATATATATCATAAGGGGAGAGATAATACTTGCTATTAAGTTTTATGTTATTTTTGTAATATTGTTATTGATGGATAAGGCAATTGGCAGGATAGACAGTTACAGCTTGTTAGTCAGGATCAATTGGAAATTTTTGATTCCGGTATCACTTGTTAATTTTATAGTAACCTTTGGATTTTTCATTGCAAGGGATGTGTATAATTTAATTTGACACGAGGTATTTAATTAGATGGTTAGACTTATAAAAAATTTTTTTATTGTCTTCGGAAATATGTTCAGAAAACCACGGACCGTCATTTATCCCAAGGAAAGAATAATAATTCCTGATGGTAGCAGGGGTGTCCTTCATTTAAAAGTAGATCCGGATTCTCTGGATGTTATCTGTAAAGGCTGCGGATTATGTAAAACAATCTGTCCGCAGGGATGTATAACGGTAAAAAGAAGGACCGAGGCCAAAGGCAAAGAGGTTCTTGATGAATTTTGTCTGGATTTAAGTAAATGTATTTTTTGTGGAAACTGTGTTGAATTATGTAAAATGAATGCGATAGACATGTCATATAAATATCAACTCGCAGAATTTGATAAAAAGAATTTGAGATTGGAAAAGATTGAACTGATAAAACCATCAGGTACGATCAGGGATTTCTGGTAAAAAAAATTATGTCATTTACGAGCCAGTTAATAATAATAATAATACATTACGCCAGTCTTCTTGGACTGCTGATCTGCGGATCACTATCACTTATTCATTCCGACAGAAGAAAAAAATTGCTGTTTTTAATTCTAACCTTCCTTTTTGTAGGAATCTTAAGCTTTGTTTATTATTCCGGTATTCTGGTCTTTATAGTCGGAGTTTTTGTTATTTTCTTTTTAGTTTCCTTATATTTATTTGTTTTTCAGATAGAATTTTTTGGGAGCAAGACTAACGAAGACCAGGATGCAAGAAATAATAACAAAATCAAAAAGACAATTGGAGGCATTATACTACCGGTTTTATTTAGCGCGGGTATTGGTTATTTATTCTATATATATACATCAGATTTTCTAAAAGACACAGTTTTAAACGGGAATATTTATATTGTAGGCCTGGGCGACATCAGCAAACAATTTTTTATTGAATATGGTCCTATTATGGTGATTGTCATTGCATCATTATTTATATCCTTTTTATGGTTCATCATGATTAGCAAGGATTAAAAGATGAATTTTCAATTTATTATATATTTTAGTTTACTGGTTTTTCTGATGGGAATATTCGGAATATTTTACAACAGGGATATCATTTCGGTTTTTATTTCTTTTCAGTTTATCATAATCTCTGCAGTTATAAATTTCCTGAGTTTTTCACAATTTTTATATCAGAGTTCATTATGGGATGAAATATTTATTATTTTCGGGATCGCGTCCATATATTTTCTTATGTTTTGCATCATTTGTTATTTTTATTTAAAGCTCGATTTATTAGACAGGGAAGCCCTTAATAGAGATTTTATATTATTTAAGGTAGTAAGACACGACTGGTGTGGAGAGGATGAAATGTAAATTATGGATTTTTTGATCAGTATCAGTGAAAAAATCAACCCTCTTCAAAGTGTAATGATCCTATCCTTTGCGATTTTTATTTCATCTTTCTTTGTTATGTCCGAAAGGCGAGCCGTTAAGAGGTTTATCGTAATGCTTTTTTCGGTTTCTCTTATTCTGGCTTTTTATCTTAATATTTATAGTTTTGTTTCTGCCGGCAATTTTTCGAATGTCCTTTTATCTTTTGAAAATCTGCAAATGATAGAAATAAGCATAATAATATTCTGTGCCCTGAATCTAATATTTTTTATTTCTACTTATTGCAGGGACAACAGGCATTTTATCAAAATACTCAGTATCTTTTTATTTTCTACCATATCTGCCGTTTTTTTCGTGCTTGCAAGAAATTTTATTTTGATGTTCGTTGCTCTGGTAATATTCATACTGGTCATATTTCAATTGATGACCGTCTTAAACTCAAAAACAGACAGGATTAAGCCTTACATAATAGGATTCTTTTTAAGGCCGGTGCTAACAGTTATTTTATTCTTTTTCGGATTTTCTTTGTTTTATGGTGCAACGGATTTTAAAGATTTTAATCAGGTCATTCAGTCCGAATATGTTTCAAATCCGCTGATTGCTTTGGGTTTGATTATTTTTATAGTTGCCGTTTATCTGTATTTATTCTTATTTCCTTTTCAGGGTCCATACATCAGGCTTGCCAGAAGAAACGAGTTTTCATCGAATGCTCTTATATGGTTTTCGTATTTTCCGGTAGGGATTTTTATGTTGATGAAATTGGATGGATTATTAGGCTTTTTTATAGAAAAAAATAACATCTATGCTTACATACTTCTTGCTATAGCTTTTATTTGTATAACTGCAGCCGGTATAGGAGCTTTTAAAACTAATAGCTTAAGAAGAGTAATATCATTTTTGTTCTTATTTTTTATAGGTGTTTTTATACTGAATATTTCCATGTTTTCTGCCGGAATCATTACAGGTCCCTTGCTGTCATGGTTCAATATAGGAAACATATTTCTGATAATATTCAGTTTCATGCCCATTTATAGTATCTTCAGCAGTTTAGAAAAAAATACAAACAGCGATTCTATTGATAATATCAGGGGATTGGGAAGGAGTAATATTTATCTTGGTATAAATTTGACGATAATATTTTTATCCTGGATCGGATTTGTCCATCATGCCGGACCGTTTATAAAATATTTTAGCGGTACAAATCTTATACAAATAGGTATCCTTAAGTTGATGGTACTAGTCGTGACGGCAATTGCTTTTATATTTCTTTTGATCAATACATTTAGAATAGTAATCCAGTTTTTCAAAAAGCCTCTCAAGGATGTCACAGAAAAAATCGTATTTCCCAGATTTTTATATATTTATGTCACTTTTTTTTCTCTGGTCATATTAGCTGCTGCTGTATGGGGTTTGCTAAAAATATTGAATGTCGATATCGGGATAATGAATTTTGAAATAGCGGGATTTTAGTTTTTTAATATCTCTAATTAATACCCTGACTACTCTTAAGGTCTTGGAAGAACATAAAAAAAGATTTAACATTAAGCATTTTTTAATCATTATATTGTTTCTGGTTATAGTTATAGCGGTGATCATAAGCGTAAATGAATTTTCCTTTAAAAAAGAGTATGAGCCTGGTACGGCACTTGCAGAACAATTACCCAGGTTCAGACTGATAGATATGGATAATATCGGCATTACAGGGGATGCAGATAAGGATGGGATAAATGACCAAAAGGATTTTATGCTTGGTGCAAAAAAACAGCTTGAAGATCCTGCCAAAAATATTTTTCTCGAGGAGGGCGAGACTAATTATTACCAGGGTGGAAATCCGCCTGAAAATCTGGCAGATTGTACCGATATAATAGCCAGAGCTTTTATAGAAGCAGGTTTTGATTTGGGAGAAATGGTAGATGAGGATATAAAAGATAACTTTGGCGAGTATCCATTAAGAGAGATATGGGGACAAAGAGCCCGTGATCCAAATATCGATTATCGCAGGATCCAGAATCTTGAGATTTTCTTTAAAAGAAATGCAAGAGTTCTTGATATTTTATTTATTATTTCGAATGGCAGTAATTTGAATTCATGGCTTCCCGGAGACGTAGTCTTTTTTGATATGGATAGGGATGGATTTACCGACAATGTCGGAATTATCTCGGATAATACCACAAGAGAAGGAATTCCTAAAATCATTTATAATTATATTGATCCGGGATATACGGTTGAAAGAAGTATTTTAAAAGAGAAAATCATAACCGGCCATTACAGGTTTCAGGAGTAATGGGATAATAAAGGAGTCAAAGCCTCTTCCCCTTTTGTTTTTTAAGGTGAATCTTTTTTAAAAAATTAACGATCATAAGTTTTACTCCTGGCAGCAATCCTTCACTAAATCTTGTCGAGAAATCATATGCTGCTTCTTTTAGCTCTATTTCTTTTCCATATTTATCTTTAAGATAATATTTATGACCGATTATCCATACGAATAAATCGGATTTGGTCCTGTTGGGAAAATTTTCGATTATTTTATATTTATCTATAATATTTATGGCCGGAAGGTAAATATTATCATACCAGTCTGCAGCAGCTTCTTCAAAGGAAATCTTTTCCCCATTTGTCTTATTTTGATTTAAATTATACATATGATTATTGATCTGATCTAAAAGAAAATCATACTTTCCCGGTACAGTTAGTCTTATTTTGATATCGGGCCGGTTCTTTTTAAGTTTCGTCAGGTTAAGAAATTTTTCCCTTTCGGCCAGAATAAACATATCTATCGGGTCCATTTCTCTCGATACGGGGATTTTTGTAGTAAATTCTATTACCTCTGCATCTAAATATTTAATTCCCATTCTTTTTGCAACACTTACTCTATGATTTCCATCCAGCACAAAATAAATATTGCCGACCTTATAAAGTTTTACCAGCGGAAGATCTATATTCTTTTTATAGGCGCTGTAAATATTTGACCACCTGTGCTCAAGGTTTGTTTTTACGGGCAAGAAAAATCTGTCAAAATCTTTATACCTGTCTATACTGCCGACTATATCATCGACATCGACGGTCCTTATTCCAAGATATTTTTGATTGTGCAAATTCAAACCTTTGCTTATTTCTTCAAAAGACAGCAATTTATTTTCTTTACCGGAAATATATGATTTCAGGTTATTAAGGAGTGCATTAAATCTTGCACTTTCAAATTCACTTTTTGCTTCTGTTATAATGTTATTCATATCTCTATGACTCTAAATCCATAGGCGTTTATGACTTTTGTTTTACCTACTTTTTTAATCCGGCTATTATCTATCCCATATACATGTATGTGACCGTGTATTAAAAATTTTGGACTGTAACTTTTTATAAAACCGCCAAGACATTTAAACCCTCTATGAGGCGGATCATCTTGATCCTGAATTTTGTATGGGGGTGAATGGGTTATAAGGATGTCAATATATCTTTTTTTAAAAATCTTATTAAGATAAAGCCGCGGTTTCATTCGATTGATCTTCATGCACATCTGAAAATCGGTATACTGGTATTTGCCGGTACTGTAGCGAATAGATCCTTCAAGTCCGCCGATAATCACTCCGTTATATTCTATGATCCTATTATCCAGATTGATGCAGCCTTCGGGTCCTCCTTCTTTAACCCCATTTTCCGTATATATGGTATCTATATGATGATTTCCATGGACGTAGAATAATGGCTTGTTGAGCGTGGAGACTATGAATTCCAGATAGCTATTCGGAAGATCACCGCAGGAAACGACAAAATCTATATCCTTCAGCCTTTCTGCTATAGAGGAAGTGTAAATAATATCGACTATTTTGTCACTTACCGCTAGTATTTTCATCATCCAAAAAATTGATAAATACTTTATTATCTATAAAAACTGCTGGCAACCATTTTATAATAAAAGGTTATTATTTTATACTATCGTTTGAAGATGTATAAATTAGTTAATTCTATAAAAATGTATATAATTGTACTAGAATTATTTTTTGATATGTCCGTCAGAATAAGGTTGTCTTCGTAATTTATAAAATGAATATATGCTTGGTAAAGTGGACAAAGAACATATCTCAAGAATATCCAGGTTCCCAAAAAAAATTTGTTTGATACGAATAATATTCGTGACTGCTGTTATTTCGATTTTAATCTCTTTAATTCTTGTTTCACCTGAAAAAATCGATGCTGTCACTTTGCAGGAACTGGGAAATGCTATTGCCAGCCTCAGCCAGAATGAGCAGGATCTGCTGGAAAAAATACTTATCTCCGAGACAGAAATCGAGAATAAGAGAAATACGCTTGAGTCACTGAACGGAGAACTTGAGGTACTGGAAGATCAGCTGGATAAATTAAATAAAGAAAAGGCAGAATTGGTCAAAAGCATAGAAGATAAAAAGGGTACACTTGAAGAAAAAATTGTTTTCTCATATAAGTATGGGAATGATGATGTAAAGAAGATCATTATAAGCGCAAGAGATCTGAATGAAGTGATAAATAATCTTTACCTTTTTAAAAATATTATGAGAAGGGAAGCCGAGATAATAGAGGAACTTCGATTCGAAAAGGAAGAATTCGACAGGATTTCCAGAAAATCCGAAGAAAAAAAGATAGAGATAGAAACTACCAGAGATACTATCCAGGAAGAGGAGAAACAGCTGCAAAAAAGTATTGAGGAAAATAAGATTTTGTTGGATCAGGTAAAAAGCGAAAAAGGAGAGATAGAGAATCTTTTAGCAGAAATAAAAAAAAGAATAGCTATGGTCCAGCCTCTTGGCCTTACTCTGATTGGAGAATGGGATATGGTAGCAACTGCTTATTATGCTTTCGGAAAAGGAGGCAACGACATTAATGGAGACGGAATAACTGCAATAGGGCTGAGAGCCAGAAAGGGAATAGTTGCAGTTGACCCAAAAGTCATACCACTGGGGACAAGACTTTATATACCTGGTTATGGTGAAGCTCTGGCTGCTGATACAGGCGGCTGGATAAAAGGAAGCAGAATAGATCTGTGTTTCGAGGATCTGCAGGAATGTTACTATTATGGCAGGAGAAAAATAAAAATATATCTTATTGAAGATTAAGTGACTTTAAATTATTTTTAGCAGTTTGGAAAGGGATTCGAAGTCTTTTCTGAACTTTTCTTCGGTAATCGCACCGCTTTTACGTATGTCCAGAGGGTCGGAAAAAGGAACAAGTTTAAAAGACGGATTTTCGAATATCCTCATATGTATTTTTTCCATATTTCTATATTTTTTACTTACCGAAAAAAACTTTTGAAGTATCACATTGGATACATCAAGTCCCAGCGAGATGATTATATGAGGAGTGATTATTGAAATTTCCTTTGATAAAAATGAGATACAGTTATCAACATGTTTTTTAAATGATTTGCTGTTACCTGTCCTGGACGTATTCTTTTCTTTGACGGGTTCTCCGGCTGAACATTTGATAAGATATGTGACATATATATCTCTGGTAAATGATAATCCTGTCTCATCAAATAATTTTCTTATAAATTTATCCCGGCTGGTACCGCTCGTCACAATACCCTTTTTACCTGTTTCGACAGAATCGGGATAATCGACTATCACCATTATTTTTGCTTTGGGGGCACCGCTGCCAGGCATGGATTGTTTTCGAGTTTTAATAGGATCAACACATTTTTTGCAGTTACTGATATCTTTGTTTAATTTGTTTAAGCTTTCCCTGGCACTTATTGGCATAAAAGTTAAAAAATTGTACAAAAACGATTTAAAGGTGCATTTTTACATTGTTTTAAAAGTATACAGCATAAAAAAAGTTGAGTAAATAACAAATCAATCATTTTTTAATTTTTTACACTATCTGTTAAAATATCTCAAGGTATTTTTTTAAGAAAGTCAAAGATTATAAGAGGAAGCATTATGACTAAATATCAAAATCTGATAGAGTCCATAATAAAGGGAGATAATATAAACAGTAGAGATATCGCACAAAAACTGGTTACCGGCGGAGTACCTGCGATTGAGATTTTAAATGATGGATTGGTTCCGGGTATGGATGTTGTGGGGAAAAAATTCAAGGAAAAAGAAATCTACCTGCCGGAGGTATTGATGTCCGCAAGGGCGATGAAAGCTGCAATGGAAATAATAAAACCTCTCCTTTCCGGATCTGCTGCGAAAAGAAAAGGAACAGTAATACTGGGCACGGTAAAAGGAGATATCCATGAAATCGGTAAAAATCTTGTTGGTATGATGCTTGAAGGCGGAGGATATACCGTTATCGATTTAGGGGTCGATGTCCCTCCCGAGAAATTTGTTGAGGGAATAAAGAAACATGAGGCAAGATTAATTGGTATGTCTGCGCTTCTTACAACTACGATGCCGGCCATGAAAACGGTAATCGACATGCTTAAAGCTGATAGTAAAACCACCGGTGTGAAAGTGATGGTTGGCGGTGCACCATTGAACCAGGAATTTGCTGATTCAATCGGCGCGGATGGCTATTCACCGGATGCCCCCGGTGCGGTTGACCTGGCCGGGAAACTAATTCCTTAAGTAAGTCCACATAAGTAAATCCATATTATCGAATTAGAATAATGATATATATGAGGTACGCATGAAAATAATGATTGTAGGCGGAACCGGATTTCTTGGCTATCATGCACTGCTTGTAGCACTTAAAAGGGGATATCCGGTCAGGACTCTGGCGATTGACGATATCAGCGTTGAAAGCTGGTATCCCGGAGAAGTAGATGTCAGATACGGTAACGTATTCGAACTTTCGGAGAAAGATTTACAGGAACACTTTTCCGGCTGTGATGCCATTGTATACGCTGTGGGTCCGGATGATAGGGTTACACCTCCTGCTCCTGCTTATGATTTTTTCCATACCAGACTTGTAGTATCTTGCGAGAAAACTATCATTGCAGCACGTAAGGCAGGTATCAAAAAATGCGTTGTTCTGAATTCGTATTTTGCATATTTTGACAGGATTTGGCCGGAGAAAGAACTGAGCAAACACCATCCCTATATAAGATGCAGGGTGGAACAGGCGGAGCGGGCTATTGTCGCAGGAGGGGATAAAATGGCTGTTATGATCCTGGAACTTCCTTACATATTCGGCAGTATGCCGAACCGCATTCCTTTATGGAAGGATGTATTACTGGATCGTTTTTTGAAGAGCAGGGTCATCTTTTTCCCCAGAGGCGGGACGAATATGATTGCCGTGGAGCACGTCGGCGAAGCAATTATAGGATGTCTGGAACACGGCGAACATGGCAAGCGGTATCCAGTCGGTGATGAAAACCACTCATATAATGAGATGCTGAAAATGATGATATCTGCCTTGGGAATGAGTAAAAAAATAATAAATATTCCAAGGTTTGTGGCAGTAATAGCAGGCATTTTAATAAACATGGGCTGGAAAAGAAAAGGCCTGGAAGGGGGTCTTGATGCCAGATATCTAATGCGGGATATTTTAACCCATGATTTATTCTTTGACCCCTCCGGTACCGCAGAAAAGCTAGGATACAGAAGAGGAAGCCTGAAAGAATCTATTTTCGCCACTATGGAAGCCTGTTATCCCGAGAAATTCAAAAGTTAATAGTGTTATATTGTTTATCTAGGATCTAAACTCCAAAAAAAGATTAGCCATCTCGATTGCACTTAGTGCTGCTTCCCAGCCCTTGTTCCCTCTTTTGGTACCGGCTCTTTCGATAGCCTGTTCTAGGCTGTCAGGGGTTATAACCCCAAAGGCAACAGGAATATTCGAATCGAGACTTATTTTTGCCACACCTTTGATGGTCTCACCGGCGATATATTGATTATGTGATGAATCTCCCTTTATTACTGCACCCAGGCAGATAATGGCATTATATATTTTTGACTCAGCCATTAACTTTACAACCGACGGGATCTCAAATGCTCCGGGAACCCAGGCCACACTGATGTTATTATCCTCGCATAAGTGTCTGTGCAGACAGTCCAGAGCCCCATCCAGCAGTTTCGAAGTTATAAAATCATTGTACCTGCTTACCACTATTCCAAATTTGAGTTTTTTTGCATCCAGTTTACCTTCATATTTTTTCATTGTTTTATCCTTTCTTTTTATTGGTCATAGCATATGGTTTAATTTATTTTTTTTGGTAGATAAGTATTTTTTATTATTCTTATTTGGAGGTATAGACAGTGGTATCCTTTTGGTTATTTTTAGTCCGTACTCTTCAAGGCCCTCGATTTTTTTTGGATTGTTTGTCATAAGGTGTATTGTGGAAAGTCCAAGATCAGAAAGTATCTGTGCGCCCACACTGTAATCTCTTAGATCTGCATCGAATCCAAGCCTGAGATTGGCTTCAACCGTATCAAGACCTTTTTCCTGAAGTTCATAAGCTTTCATTTTATTACAAAATCCTATTCCTCTTCCTTCCTGTGACATATAAAGGATCACCCCAGAGCCATTTTCGTTTATTTTTTTAAATGCCCTGTCCAGCTGCTCACCGCAGTCACATCTCATGGATCCAAAAGTATCTCCGGTGAGACATTGCGAATGTACCCTTACAAGAACATCTTTCTTGTCTCTCACCTCTCCTTTCACGAATGCAATGTGAAATTCGGGCTTGATAAGGGACTCATAAGTGATGGCCTTGAATTCACCCCATCTGGTAGGCAAATTGACCTCGGCAATTTTTTCAATCAATTTTTTTTTCATTTTACGATTTTTACTACTCCTGATTTGTGAATCCATATTTTTTCAGTTTCTCCTTAAGTTCTTTATCTTTTAATTCCGGAGAATCAGCATTTATCGATTTTTCTGACCGCAGAAAGTTTACAATATAACGGGCAAGCATATCTACTTCTACATTTACTAAATCCCCCGGGTTTTTATATATTAAGTTCGTATTTTTATAAGTATATGGAATAATAACTGCGCTGAAGTTATCACTTTCTACACCGGAGATTGTAAGGCTTATCCCGTCGATAGCTATGGAACCTTTTAATGTCACAAAATCGCGAATACCGCGAGGAAGTTCCAGGTTAATAAGATGAGAATCGCCCATCGCAGATATTTTTAAGATTTTGACCGCACAATCCACATGTCCATGAACAAAGTGTCCCCCTAATTTATCTGATGGAGTTAGTGAACTTTCCAGATTGACTATGTCTCCGGTTCTAAGATGCTTGAAGGAAGTGGAATTCAGAGTATTGAAAGATACATCACACCTGAAGGTCTCGTTGTTGAAATCGGTTACCGTGAGGCAAACTCCGCTTATCGATATCGAATCACCGATATTCAGACCATTTAAAATTTTTTGGCATTGGATTTCGATTTCTATATTTCCGTTTCTATTACTTATTTTTTTTATTTTGCCTGTTTCTTTTATAATGCCAGTGAACATGGTAACTCCATTATCTATGGTTTTTGTTTTTTTAAAGGATATGCAGTAACAACAATATCATTTCCAATCCTTTTTACATTTTCGAATTTCAAATTTATAGAGTCTTTTATCTTGTTTATTTCCAGACCTGCAAACATATCATAATCGCTGTCCCCGCCTATTATTCTGGGAGCGAAAAAAATGATGAACTTGTCGATCAGCCTTCTCTTTAAAAAAGAACCAAGCAAGGCAGGACCGCATTCCAGAAGTATTGAAGTTATTTCGTACTTCCGGTAAAGGATTTTAAGTATCTTAAGGATATTCAGACCGGTCCCTCCTGAAGGATCTTTACCGACCGTAAGTACATCGATATTGTTTTTCTGTAATTCCTTGACTCTTTTTTGAAATCCGGAATTATCTTTATTGTCTGTAAAGACAATCGTCTTTGCCAGACCGGAAGTTTTTATAATATTGATATCGAAATGCAAAGCGATTTTTAAATCACTGTCGAGGATCACCCTGTAGAATTTTCTGCTCAGTGGCGTATAAATGGTTTTAGAAGCATTCCCGGAAATTTTTCGTGGAATAAGATAAGGATTGTCATTTAAAACAGTATTTATCCCGGTTAAAATACAGCCGTATTCCTTCCGTAGATTCTGTACCTGTTTCCTGGATCTTTCCGAAGTTATCCATTTGGAATCCGAAGATCTTGTCGCCAGTTTACCGTCTATGCTGGAAGCGATTTTGCAACAGACAAATGGTATCTTTGCCTTGATTTGTTTGAAAAATACTTCATTCTGAAGTTTTATCTTATCTTCAAGAAGTCCGCTTTCCACATTTACTCCGGCCTTTTTTAAAAATTCTACTCCTCTCCCGTTTACCCCGGGATTTGGATCGATGCATCCGACGATTATTTTTCTAAACTTATACTTTACGATCTCGTTGACACAGGGCAATGTCTTACCATGCAAGGTGCAGGGTTCCAGCGTCACATACATTGTAGAGTTCTCCGGGGACTCTGTGGAGTTAGTAATTGCTTCTATTTCGGCATGGGCAAGCCCCACCTGTTTATGGTAACCTTGCGATATGATCCTGCCATCTTTTACAATAACCGCACCGACCATAGGATTGGGATTTGTTTTTCCTCTTCCTTTCCCTGCAAGTTTTATAGCAAGCCTCATATACTTTTTGTCTTCTTCGCTGAAAACGGTTTTTTTCTTATTTAACTCATTCATATTTTCGATTATGCATATTTTAAAAATATCTGATTTTCAACATATCGATAAAATAAAAAACCATGGAGGAAATCCATGGCTTAATATTTAAAAAAAGTCACAAAATTTTCTCCCATCCAGACTTTGACTGTCGGTTTTAGAATTTCACTAAATCAACCTGTGTTTTATGCAGGGTTGCGGACTCTGACCGCCGGTAAGGGGTTTCACCTATCCTTGAAAATTTATTCAAGCATTAAATTCTCAAAAAACCAGAAATAATATGTAAAATATACTAAAAATGATCCGGAATGCCAAGCCCTTTTTTAAAAATTATCCTTGGGAGAAAATATGGTATTGGCGGGGAAATATTTACAATAAGGCTTATTTTTAATATACTTCTTTAAGTTCGAGTACTAGAATATATATTTTGATACCGGGTTTATAATTTAAATAAAATGGAAAATACAGTAATCCATAAAGACGGTAAGGAAAGTAAAAAAGTAAAGATACTCTGTGCTTCAAGAGCGGGAGTTGCGACATGTTCAAGGATTACCGATGAGATCAAAAAATTCTTAAGTAAAAATCATATCGAATTTGAAATAATGGAATGTATGGCATCGGATATAGATTGCAGATGTAAAGATATAGACCTGGTTATAAGCATGACCCAGCTTCCACCAAAAATAGGAAAACCGATTATAAGTGGAGTTCCTTTTATGACCGGAAACAAATTAGAGAGTACCAAAAAAGAAATCTTAAAGATTCTGAAAGACTGATTTTTTGGCCTATAAACCACATATATTATATATTTGATTTATATTGATCAAAACAAATTCAAAAAATTATGGGAAACAAAGATAATAAAATAAAAATAGCTGCATCTATTCTTAACAGCAATTTTGCAAATCTTGCAGGCGAAATAGAAAAAGTAGAAAAAGCAGGGATAGATATGCTTCATATAGATGTTATGGACGGAAATTTTGTTCCAAACATAACTATCGGCCCTCCAATAATAGAATGTTTGAGAAGTAATACCAGGCTTTTTCTGGATGTACATCTAATGATCAAGAAACCTGACAGGCTTCTTGATACTTTTATAGAAAGCGGAGCTGATCTGATAAATGTCCATGTTGAAGAGTGTCCTCATCTTGATCGTACTTTAAACCATATAAAGCAAGCAGGCAAGAAAGCAGCAATTGCTTTTAATCCTTCGACACCATTGTGCTTTGCAGAAAATATACTGGGACTCGTGGATATGGTGCTTATTATGACTGTTAACCCCGGATTTGGCGGCCAGGAATTCATACCTGCTATGACCAATAAAATCACGAAGTTAAGACAAATGATCATAGACTCTAATTTAAAGAAAAATATTGATATCCAGGTAGATGGCGGAATCAATATAGATACTGCTCCAATTGTCGTAAAAGCAGGAGCAAATATACTCGTAATGGGCACTGCAATCTATGACTCGGATAATCCGGCAGAATATATAAGGAAAGTAAAGAATAAAGTATCTGAGATAAGAATGGTTTGATAAGAAATGTCTGGATTATTCTAATTTTCATCATTAATTCTTTATTATATTCATTTTAAATTTAAAAGGTTTTTATAAGAATTAGTGAAGGGATGTGCTAATGAAGAAAGTATTATTATGGATATCGGCCATGTCGATGGTTATGGTTCTTATCCTGGCGGCATGCAAAACCGAAGCTGTACCGCCAGAAGAAGAAACAATTGTTCCTGAAGATGCTGTCTATAAAGATCCGGATGCTCCTATCGAAGATATGGTAGAGAACCTGCTTTCGCTTATGACTCTTGAAGAAAAGATCGGACAGATGGCCCAGATAGACAGGATGTACGCAGAGGGTGGTGTTGTTTCCGAATATAATATCGGATCGGTATTAAGCGGAGGAGGTTCGGTTCCTTACGATAATACTCCTGAAGGATGGGCAAACATGTATGATGGTTTTCAGCAAGATGCTCTATCTACCAGGTTGGGAATACCCATTATTTATGGAGTAGACGCTATACACGGACATAATAATCTGCCGGGAGCAACTATTTTTCCACACAACATAGGACTGGGGGCAACAAGAGATCCCGACCTGGTAAGGTTGACTTCCCAGATCACGGCAATCGAAGTTGCTGCTACTGGTTTGGACTGGACCTTTGGTCCCTGCATAACTGTCCCGCAGGATGAAAGATGGGGAAGGACTTATGAAGGTTTTAGTGAAGATCCCGGACTGACGGCGGAACTCGGCAAAGCAGCAATTGAGGGTTATCAGGGTGATGACCTGGCGGACGGCAACACAATTCTGGCCTGTGTAAAGCATTATCTAGGTGACGGTGGAACTACAGGCGGTGTCGATAGGGGCAACACAGAAGTTACAGAAGAGTTCTTAAGAGAAATGTATCTATATCCTTATGAAAAGGCACTTGAGGTGCCTGTGGGATCGGTAATGCCCTCTTTCAGCAGCTGGAACGGAGTCAAGATGCATGCCAATTCTTATCTTCTTACAGATGTGCTTAAGGAAGAACTCGGCTTTGAGGGATTTATAATTACCGACTGGCAGGGATTAAATGAAATCGATGGATCCGAAAGGGAATCGATGAGCAAGATCGATATAGAGGTGGGTATCAATGCGGGAGTCGACATGGTAATGGTTCCGGATGACTATCTGGGATTCATAACTTTTCTAACAGAGCTCGTAAGTGAAGGAAAAGTCAGTCAGGAAAGGATCGACGATGCCGTAAGAAGGATTCTTACCATAAAATTCAAACTTGGATTATTTGAAAATCCTTATACCGACCGAAGCAATATAGATTCGATAGGCAGCGAAGAGCACAGGGAGATTGCCAGACAGGCAGTCAGGGAATCCATGGTGCTGCTGAAAAATGAAAATTTTTTGCTCCCTCTTTCAAAAGATATTGACAGTGTAGTAGTCGTAGGAAGCAAGGGAGATAATATCGGAAATCAATGCGGAGGATGGACACTATCATGGCAGGGATCTACAAGCGACAGGTTTGAAGGTACATCTATTCTGGAAGCTATAGAAAATACTGTTTCGGAAAATACCGAGGTCACTTTCTCGATTGACGGTTCTGAAATACCCTCGGATGCAGACGTTGCCATTGTGGTTCTAGGGGAGAATCCTTATGCCGAATTTACGGGAGACGATGATGATTTATCTCTTCTTACACCGGATAAGGATGTTCTCAATAATGTAACCGATACGGGAATTCCCATAATAGTGATTATTTTAAGTGGACGGCCGATGATAATAACGGATGAAATCGATCAGATGGATGCATTGATTGCGGCATGGCTACCCGGAACCGAAGGTCAGGGAATTGCCGATGTTATTTTTGGAGATTATGCACCTACGGGAAAGCTTTCTTACACATGGCCCAGTTCAATGGATCAGATACCCATTAATGATACAGATGGTTCACAGGGTTCTCTTTTCCCGTTTGGTTTTGGTCTTACATATTGATTTCGAGTAGAATCAATTAAGATAACGGTGCTCGATAATAGAAATAAAAATAGTCCTGTCAAAAAAGACAGGACTATTTTTTAATATGGGTTATTTTTTTAAAATAAATTGTTTTATTTAAATTAAAGATCAATCAGTTGATATAGCTTCTGTTGGGCAGCTTTCAACAGCCTCTTCGATACATTCTTCATCATTTTCTTCGTAATCGGTTTTTATAACTTCTGCCACATCTTCATCCTCGTTCAATTTAAAAATATCCGGGCATGTTTCTTCACATAAACCGCAACCGGTACAGAGATCTTTATCAATTTTTACTTCCATTGTGGTCCTTTCCGTTTTTCTTTAGCAATATTGTTATGTAATATACAAAATTTTTTTTGCTATTTCAACAAAAAAGTTTTTAAAATTTTAACGTATTAATATTATAGCCAGAAAGATGGTATTTATTTGACTGTTAAAAATAAGGTTGTTATTATTTCCTGGTCACAGAAATATAAATAAATAAAATTTAGAATCCTCCGGTGATTATTATATGAATAATATTTCCAGCCATATATTACCAAGAAAATTTTACGGGAGAGATACTTCAAAGGTAGCCAGAGATTTACTGGGCAAGGCACTTGTCAAATATAAAGGTTCAGAAATGATTGGAGGAATTATCATTGAAACGGAAGCTTATTATGGTCCGGATGATCCCGCAAGCCACGCTTATAATGGAAAGACATCCCGGAGTAAAATAATGTTTGGAAAACCCGGCATTGCATATGTCTATCTATGTTATGGCATGTATAATCTGCTGAATATTGTTACAGAGAATGAAGACAGGCCCGGTGCTGTCTTAATAAGAGCACTGTTGCCTGTGTGGGGAATCGATTTTATGAAAAAAAAGAGGAATCTGGATGTCAGACTTACTGATGGTCCCGGTAAACTGACCATAGCTCTGGGTATCGATATAAAGGATAACGGTGCCGATATTGTAAACGGGGAAAATAATATTTATATATTTGATTATAAGACAGGAAGCAATAATGGTAAAATAATGGTGACCGGCAGAATAGGTATAAAAAAAGGAAAAGAAAGACCGCTCAGATTCTATATAAAAGTACACAGATAAAAATTTAAATATTAAAAGGTAAAGTTTGGGAATAAAAAGGACATGAATATGATAGACCTAAAAAAACTGGAAAGGCTGCCTTATATTACTAAAAGAATATATATACTCGAGAATTTATGCCAAATTAAAGAAGTTGACCTGGAATATTTGTTTGGTCTTTTAGATGTATATAAAAACAAAAATAGCGGGAAATGGTTCTGGCAAAAAGCATCTTTGACCGGGACAGTTAAAGAATACTATGATAATTTTAATATGGCTGTAGACGAAATCCTGAGGGATCTAAAAATAGCCGAAGAGGAAAAACAAAAAGAGCAGATAAAACATGCTTCCGAAGAACTCGAAAAATTCCTGGTCGAATTGGAAACAAACTGTAATATAGAACGGAAAAAAGACTTCGATACCGTTAAAGGATTTTTGGATAAAAATTTAAAGATAATGATTATCGACAACCTGAAAAGAATAAAATAATATTCCTTTAAGTTGTGGTATATTCATTTCTGTATCTCTGGCCTTCCTCGTATGTAAGGTTACCATAGTAAGGAAGACTATCCGGATCGCTTGATTCTGAAACAGCCTCATATGTACCGGCGCTTATCTCTATTTCAATCGTGGAATTTTGTTCAACTCTTATGATTTTATATTCGGTTCCTTTTAGATAAATGGTAAGATCAAAGCTGGTGTTGTTTTCGATTATAAGTACACTTTTTCCGGGACCCCAGAATTCACGCTCCGGATCGGGCGGTTCAAACGGATTATAAGCTGAAGAAGATACCAGACTTAGTTTAGAATCGATCAGCAGGGGATTGATTTCCTCTTCCATCTGTGGATTATAGTCAATAATTGTTTCGCATAAAAATAATGATTTTGTATAATTTCCGGAATTGTAATTTTCCACTGCAATATCCTCCAGGATATCAGGTGGTATATTTAAAAATACTCTCCTCTTTTCATAATCGTTTATGTCTTTGTAGTCGTAACTTATTCTATCGAGATTTAGAATATTTAAAAATGTTTCGATACCTTCTCTATATTCATGGTTTTCTACAAGTTCAGCCGCTTTTTTTGTGCAAACCTCATTTAAAAGATAGCCTGCCTCATCAAAATATTCACTATCATTATAGTCACTGATCAAATAATCCAGCGCTTCTATAGATTTATCCCAGTCCTGGGCTCTATTAAAATTCAGCGCAGCATTATACAAATATTCCGGTATTTTATATATGGCTACAAAAGCATCATTAGTGGCAGGGAAGTTTATTTTGATTTCTTCAAGTATCTCCACA
>DATBWH010000060.1:0-8621 GCA_036514895.1 Candidatus Humimicrobiaceae bacterium
CCGTGGAAAAAGAAAAGATCATGAAAATAATCGAAGCGGCCAGACTGTCACCATCAGCATCCAACAGGCAGCCCTGGAGATTTGTTGCAGTAGCCGACAAAGAATTACTTTACCGGGTAGTCAGGGAATCGCTGGGAATAATCAACCAGTGGGCCCGATCCGCCCCTCTTATCATAGTCGGCTGTTCCGTAAGAAAAAGTCTGTTCTCTCACTATATAGGAGAAGCAATAATCAGGGTCCAATACCACATGATCGATGTTGCCATTGCTCTGGAACACCTGGTCCTTGAAGCCGAAGATCTGGGACTTTCCACCTGCTGGATAGGCTGGTTTAATGCCAGGAGGTTAAAAAAGATCTTAAATATACCTCTGACATGGAAGATAGTGTCTCTGATAGCGGTAGGATATGCACAAAAAGATTTAAAAACCGGTCCCAGGAAAAGGCTGCCCCTGGAAAAGATTTTGACTTTTAGATAATACTGAAGATTTTTACAGTAAAAATATTCTTTGGACAAATGTAAAATATATTATATAATATTGGGGTATTACTGAAATAGTTTTACATTTTAAAATAGAGTAGTAGGGATTTTATATTAGAAGTGCGTAAATAAAAATAGGATTTTAGTCTTCTTTCCATATCTATTATTTTTCCATTTCAAATTCAAAATAATATATCTCTACGCTTCTTTTTATATATAGTAAATCAATTAGAGGAAAGGTATTTTTAAGTGAACAAGAGAATGTACGTAGGCAATCTGGACTACAATACTACCGACAAGGAACTGGAAGAGTTTTTTGCACAGGCAGGTACCGTTACTTATTCCAAAGTCATTTCCAGAATGGATGGAAAATCGAGAGGCTTTGGATTTATAGAAATGGAAACCGAGGAACAAGCAAAGGCTGCTATCGAAAAATTCAACCAGAGTGACTTCAAAGGAAGAACCCTTGTAGTCAATGAAGCTAGAACCCAGACCAAAGGAAATTTTAGTGGTCCGAGAGAGAGAAACTATAACAATGGCGGCGGCGGTGGCTACAAAAGAGAAGGCGGCGGCGGTAAAGGAGACTTAAATTATAAGCTCCGACAGCTCAGAAAAAACATGGGATAAGTTTTAAAATTTATACTTGTTTTTTTGCCTGTAATCTTCTATAGTATCTTTCTAGCAGAATACTAAATAAAATAATATTACCTTTAAAATAGTCCGGAGAGGCTAAAAAGGAATGAAGAAAATATTTTTAGAATATAAAAATAAAGGATTTATTTTGACCTTCTTATCTTTATGGTAAGGAGGTTTTTTTATATGGAGAGTAGTTATGAAAGAAAAAGCGCAAATATTAAGTGAAAATGATATAG
Source organism: Candidatus Humimicrobiaceae bacterium (assembly GCA_036514895.1). GTDB lineage: Bacteria > Actinomycetota > Humimicrobiia > Humimicrobiales > Humimicrobiaceae > Hydromicrobium. The sequence goes on from DATBWH010000060.1 coordinate 1,351, forward strand.
ACAGGGTAATAAAGAGAATATCACACGAGATCCTTGAAAGAAACAGGGGTTCCGAAAGCCTGGTTTTTATCGGCCTTCAAAAAAGAGGGGTACCTCTGGCAAAAAGAATAGCGGATAATATCAAAAAGTTCGAAGGGACCGAAATCGAGACCGGAAAGCTCGATATCACCTTTTACCGCGATGATATCGGGAAGAATATAAAACCAACTGCCCAGATAACCGATATCTCCTTCGACATAGAGGGAAAGAACGTAATTCTGGTCGATGACGTGCTCTATACCGGAAGGACGGTAAGAGCGGCACTGGATGCCATAATAGATTTTGGAAGGCCAAAGTCTATACAGCTCGTGGTTCTGGTTGACAGGGGTCACCGGGAACTTCCCATAAGAGCGGATTATGTTGGGAAGAATCTTCCCACATCACTAAGCGAATCCGTGGATGTCAAATTAAAAGAAACCGACAGTGAAGACAGCGTCACACTGGCGGAAGGGGAATAAATATGCTTGGTAAAAAAAGTATACTGGATGCAGGCAGCCTTGAAACGGAAGATATAAATCTTATACTTTCGAATGCCGATTCTTTTCTTGAAATATCAAGAAGGGACGTAAAGAAAGTTCCGACGCTGCGCGGAAAAACGGTCGTTAATTTATTTTTCGAAGCGAGCACGAGGACAAAAACTTCATTCGAGATTGCGGCCAAAAGGCTAAGTGCGGACATAATCAATTTTTCCTCGTCCACCAGCAGTCTTAAAAAAGGTGAATCTATAATCGATACCCTTAAAACCATACTTTCGATGAAGGTTGATCTTATCGTCATAAGACACAGCGACAGCGGAACGGCTAAGATGATAGAAAGGTTTGTGGATATCCCCGTAATAAATGCAGGAGACGGCAAATACCAGCATCCGACACAGGCTCTGCTTGACCTCTACACCGTAAAGAAAAGATTCGGAAAATTCGAGGGACTTAAAGTGGCAATCGTGGGAGATTTCCTGGACAGCAGAGTGGCAAGGTCGGATATGGATCTATTCGAAAAGATGGGTATGGAAGTTACCATAGTGGCTCCGACAATGCTTCTTCCCGAAGACTACTCGAAAATGAAGGTAAGACACAATATCGATGAAGTCATTAAGGATACGGATATTTTATATATGCTGAGGATGCAGTTTGAAAGGCAGGACAGGAAATTTTATCCCTCGGTGATGGAATATAACAGGTTCCTGACACTGGATATGAAAAGGCTCGGGATGATGAAGCCGGGATCGGTGGTCATGCATCCGGGGCCTGTAAACAGGGGAATAGAGATCACCGATGAAGTCATGGATGTTGGGGGCAAACTGGGAGAAAAGATTGCGATCGAAGAACAGGTGACTTATGGAGTGGCAATAAGAATGGCAATACTTTATTTGATACTCGGTTGATATCAGGTTAGAGATTATTATGGTTAATGGTAACGGGTGATAGCTAATGGTTAAGGATGATAAAAAGAACATACTTATAAAGTCGGGCACGATAATCGACCCTGAGAAGGGTAAGGAATTAGTTTCAGATATTTATATAAAAGACGGGATCGTTGCCGGCATCAAAGAAAATATAAAAGCCGTCGAGGATGATGTTACTAAGATAAATGCGAAGGGCTTTATAATTTCCCCGGGATTTGTGGATATGCATGTCCACCTGCGCGACCCGGGATTCGAGGATGAAGAAACCATCGAAACCGGTGCACTTGCTGCAGTAAAGGGAGGAATAACCACGGTTGCCTGTATGCCCAATACCAATCCCGTCATAGACAGAGATGCTCTTGTCAAATATATTCTGGAAAAATCGCAGGATGCAGCTTGCAGGATACTGCCGGTGGCCGCAATGACGAGGGACCTCAAGGGCAAAGATATTACCGAGATGGGGATCCTTTCCGAAGCAGGCGCGGTTGGCTTTTCTGATGATGGGAAATGCGTGGCTGACAGCAGGGTGATGTATGAGATCATGAGATATTCCACCCAGTTTGGGCTTCCCCTTATACTGCATGAGGAAGACTACTTTATGTCAGAAGGAGGTCTCATGCATGAAGGATATTATTCATCCATGCTGGGACTTGAGGGGATATCAGCTTTAGGCGAAGACGTGATGATAGCCAGGGATATAATGCTTGCAAAAAAAAGCGGTGCCAGGATCCACATAACCCATTTAAGTTCCAGGGGCGGAGTGGAAATGATAAGAAAAGCAAAGGAAGAAGGACTGAAGATAACCTGCGATGTGACCCCTCATCATCTGTTCTTTAATGACAGCTATCTTACATCCTTTAATACAAACTTGAAGGTTAAGCCGCCAATTAGAAGTGAGGAAGACAGGCTGGCACTGATAAGCGGCCTAAAAGAGGGAGTTATCGATGCCATAGCGAGCGATCATGCACCTCACCTGGATACCGAAAAAAATACTACTTTTAAACTCGCAAGCTTTGGGACAATCGGGCTTGAGACGTTATTTGCGGCAGCTTTCACCAAGTTATGCCTGGAAGAAAAGATAAGTGTTTCCCGGTTGGTAAACTTGATTACTGTTTCACCTGCAAAGATACTTGGTATCGATGCAGGAAAAATCGAGGTTGGGAAAACCGCAAATATCACAGTTATAGATACGAACGCCGAAGAAGAGATAAAGAGGGAAAGCTTTGTATCAAAAAGTAAGAACAGCGCTTTCATAGGGCAGAAGCTAAAGGGGAAAATAATCTGCACCATAAGCAAGGGGAAACTTGCCTATATGAATAAATGATATTTATAGATAGAGATAGAAGTAAAGCATAAGAATAGAAAGATAGAAAATAAAGATAGAAAGGATTTAAAATTTTGAAGGCAATCTTGATGCTTGAAGACGGGAAAATATTCGAAGGCATTAATTTTGGCTGCTCCGGAGAAGTGATAGGGGAGGTAGTTTTTAATACTTCGATGACCGGTTATCAGGAAATTATAACTGACCCTTCTTACTGCGAGCAGATTGTCACCATGACCTATCCTCAGATAGGAAACTATGGGACAAATGGCAAGGACATACAATCGGATAAGGTCCAGGTAAAGGGCTTTATTGTAAGAGAGTATCTTCCGTATTATAGCAACTGGAGGGCTGATAAAAGTCTGGAGTTGTATCTTAAGAATTATGGGATTATTGGCATTTCGGAGATCGATACCAGACAGCTGACGAGGCACATAAGGGTCGAAGGGGCTATGAAGGGTATAATCTCCACGGCAACCTTTGACGAGAGAGTCTTGCTTCAAAAATTAAAAAGTTTCCCGGATATGGTAGGAAGGAACCTGGTAGATTTTGTAACCTGCAGAAAACCCTATATTTTCAATCCAGGAAAGAAGAGCTATAGGCACAGAGTGGTAGTTTATGACTATGGAGTAAAATTAAATATCTTAAGGTGTTTGTCCGATGCCGGTTTTAAAGTAGAAGTGGTTCCGGCATTCACGGATCCTGTAAAGGTTCTTGAGATGAATCCTGACGGAGTTCTTCTATCAAATGGTCCGGGAGACCCGGCAGCAGTAAATTATGCTATTTCCGGTATCAGGGAACTTATAGGGAAAAAACCATTGTTTGGAATCTGTCTGGGGCACCAGCTTCTTGCACTTGCTCTTGGAGCTAAAACTTATAAATTGAAATTCGGCCACCACGGGGCAAACCATCCGGTTAAAAATCTGGACAGCGGTGAAGTGGAGGTAACGACCCAGAATCATGGATTTGCGGTGGATATCGGTTCGCTTAAAAGCATTAAAGTTACCGGATACAGGGTGACACACCTCAATTTAAATGACAGCACCATAGAGGGTATAGAGTATCCCGGGATAGGCGCGCTTACGGTGCAGCACCATCCTGAAGCGGGTCCCGGTCCCCATGATGCCAGATATATATTCGGCAGGTTTGCAGAGATCATAGACAGTTTTAACTAAAAGAAGAAAAAAATTTATGCCCAGAAGAAAAGATATAAAAAAAATAATGATAATAGGCTCGGGCCCAATAGTAATAGGGCAGGCATGTGAGTTCGATTATTCAGGAACTCAAGGGTGCAAGGTATTAAAGGAAGAAGGATATAAGGTAATCCTGGTAAACAGCAATCCTGCCACCATCATGACTGACCCGGAATTTGCGGATAGGACCTATATCGAACCGTTAAATCCTGAATTCGTTGAAAAGATCATAAAAAAGGAAAGGCCTGATGCAATCCTTCCTACTCTGGGAGGACAGACCGGACTTAATATAGCGGTCATGCTGGCAAAGGAAAAGGTCCTTTCAAAATACGGGGTGGAACTTATAGGAGCGGATGTAGAAGCCATAAATAAAGCTGAAGACAGGGAAAAATTTAAAAAATCCATGGCAAACATCGGGCTTTACGTTCCTCCAAGCGGATATGCGCGCAGCCTTAATGAAGCACTGGAATTCAGTCGCAGGTTAAGGTTTCCGTTGGTTGTGAGGCCCAGCTTTACCCTGGGCGGCCTGGGCGGAGGCGTGGCCTTCAATAAAGAAGAATTTACCGATATCGTCACGAGAGGGCTCGATCTTTCTCCCATATCGGAAGTGCTTGTGGAAAAATCGGTAGCGGGCTGGAAGGAATATGAGCTTGAGGTTATGAGGGATAAGAATGATAATGTGGTTATAGTCTGCTCCATAGAAAACTTCGATCCTATGGGAGTGCACACCGGAGACAGCATTACCGTGGCTCCGGCTCAGACTTTGACCGATGAGGAATATCAGGTAATGAGGAACGCCGCCCTGGCTGTTATGAGGGAGATCGGAGTGGAAACCGGAGGTTCCAATATACAATTCGCCATAAATCCGGAAAATGGGAAAATGGCTGTAATCGAGATGAATCCCAGGGTTTCCAGGAGCAGCGCTCTGGCATCCAAGGCTACCGGATTTCCGATTGCAAAAATTGCCACCAAACTAGCAGTGGGTTATACCCTTGACGAGATACCCAATGATATCACCAAAAAGACCCCGGCTTGCTTCGAACCTTCCATTGATTATGTGGTGGTAAAATTCCCAAGGTGGGCTTTTGAAAAATTCCCCGGAACGGATATAAGTCTTACCACGAGAATGAAGTCAGTTGGCGAGGTCATGGCAATCGGGAGGACCTTTAAAGAAGCTCTTCAAAAATCAATCAGGTCCCTGGAAATTGACCGGTATGGACTGGGAGCAGATGGAGTGAACGATACGAGCGAGGAACTGCTGGGTAAAAAACTTTCCATACCCAATCAGGACCGTGTGTTCTATATAAAGTTTGCATTCGAACTGGGAAGAAGTGTCGAGGATATATACAGGTACACCAGAATAGATCCCTGGTTTTTGAATAATATAAAGCAGCTGGTGGAATTTGAAAAGGTCTTTAAGGGCTGCGAACCGGGAAATATGACCAGGGAGCTGCTTTACGAGGCTAAAAGATACGGTTATTCGGATAAACAGCTGGGTTATCTCTGCAATTGCAGCGAGGATAAAATAAGGGCCCTGCGAAAGAAGATGGGAGTGACTGCTACTTTCAAAACCGTGGATACATGCGCTGCCGAATTCGAGGCTTATACTCCCTATTATTATTCAACTTATGAGACCGAGGATGAGATTTTGCCTGCTGCAAAAAAGAAAATAGTGATCCTTGGCAGCGGGCCCAACCGCATCGGACAGGGGATAGAGTTCGATTACTGTTGCGTACATGCTTCTTTTGCCCTGCACGACGCGGGTTTCGAGACCGTAATGGTTAACTGTAATCCTGAAACCGTGAGCACCGATTACGATACGTCGGACAGGCTGTATTTCGAGCCGCTGACATTCGAGGATGTTCTAAATATCGTAGAAGCCGAAAAACCCTATGGAGTGATAGTGCAGTTTGGAGGACAGACTCCTCTGAAACTTGCCCTGAGACTGCAGAAGGCTGGTATAAACATTTTAGGGACATCACCCGATAGTATAGATCTTGCCGAGGACCGCAAAAGGTTCGGGGCTATGCTTGGAAAGTTAGATATCCCCCAGGCCGAGAATGGAACCGCCATGAATATTGGTGAGGCAAAGAAGATAGCCATAAGAATAGGTTATCCGGTGCTGGTGAGACCTTCTTACGTGCTGGGAGGAAGGGCCATGAATATAGTCTATAACGAAGAAACGCTTACCGATTATGTCAAAAATGCGACCGAGGTGTCCAATGACAGGCCGGTACTAATCGACAAATTTCTGGAGCGTGCAATTGAGGTCGATGTCGATGCAATCTATGACGGAAAAGAACTATTTATCGGCGGGATCATGGAACATATAGAAGAAGCTGGAATACATTCTGGTGACAGCGCCTGTGTGATGCCGCCTTTTACCTTAAGTAAAAAAATAATAGAAGTGATCAGAGATTACACCTACCGGATGGCAAAAGAACTTAAAGTGGTGGGGCTAATCAATATCCAGTATGCAGTAAAAGATTCCGTTGTCTATGTGTTGGAAGCCAACCCGCGTGCTTCGAGGACGGTTCCATTCGTAAGCAAATCCATAGGTGTCCCCCTTGCAAAGATAGCCGCACTTGTGATGACCGGCAGGAAATTAAGAAGTATAAATTTCAAAAGAATCGATCCCACAAGGTTAAAATATTACAGCATCAAGGAAGCGGTGCTGCCATTCAATAGATTTCCTGGTGTAGATACAGTCCTGGGTCCGGAGATGAAATCTACCGGAGAAGTGATGGGCATAGACAGCAGTTTTGGAATCGCATTTGCAAAAACCCAGATAGCTACCAATCAGGTGTTTCCGGTTTCGGGTTCAGTTTTTATAAGCGTAAACGATAAGGATAAGGATGATATAATCGGAATAGCCGGGAAACTGGCACAGCTCGGTTTTAATATAATCTCAACCACAGGAACCGGTGATGTGCTGGAAGAAAAAGGAATAAAATGCCAGAAAGTTCCAAAGATCAGAGAAGGAAGACCCAATGTCCTGGATATGATAAAAAACGGAGAGATCGACCTCATTATAAATACTCCGGAGGGAAGCGTTGCCAGGAGCGACGGATATTATCTGAGGACCGCAGCGGTTCTACATAATGTGCCATCGGTTACTACAATATCCGGGGCTCTTGCTCTGGTCCAGGGGATAAAAGAAATGAAATATAACTCTAAAGTCAAGGTTAAACCTATACAGGAATACTACTAAATGAAACTTTTAAGTGGAGAAATACTGTCTAATGAAAAATATGGAGATAACCTTTATAAGATGGAGATTTTTTCGCCGTATATATGTAATAATGCAAAGCCGGGT
>DATBWH010000061.1:0-52253 GCA_036514895.1 Candidatus Humimicrobiaceae bacterium
AATAAAAACAAAAATATAATAAGTGGGCATAAAAAAAGCCTGGAAATTATTTTATCTTTAAAACTAATTACATTTTTATTTATTATCTATAAAAATCCTTTATAATTTAAATTGAAAAAGAAAGAAGCCTTAAGGAAAAATAAGAATAATATGTCTGAATAAATTAAAGCAAAGTTCGATATTAGAGTTATTTAGAAATGATATAAGTTTATGGAAAAAGGAAAAAATAAAAAAATTCTAAACATAGTACCCACACCCTTTTTTGCTGACAGAGGCTGTCATATGAGGATACTTGGGGAAATGAAGGCATTATCAAATTATGGTTATCAGAATATTATAGTGACCTATCATAATGGCCGGGATCTTGAAGGTATGGATATAAGAAGGATAATAAACATCCCCTGGTATAAGAAACTGGAAGCGGGTCCTTCGATACATAAATTCTATATAGATATTCTCCTATTTTTCAAAGCAGCATCTGTATATTTTAAAGAGAAACCTGATATTATATACGGCCATCTTCATGAGGGAGCATTCGTGGGAGGTCTTATCAAGTACCTGTTGACCTTTGGAAAAGTTCCTCTTGTATTCGATGTCCAGGGGAGTCTTACCTCGGAACTGGACACATTCAAATGGATCAAGGGTAGAAAAGTGATCAGATGGTTTTTCCACACACTTGAAAAGTTCATATGCAAGATGCCCGATTTTTTTATATGCAGTTCGGTCTCCAATGGAGATATAATAAAAAACAGGTTTCATATCAGTCCGGATAAGGTCAGAGTTGTTATAGACGGGGTTCATACCGATTTTTTCAATAAACCCCCGGAGAAAGGATTTAAAGAAAAGCTTGGGGTACCCGCAAATGCACCTCTTATAATATTTACCGGAGCACTGCTCGAAGCAAAGGGGATCTGGAACCTTGTTTCTGCAATCCCTACGGTGTTAAAAAAGGTAAAAAATGCTCATTTCCTGATAGTGGGTTATCCGGTTGAAGAAACAGCCAAAAGAGTAAAGGAACTGGGTGTTGAAGATAATGTTCATTTCACCGGAATGGTCGATTATTTTAAACTTCCGGATTACCTCCTTGTAAGCGATATAGCAGTGGAGCCAAAAGTAGACAAAGCAGGTGAAGCCAGCGGTAAAGTCATAAATTATATGGGAGCGGGACTCCCGGTAGTTTGTTTCGAGGGCAAGAATAATCGCAGGTTTTTGGGAGAAGGCGGGATTTACGCGGCTGATGACAAAGTAGAGAATCTGGCGGCCAAAATGATATGGGCTATCGAAAATCCGGATAAAGCCAGAGAACTTGGAGAATTGAATAAAAAAAGGGTGGAAGAAGTATTTTCCTGGAATAATAGTATCAAAGACACAGTAGAGGCCTTTGAAAAGTTAGCATCCGGATAGTTTTTACGAGTTCTCTTATATGCCTTTTATAAATGCTGATTATGATTATATTGTAAGAAAATATCTTTATTGATATTATACTTCAGAGTCGGGCTTAAAATTTATTTAATTAAAATTTATCAATATTCTCTAGAGAAATAAACATGAAAGTCTGCGTAATAGGAACAGGATATGTAGGGCTGGTCACGGGTGTCTGCCTCGCCGAAATCGGAAACAAAGTATTATGCGTGGATAAGGATAAAGAAAAGATAAATCTTATTGAAAAAGGGAATATACCAATATATGAAGAAGGTCTGGCGGACCTGATAAAAAAGAATAAAGAAAGCGGCAATCTGGTTTTCAATGAGGATACAGGTTACGGCGTCAAAGAAAGTGATATTATATTTATATGTGTGGGCACTCCTCCGACGCCTTCAGGCAATCCCGATCTTTCTGCAATTGATGAAGTAGCAAAGCTAATAGGGCAGTCTATCAATGGTTATAAGATTATCTCGAATAAAAGCACCGTACCCATAGGCACCGCAAAAAGAATCAGAAAAATAATCAAAGAAAACGAGGATAGTAACAGCAGTCATGAATTCGATATAGTGTCCAATCCCGAATTCTTGAAAGAAGGCGAAGCGGTAAGAGATGCATTCTTTCCGGAAAGGATCGTAATAGGTTCCAAAAGTAAAAAAGCAGTTGAAAAAATGAAAGAACTTTACGGGCCAATAATAAATCAGGATTTCGACTATGCAAGAAATAATACTCATAGAAGAGACAAGATACCCGTTCTGATAACTGACTCGACCAGTTCTGAGTTGATAAAATATGCCTCGAACGCTTTTCTTGCCACTAAGATTTCATTCATAAACGAGATTGCCAATATATGCGAGAGAGTAGGCGCCAATATTCTGGATGTTACCTATGGTATGGGTTTGGACAGCAGGATCGGCTCACGATTTATGAAATCAGGAATCGGATGGGGAGGTTCATGTTTCCCCAAAGATGTAAGAGCCTTAAGCTACACCGCCGAAGAATATGGCTCACCTGCAAACATTTTAAATGCGGTAATACTGGTCAATAACCATCAGAGATTCAAGGTTGTGCAGAAAGCTGTAAGCATGCTGGGAATTATCGATGATAAAGTCATAGGAATCCTGGGTCTGGCTTTTAAACCTAATACCAATGATACAAGAGATGCGCCTTCCGTTACCATAATAAATAAATTCCTGGAACTCGGAGCGGAAGTGAGAATATACGATCCGGTAGTTAAAGATTACCCGGAGAATATAGATAAGGGTGCCATCATGGCAGCAAGTCCCTATGAAGCTGTGGAGGGAGCAAACTTAATGGTCCTGGTCACGGAATGGGACGAATTTTACAATCTTGATTTTTCTAAGATCAAAAATCTGATGGCAACCCCAAATATAATTGATGGAAGAAATATATTTGATAAAAAGAAACTGCAGGAACTTGGATTCAGCTATGCAGGTATTGGAAATTAATAAATCTTGACTTTAGGAGGATCGCTTTGATAGATGGAGTTAAAATAAAGAAACTCAAAGTCGTACCCGATGAAAGAGGCAGACTTATGGAAATGCTTCGCTCCGATGATGATCTCTTCGTAAAATTCGGGCAGGCTTACATGACCACTGCATATCCGGGTGTGGTCAAGGGATGGCATTACCACAAAAAGCAGATAGATAATATGATAGTAGTAAGAGGAATGATGAAAGTCGTCCTCTATGACAGCAGGAAAGATTCACCCACCTACAAAGAAGTAAATGAATTCTTTATGGGACCTCATAATCCAATGCTTCTTAAGATCCCGGTATATGTTTACCATGGTTTTAAATGCATCACAAGCTATGAAGCAATATGCATAAATATACCCTCGGAACCTTATAACTACGAAGACCCCGATGAATTCAGGGAGGACCCGCATAGTCCCGATATACCTTATGATTGGTCGAGAAAAGACGGTTAGAAAAAAGGAATGCTGTTGAAATCGATAGGAGGATTTGTTGGAGGATAGAAATTTTAAAGTAGTGCTCGTTACCGGCGGGGCAGGTTTTATCGGAAGTAATTTCATACACTTTATGTTCAGGAAATATCCGGAATATAAGATCATCAATCTTGATAAACTCACTTATGCGGGAAATCCGGAAAATTTAAGGGATATAGAGGATAGTCCCAATTATAAATTCATAAAGGGCGATATTGCCGATAGAAAAATAGTAGATGAAATCTTTAAATCCCGGAAAATCGATGCGGTCGTAAATTTTGCCGCAGAATCCCATGTTGACCGCTCGATAGAAGATCCGGGTATTTTTATCCAGACCGATATTTTTGGGACATATATTTTACTTGAGGCTGTCAAGAAATACGGCAGCAAATTGTTTCTGCAGATAAGTACCGACGAAGTATATGGTTCAATAACAGATGGTTCATGCAAGGAAGACTATCCATTAATGCCGAACAGTCCCTATTCTGCTTCCAAAGCCGGAGCAGAGATGATAGTACGGTCCTTTTTTAAGACATATGATACACCGGTCATCATAACCAGGACCTCAAATAATTTTGGTCCCTACCAGTATCCAGAAAAATTGATTCCGCTTTTTGTGACCAATCTTATTGACAATATCAAGGTCCCGCTTTATGGAGACGGCATGAATGTAAGGGATTGGATCTATGTAGAGGATAACTGTGCGGCGCTGGACCTGGTACTTCACGGGGGAAAGATCGGTGAGGTATATAATATTGGCGCCGGAAATGAAAAACCAAATATATGGATAACCAGGAAGTTACTGGAAATTCTTGGGAAATCCGAAGATATGATAGAGCCGGTTGCCGATAGACTGGGCCATGACCGCCGCTACTCGGTATATTGCTCCAAAATAATCAAAGAATTGGGCTGGAACACAAGGTACAAATTCGAGGAGGCACTCGAGAAGACGGTACACTGGTATATGAACAACGAAAACTGGTGGAGACCGCTAAAAAGATCTAAATAATTTGAAGTAATCCAACCTTTTTCAAAGCATCTTCAGAAATGGATATGTTTATTCTTGCCATTTTTTATAGTGCCCCCTTTTTTTATGCTGTTTCGAAACTGGTATTTTCTAAATAATTCATACTAATTGGGTTAAAAATGTCTGGGCAGGGACAATTATGGGTTCTGAATGTTTGAAGCAATCCCTGGGGATATAATCCATATCAAATACTACCTGAAACGCATGCTTTGCCTTAATTTTATCCTGAAAATAAGCCAAATTTTTACTTATACCACCATTTGATGATAATTTTACTTCAATTAAAAACCATGGTTTTTTATCTTGTGAGACTAAAAAATCAACCTCTCGTCTTTCTTTATCTCTGATAAACCATAAATCATACTGCCCAAAACCACAATCAGTCCAAAAATGAACAGCTTTCAACAGATGAGATGCAACTAAATTTTCAACACGGCTTCCCTCCTCTTCAACATTTATCCAATCCCACAAATAAATTTTTGGTTCTTTTATAAGAGAACGTGGAATATTCTTGGACCATGGCTGGACAGTAAAACAATAGAAAAAAGACTGTAGTGTTTTGATCCAGCGACGTATGGTATCAGAAGATGCATTGACTTTTTTAGCAATGCTTGAGTAATTGGTCAGCTGGCCAGACTGATGTTTTAAAATTTCAGCTAAAATTTCGATCTGCCCTAATTCTTGAATACGGCTTAAATCTCGGAGATCTTCCCGTATCAATTGTTCCTGGCGTAAGGTCTTCCAACGGTTCAGAAACCTGGGATTATTTTTTATAAACGGTTCAGGGAAACCTCCGTTTTTAAGCAATTTTTCAAAATCATTACTCTTACTTTGTAAGGGCACATTAATTTCTTTGCCCGACAGCTCAACACGTTGTAGTTCTGCAATTGATAATTGATGCAGCCGGTATGGAAAATATCTGCCCATCAAACTATCCCCACCTTTTTTATAAATGTCCAATCTGGAGCTGCCCGTAACAATAATTTTTACCTTTTCTTTGTATGTGTCAAAAAAGCCCTTTAAAAATGTTTTCCACTTACTATATTTATGAATTTCATCAAAAACAATAATAGGTTCCTCCAAAGTTAACCTATCTAATCCAGCAAAACTGGCAACACTTTCAACACCTTCCAGAACAATTTTCCTATGATCTAAGTTGTCCCAGTTCAAATATGAAAATTGGCTTGTAAATTCTTTGGCCATGAGACTCACTGTGGTTTTCCCGGCTTGCCTGGGCCCGCTAAGAAAAATCATTTGTCGGTGATTTTTGAAATGTTCATTTATAACAGAGGTGTATATTCTTTTTATTTTTTCTTCCATTGCAGTTCTATATCAATAATATTTTATTTTTATTATGACTAATTTATCATATATCTTAAATTAGTCAAGACCATTTTTAGATATATTGAATTATGGTCAGCTATATGTTTTTTCCATTAGTATAATAGGCAATTTATGAAATGTCTGGTTATTCAGTGATATTGTCACCTCCAAATTATTCAGGGTAGTCTTCCAGCAGCAGGATTTCTATTTTCCTACTGCTATAACCTGCATAATTTAAAAACAGTGAATTATTATCTGTAACAAGCTTACAATTAAACCTCTCCGCAGTAGCAATAAAGATGCAGTCATAAACACTCTCATTTATATCAGCCGCTATTTTAGTGGCAATTTTTAAAATTTCCTTATCAATATAAAAAATAATTCCGAGATTATACAACCTATCTATTATATCTAAATTAACATTCTGATATTTTTTAATTTTATTTCTTAGAACGTTTGCCAGTTCAAATGCAGATAACTCGGGTATTATTATTTTTATCTCATTGTTCAAATACTGCTTTAAAATAAGGTCTGCTTTTTTTATATTTTTTTCATCATCCTTAAAAAACCATTTCACAATGACTGATGTGTCCAGAACTACTCTAACCTTTTCATTAAAAGATTTTATAATACTTTCAGAAATTATAAAAATATCATTATTGATTTGTTCTTCTGTATTATTGTATCCAGTCATTTTTTTGATAAACCTGCCCATCTGCTATTCCTCAGTCTTTTTATTTCTTCAGTCGAGTTCCAGCCCTTGAGGTCATAACTTATTTTTTCCCTGATCTGAATAATACCTTCAATAGCCTTTTTCTTTTTTTCTTCAAGGATTCTGCTCTGTAATCGAGCGAAATAACTTTCAAGTGCTTCTATTATAAGACCAGATCTTGTCAGGTTTACTATTTCCTTATATTTGTCAACCTTTTTCAAAGCATCTTCAGAAATGGATATGTTTATTCTTGCCATTTTTTATTGCGCCTCCCTTTTTTGCACTGTTTCGAACAAAATATCATACTATAGAGATTGAGAACATAATTATTGTGTAAATTATTACACAATAATTATGTTATGTAAAGCAATGTGCAATAAGAACCATAAGGCTTTAAGGGGGATTTGAGTTTAATTTATTTTTTATCTTTTTTTGATATTTAATTTAATCAAGAGATTTGCCTTTAGCAGTTCCTCGTAATCATTGATGTTTATATTATATCCTTTGATAAAATAACTGTAGGCTTTTTGGGTCTTGGCGACATTATTGATCACCGATGTGATATCTTTCTCTTTTCTTACAGGATTAGTGGGTGTATTTCTTATGAATTCAAATATTTCCGGTCTGAAAAGATAGATCCCGCAGCCCCTTATCATATATGGAGGATTTTCCGGTTTTTCCAGTATTTCGAGTATTCTTCCATCTTTATCTACATTCGCAGAACAGGTTTGTCTTAGAATATCTTTGTCTTCTTCTTTTACAACCGCTTCGGCAGCAATTGATTTTGTTTCGAAGAATAAACTGATCATTGGTTTAAGGGACTCGGCAATAATGCATTCGTCGCCCAGGATGACAAGAAATGGTTGTCTTTTTGTATATTTTTCAATAAGAAGAATAGCATTTGCAAGACCATCGAGTTTTTTTTGCTCAATGAAATGAAGTCTTGATTTTAAATCCGGTTTTATATTTTTATAGTACTCCCTGATTTTTTCTTTATGGACATTAACGATGATGTATATATCTTCTATTCCCAGGGATTCCATGATATCGATTATATGGTGAAGTATCGGTCTGTCATATATAGGAAATAATGTCTTTGGGAGAAGATTGGATAAATATCCCAGTCTGGTGCCTTCCCCGGCTGCAGGAATGATTCCGATTTTAATTCTTTTTGTCATTTATCATAAGAAGGATATGGATTCGTATAAAAAAACAGATTTAAAATTTTCCATTGGAACAAATCGTTTCATAAAAAAGTAAGAAACCAAAAATTATTGTTAATGTTTTTGCAATTAATATATAATTTCAATGAATTTCTTATTTTATTTCAAAAATAATATGAGTTATGAATTTTACCAGAAACCTCTTTAAAAGTAAAAACTTTGCAGGTTTTCTAAAAAATAATTTACTGGTGATATTTGCTCTGGGAATCTGTATTTTCCTTGTCTTTTATAATCTGGGAGAAATAGAATTCTGGGGTGAGGATGAGGCCCAGACACTACTATACGCTTCAAGATTCATAATTGGGTTAAATAATCATTCTCTGGCAAATGCTACTGCCTTATATTCAAACACTACTTTATCTTTTATTATGCTGGTACAGGTGCCATTTATTTTACTTTTTGGAGTTTGTGAACTGGCTTCAAGAATGCCCGCTGCTATTATCACTATTCTTACTCTTCTGGTTATTTATAAGATAGGACTTTTATTTTTAAATAGGAAATCTGCCGGTTTTTTGGCTTTGCTCTATGCTGTTTCGGGTGCAACGGGTCTATTTAAAAGTTCAATAGGTGTGGGATTTTATATATTTTTTATCCTTCTGGGGTTTTATAATATCGAAAAATTTTTATATGCACCAGATGAGAAAGAAAGAGGAAAATTTCTGAATTTACAGGCGGGTCTGATCTTTGTTGTTCTGGCATTGATCTCTGTTCTTGATGCATACCTTTTTATTCCTTTTTTTGTGGTAATCCTACTCGTAAATATCAGGAAAATCGGCGTTAATAAATTGCTACTCAGCCTTATAGCACCAATTATACTGTTCATATCTTTTATTTATTTTGAATTTATTCTGGCAAGGCAATTAACAGGTGTAAATAATGCAACTTACGAGCATTTGATTGGAAGAAAAGGAAATCTTGGATTGACCTTTAATTTTAAAGAATTCATCCAGGGATTCATAACCAGTTATTCGATTTATTTTGTCATTTTATTTACAGTTTCGCTGATAGCGGTAATTATTCTACTGATGTCAAAAAAAATAAAAATGCCGGGAATCCTGAAACGGATTGTGCTGCTTTTTTCTCTGCACTTTTTTGTGTGGATGTTTTTAATGGAAAGAGAAAACGGGCACCTCATGAATAGCTATCCGGCAGCAATGCTCATAATTGCTTTTGCCTTCAAATCAATAAGTGACCTGATAGAAGACAGGAAATTTTTAAAACCCCGTATTGGGTTCACACTGAAGGCATTGATAGGTCTTACTCTTGCAGCTATCATCTGCTTTAATTTCTATCACACTTTTATTGTTTTTAATGATTTATCTCCGGATAAAGAGAAATATCCTGCTATCTATATGCCGGGGAAAATACCTGCCGGTTATGTCTGGGGCCATAAGGTGGGAATAAAAAGTGCGGCATATCTCTTGAGAAAGGATAATTTTTTTACCGGAGGCCTGGTTTCGCATTTCGGGTCCGCCTTTAATTTCATTTATATGGGAGGTGAAATAATAGTCTATGATCCCAGCAATGCTATTGAGTATATGATGGCCGGAGAAGATATAACCAAAGAATATAAGATAAGATATATAGCAATCTCTCCTGATTTTTTTAATAAAGAATATCTGAAATACATTGATTCTAAAAGTTTCAAAAAAATTATTATAACTTATAAGGGTAAGGAAATTTATTATATATACGATGTTTTAAAAATAAATAGTGAAGTTGTGGTAATTGACAGGGACCAGTATGATAGAGAGTACAATAAAGAATATACAGATATAGATATTGCTTTACCCTATTTTAATAGTTTTTAGTATATTCTTAAAATAGAATAATAGAGAATAATAAAAAAATATAAAGGACTTTCCGATGAATGAAAAGAAAATATCCGGATTCCGGAATATAATTAAACTAAAGGATATGGTTTCAGTTTCTGTAAGAAAAAAATGGGTTTTTATAGGTTTTTTTCTTGTTGTTTTAATAATAGGACTACTTTTTACATTTATAAAAACTCCTGTGTATCAATCATATTCCGCTTTAAGGTTGAAAGATATCTATTATGAAGAAAACCTTTATAAATATTTTCCGGAAGAAGCCCGTGCCCTGGGAATTTTTGCTCCAGGAATGGAAATTGAGGAACTAGAAAGTGAAATCCTTAACGGTATCACAAAAGATATCCGGGATGATGTTTTACTGGACGATGTATCTGCAAAACTGGATTTTGAAATTAATAAAGATAAGCTGAATGAAGCAATTAGCACTCTGATAGATCGTGGAAATAAAGTTATTGCAATCACTGCCACCTATAGTAATGCTGAAGGTTCATATAAAATAAATAATATCTTAATTAATACTTATCTGGAAAATAGCAGAAATGAAAAATCGCAGATAATAGAAGATAGCATACTTAAGATAAATGGCAGGGTGACTGCACTTGAACAGCAGTTCGAGGATGCCGAAAGTCAAAATGAAGGTGCGGAAGATATTGAAAGTGAACTGGATTCGATAAATAACCTGATAATAGATTTAAACGAGATAAAATATAATCTGGAGAATAATAAAGAAGTATATATAAATAACGTAGAGATATCAGAGGAGCCAGTCATTCCGGTAGATGCTATAAATATAGACAATTTTAAAAGTATTTTAATCACGGTTTTTGCTGCTATAGCAGTGGGTCTTATAGCCGTTTACATACCTAATGTTTTTGCTCCTTTTAAGAAATAAAGAAATTGATAATTTTCGCCATCGATTCCGGAAGAAGTAAAGTTTTAATTTATGAGTAATATTTCTAAAAAAGTCAGCGTGGTTATGAGCGTTTTTAATTATAAAGAGTACATTGACGATTCTATTGGAAGCATATTGGACCAGACTCTGAAAGATTTTGAGTTCATAATTATCGATGATGGCTGCAGCTATGATTTATTGAAAATAATAAAAAAGTTCGGTGATGACAGAATTGTATATATTAAAAATCCTGAAAATATTGGTTTGACCAGGTCTTTGATAAAAGGCATTGGAATATCAAAAGGAAAATATATAGCCAGGCAGGATGCCGGAAATATTTCTCTGGAAAACAGACTGAAAATCCAGTATAACTTCCTGGAAAACAATATCCGGTACTTTCTTATAGGTTCTTCAGTAGAATTGATTGATGAAGATGATAATACTATTTGTAAAATAATCGCAAATGACGATCCCGATTATATAAGAAAAAAAATGCCTTCATCTAATTATATCAATCACTCCACGGTCATGTTCAGAAATAATGGTGAGGCGGGTTACCGTGAAAAATTCAAATACTCGCAGGATTATGATCTTTATCTTAATTTATTATCGAAGAAATATGTCCTGGGCAATATGGAAGAGGTGCTTCTAAGAGAAAGAGTAATTCCTTCTTCAATCACTTATTCCAGAAAGAATGAACAGGAATTTTTTAGAAATAAGGCAAGACAGTTTTATTTCGAAAGAAGGAAATCAGGCAAAGACAGTTATGATTTATTGGATGAGTCCATAAATACAGGTAAAACAGAACAGCCAAAATCGCAAAAAGACGGAATTTCTTTTTATGAGAAACAAAAGATATATTATCTATTATTCTCCGGCAGGACCGCAAAAGCCAGGAGGCAAATACTGAAATTTTTGAAGACGAAATTCAATTTTAAGTTATTTATATATCTTGCAGTCAGTTTTTTTCCTTTTATGATCAAAATAAGAAATAGATTAAAAGGATTGCATTACGGGTAAGGGAATTAATAAGAAAATATGGCAGGTAAAATAAATATTTTATATATGTCCAGGACTTCAAAATTGACCGGTCCCGAAAATATATTGATTGATATAATCAGGAGATTAGATAAAGGGATATTTTCACCGGTAGTAGTCCTGCCGGATAGGAATGGCCCTTTTTTTAAAAAACTTCAACTTCATAAAATAAATACGAAAATAAAAAAAATGCCATTTTTAAGAGTGACTTATAATCCCTTTTTACTTCTATGGTTTTTTTTGAATATCCTGATATTGAATTTTAATTTTTTATTTACCCTTAAAAAATACAATATAAATCTGGTAGTCTGTAATACAATTCAGGAAGCTCTGTATCTGTCCATTCCAGTAAAAATTTTAAAAAGGAAGTTAATGATTTGTTTTAAAAATATTCTGGACAGCAGATGGAAGAAGAAATTGAGAGCAGGGTTTTGCAGTATTTTTGCAGACAGCATAATAGCTGTTTCAGAAAAAGCACTGGAGGATTATACATTATTCAGCAGTAAAAAAAGATCTGCAGGTAAACTTATAAGTGTTATTCACGATGGGATTGATTGCAGGGAATTCAAAAGGGGTTTTAAAGAAATAGACGTAATGAGTAAATATAGAGGTGAGAGTAAGGGATTTATTATATTAAACATTGGGAATTTGACCGAATTAAAGGGACAGATGTTATTACTTGAGTCGGTCAGTTCCAATAAGATTAAAAATTTAAATATTAAAGTTTTGCTGCTTGGTGATGTATACCACAGGAGTGAAATGGCATATAAAGAAAAGATCAAAAAATATATTAATGAAAATAATCTTGAGAAAAAAGTGTCTATGCTGGGCTACCGGCCGGATATCGGGGGCTACTTAAATTCAGCAGATGTTCTGGTTCATTGCCCCATAAAAGAAGATGCTTTTCCAAGGGTGGTTCTTGAGGCCTTTTGTTTTGGCAGGATAGTAATTGCCACAAGAATGGGAGGAATACCGGAAATGATAAAAGATAATCATAATGGATTTCTCTGTGAAGCGGACAAAAATAGTCTGGCGGATAAAATCCTTTACGTATACGAAAACAGGAACAAATTAGGCCATATCGGAAAAAATGCCCTGAAGTCAGTTGTAGAAGAATTCAATATAAGCAGTCAGTTAAGAGAAACGGAAAAAATATATAATAAATTATCGGCACTTTAAAAATCTATAGTAGATTTATCGGAAAAAATGAAAAAAATTGGAATAATAACCATAAATTATAATACCGAAGATTTATTGGAAAAACTTATCGGGTGTCTCATCCGGCAGAGTCATAAAAATTGGGTGCTTATTATTGTAAATAACAGCCCAGACAATATTGCCATTAATGAAGTAATAAAATCATTTGATGACAGCAGAATTAAACTGACCGGAATTAATAAAAATCTTGGATATTCCAGAGGCAATAATCTCGGGTTTGAATATTTAATGGAAAATAAGGTAATAAGTAAAGATGACATAGCACTGTTTACCAATGAGGATATTGTAATAAAAGATGAGGATTTCCTGATTAAATCCGTAGATGCAATTAATGATTTAAAATGTGGTTTTTTAGGACCGAAAATTATAAATAATGATGGCTCTTTGATGCTTCCGCATATCAGGAAAGCCGGGTTTTTGAAATGTCTGTTTCACATGGGAAACAACGGAAGAGTGGATAAGATTTTTAGAATAAACAGGAGTTTGAAAAAACTAAAATCACCAATAAAGGTGTTTCTTATAAATGGCGCCTGTTTTTTTTGCAGAGCCAGTGATTTTAAAAAAGCTGGAATGTTTAATATCAATACTTTTATATATTATGAGGAAGAATTGATATACCGTAAAGTTTATAAAGCAGGCATAGTCGTTTTTTACGATCCCAGGATTTCCGTTTATCATGAGCATTCCGCTTCGGTGAAAAAAAGTTTTTCAATCATTAATAAAAAGAAGTTTGTTTACGACGGAGAATTATATTTTCTTACCAGTATACTTAATGTGAATAAATTTCTATTATTATTATTTAAATTTGAAAGAGCTGTAGAGCAATTTTTATTAAAAGCGATATTGTCTCTTAAATCCGTTAAATAATAATTAATTATTTTATAGAATTAGAAATATAGATTTATGGAGAACCTGTATAAGATTAGAAATAAAATAGTGAACATAGAGATAAAGGAACTTGCTTATATATTGATTGCGCTTCTGCCGGTGTTTATTCTTATGAATAGATTTCCTTACTTCTCCATATTTATAATTATTATATTATTTTTTATGGGTATTTTTCATTTTTTTAAAAACAGAGATATATCGGAGCAGCATATAAGAATCAACATATTACTGTTTTCTCTAAGTTTTTATCTTATATTCAGTTATCTTATATCAAGACAACCTGTCATTAATTTATTTAAGTATGAGTTTATCAGAAATGACGGGAATTTTTTCTTCAGCTATGCTCCTTTTCTTATCCTTGCTATACCCTTTCTGGATTATAAAAAAGCTGCGAGAATATATTTTCAGTTTTTGTTTATCGCATTTACTTTTTTTGCGGTAATAGGATTTTTTCAGTATGTAAATGGCATGAGCTCTTTAATGATCAGGATCGATGATGTATATGTGGGTCCTATGTTTATTGCCCTGAATAATTCCCATAATGCCACGGGTTCTGTTTTTTCAATTGTCAGTATATTTGCTTTTGCCTTCTTCTTAGAGTCAGATAGTAAAGAGAAAATAGCTTACCTCTTCATTTCGATGCTAAGTTTTATTGCACTTATAATGACCAAAAGCAGGGGGAGTCTGGTAGCTTTTATTTTAGGGGTGTTCTTTTTACTGCTCATTAGCAGCAAATCTTTATTGAAATTTTTAAGGAATATTCTGATACTGGCGGTGGTTGTAATTCCTCTTGTTTTTATAACCGGGACATTTGGCAGAATATTGCAGATATTTCATATTTACGACTTAAGTGCTTTGACCAGGTTTTCACTCTGGGATAAAGCGATTTTGTTATTCAAGCAGAGCCCTATGCTGGGAATAGGTTTTGCAAGATATAATGATGTGCCTTGGAATTTTGATAAGGTTCCCTTAACGGGTAATCCAGGTATATTCTCTTTATACACTTCCGGTAACTATATTTTTAATGATACAAATGCTCACAGCTCTTATCTGCATTTTTTAGCTGAAACAGGGGTGGTGGGTTTGATTCTGATACTGGCCTTCTGGATTTTCTGTTTTGTGATAATTTTTAAAGCTTATAGAAGAACCACAGATTATTTTTCTAAGAAAGTTTACCTATCGATAATAGGGGGTATTATAACCTTATTTATCCTGTCCGTAACTGAGAATTATATGACTGCTCCGACAGTGATGTTATGTCTCTCGTTTGCTACTTCACTGATTATCGGCTTATCCGGCCAAGAAAAGGCAAAGAATTATAAATTATGAAAATTTCCATTGGTTCAAATATTATAAACGGTCCATGGGGCGGGGGTAATCAGTTTGCCATCAGTCTATCCAGGTACTTAAAAAACAGGGGCTGGGATGTGACCACAGGACTTTCCGATGGTGATATAGACATAATACTGATGACAGAGCCGCGGATAACTTCAAAATCGGGAGCCTATAACCAGAGGCAGATATCAAGATATTTAATAAAAAAACCAGATACAATTGTGATACACAGGATTAATGAATGTGATGAGAGAAAAGGAACCAAAGGTGTTAATAAATACCTGATGAGAGCAAATAGAGTTGCCGATTATACGGTTTTTATAAGCTCCTATCTTGAGAATCTTTTTATAAGTAATAAAATCCTGAAAGCAAAAAACCATACATTTATAAGAAATGGTGCAGATGAGACAATTTTTAACTTAAAAAGAAGAGCAAGATGGGATGGTTGTGGTCCTCTGAGATTAGTAACTCACCACTGGGGAGCCAATTATTATAAAGGCTTTGATATTTATGAGATGATTGATAATCTGGTTAAAAAAGGCATTAATGGATTAAAACTAGAATTTAATTACATAGGAAATGTTCCAGAAGATTTTAATTTTAAGAATTCAAAAAAATTTTCACCTTTAATCGGTGAAAAGTTGACCGATAAGATAAAAGAAAATCATATTTACATAACTGCGTCTATGAATGAGCCTGCCGGAATGCACCATATAGAAGGAGCCATGTGTGGACTTCCTCTTTTATATAGGAATAGCGGTGGTATTCCTGAATATGCTGAAGGTTTTGGCAAGATGTTTAACGGAAAAGAAGATTTTTTATCAAAACTGAAAGAAATAATAAAAGAGTATGATTTCTATTATAATAAAATGAAAAAATATCCTTATAACTCAATACTAATGTGCTCAAAATATGAAGAATTATTTTGCAAATTATTAAAACATAAAGAATCTTTTAATTTGCAGTCAAGAAAAAGAAAATACAGAAAAATATATTTAAAAGAGAAGTTTATTTACCCAAAGGGTATTTCGATATTTCAAAAATTTTAAAACTTGAAGGTTGTGAATTTAATTTACCTTTAACATAATATTTTGAATAGAGTAGTCGGTAAAGAGTTTAGAAAAATATTAATTTTAAAATTTTGTGTGAAAAATATTATATTTGTAATGGGAAGGGAATGATATGGAAAAATTTAATACGACTAAAAAGAAAGATGTTATTTTTATGGGGCAAAAAAAATTGGGGAGAAACTGCTTAAAATATATACATAAAATGCCTGATGTTAATATTTTAGGTGTTTGCACTTGGAGTAAAGATGCGATTATCTGGTGGAAAAAATTATTTGTTAGGGAATATGCAGAGAATAATAATATTCCTATTATTAATCCAGAAGATATATTAATGTTTGATAATGTTGATTATATCATATCTGTTCTGCACCCATTCTTAATTAAAAAGAAAATACTTAATAAAGCCAAAATAGCTTCAATTAATCTTCATCAAGGTCCCCTACCTGAATATAGAGGCTGCAACTCTGGTTCTCATGCAATAATGAATGGGGATAAATATTTTGGTGCTACTTTGCACATTATAACTGAAGAGGTTGATGATGGTGATATTATTGATAAAAGAATTTTTAAAATTGATGATAATATAACAGCAAAGGAACTATACAAGCTAACAAATATTTGTTGTTGGGAAATATTTAGAAGTAATATTAGAAATATACTTGATAATAATTTTAAAGCTTACCCTCAAGATAAAAAAATGATCAGTCGAATTTATAAAAGGGATTCTTTACAAAATAAAAAAGTAAGTTTGGAATGGCCATTAGAGAAAATATGGAATTTTGTAAGGGGTAATGAATTCCCACCCTTTGAGCCTGCATATATTGAATATAAGGACAGAAAGATTTATTTAAAAACAAAGTTGTAAATTTTGCTAAATTATTTAATTTTATGCTACAATTTCAAAAATATTGAAATAGAAAGGTGTTTAAAATGATATCAGTTTTTGGTTCCAAAGTCGGGAAAGAAGAACTGGAGGAGATACGCACAAGTATAGAAAATCAATGGATAGGTATCGGCCCCAAAACAAATTTATTTGAAAAAAATTTTTCCGAAAGATTGAAACTTAATGATTTCGTGATGCTTGACAGCGGATCCAACAGCTTATATCTGGCTATAAAATTATTGGACCTCCCTGCCGGTTCCGAGATTATTTTACCCACTTTTACCTGGATTTCTTGCGCCACTGCAGTGGTGCTTAATAATTGCAAACCGGTATTTGCGGATATTGATCTTGAGACCCAAAACATTACTGCAGATGCCATTACTCCTCTTATAACCGGTAAAACAAAAGCAATAATGGTTGTTCATTATGCCGGTAAACCTGTAAAAATAGAAAAAATAAAAGAAATTGGTCTCCCTATTATTGAAGATGCTGCCCATGCGGTTGATTCAAAAATAGGGGATAAATACTGTGGATCAATAGGGGATGTAGGTATTTACAGTTTTGATGGTGTTAAAAATCTAGCTATAGGTGAAGCAGGAGGCATAACTTCAGATAACAGTGAATTGATAAAAAAGTCCAGAGCGTTGAGGTACTGTGGTATCGAGAAATCGGGGTTTGAGGCTTCTGCTGCGAAAAAAAGATGGTGGGAATATAATGTAGTGGGTTTCTTTCCCAAGCTGATTCCCGATGATATAAGCGCTTCTATCGGCCTTGCACAATTAAAAAAGCTGGATGAACTCCAGAAATATAGAAAATACATATGGGATACATATCAGGATGAGTTTTCTAAATTATCGTGGCTGAATATTCCGAAAGATGCTGATGGCAATGAAAGACATTCTTATTTTACATACTTTATAAGACTTAATAACAATAAAAGAGATGATCTTGCCGGTTATTTATATGAGAAAGGCATATATACTACTCTACGTTATCAGCCGCTTCATATGATACCTATTTATAACTCGACTCACCTGAAATTGAAGAATTCCGAACTATTAAATGAAACCGGCTTAAATATACCTTTACATCCTAACTTAAGCGAGGATGATATCGGATACATCATAAAAACAATCAAGGAATTTGGCAGTAAATATAATTTATGATTTACTGCTCTGATCTATTTTTAAGGAGATGTTTTGCCTAAAAAGATAGTAGCTATAATAGGCGGCGGCATAGCCGGTTTATCTGCAGGGATGTATCTGGCCAGGAAGGGTTATGATGTAAATATTTTTGAAAAAGGAAGCAGTTGCGGCGGACTTGCTTCAGGAAAAATTATCAATGGTAATATATATGAATACGGTCCTCATTTCTTTCATACCAATAATCCCCAAATTCTTTCCGAAATAAAAAAAATAGCAAATGATGAGCTTATAAATTTCGAAAGAACCATACTGATTAAATTCATGAATGAATATTTTGTTTATCCCTTATCTGTATTTGAGGTTTTAAAAAAACTACCTAAAAAAATGGTCATTACAGCAGTGGCCAGCCTTATCCAAAATAATTTTAAAAGAATGTTCAGGAAACCTGAAGTTGAGAATTCAGAAACAATACTGCTAAAATATTATGGAAATGTCTTGTATGAGTTATTTTTTAAGAATTATATTTATCATGTATGGAATATTTACCCGGATAAGTTTTCACCCGAATTTGCCATGGAAAGAATACCACGTATTTCCGGAAGTATTTTCTTAAATAAAATAATTTCACCTATAAGAGCGAGATTGAGCAGAAGGTCAACAAAGCATTTTGTAGAGAATGTTGATGGGCAGCTTTATACCACAAAAATGGGATACAGGGGTATTATCAATAAAATGGTGGAAGATATTGAAAAAAATGGCGGTAAAATACATTTAAACTCGGAAGTGGTTAAAATAAATGTAAATGGCAATCAGGTAAAGGAGATTACCGTGAATTCCGGTAGACTCCTTGATTTTAAAGTTGATGCTCTGATAAATACCATTCCCATCAATAAAGCGATTTTAATGATTGCCCCGGAAGTCACTAAGACTCTTAGAGAGTCATCAGATTCGCTTGAATTCAGAGCTTTGGTATTTGTTGGCGTTCTGGTCAATAAGCCAAAAATACTTCCTGTTTCTTTTATGTATTTCAGGGAACACAGCTTTAACCGGATTTATGATTCGTCATATTTTAGCCATGATACTATTATTCCTGATACCACAATACTGGTAGCAGAAATAAGCAGCGGGAAAAAAGACAGATGGTGGTCCGACGACGAGTATTGTAAAAAGATGGTTTTAAAGGATCTTTTAAGGGAACATATTATAAAAGAAAAAGATGTTCTCGAGATGAATGTTTATAGATATGAATTTGGGTATCCTATTTATAAATTAGGATACGAACAGCACCTCGGTAATCTGCTTGATTATATAAAAACTGTAAATAACTTTGAAACTGCGGGCAGACAGGGAAGATTTCAATATGTGAATGGTCATATTGCCATGCAGATGGGATTTAAAGCTGCAGAAAAAATACAAGGGATTCTTAGACGATATGAAATAATGAAATAGGTTTTAATCATTTTAGAGATTCAAATATTTAATTTTATAGTATATATAGATGAATAATGAATCTATATATAGCCGCAAATTTCAAAATATTAGTTTGCTCCTGAAAATATTTTTAATATTTATCTTGATCGTAATTTTAATAACTTACTTTTCACTATATTTCAATGGTTATACTTATTATAGTGGAGTTAATATACCTGTAATCCACTCAGATGCTTCAAGGTACTATTCATATATAGTTTCCTTTCTGATATTAAAAGATCTCTCTTTTAATAAATATATTGAAAATTATACTGAAGGGAATATCAGAGGGTTCGTATATTATAATAACACCGGAAATTATCTGCCAAAACAGACTATTGGTGTTGCGGTTATGGTATTGCCTTTTTTCTTTATTGCTTACTTATTTTCAATGATTTTTAGTTATTCTATGGATGGAATATCACTCCTTTTCCAGCATGCTTATGGTTTATCAGGCATATTTTATGGTTTTTTAGGACTAATTTTATTAGCTAAAATTCTTAAGAAATTTTTTACCGATAAAGTTATTATATTTTCTATTATAGCAATAATTTTTGGAACAAATTTATTTCACTATTTAACTTTTGAAAGTGGTTTTAGTCATTCTTTTTCTCTCTTTCTAATTATCCTTCTTTTATATATAACCATTAAGTGGTATGAGAACAAAAAAGCATACAGGCACTCATTATTTTTAGGTCTTATACTGGGACTCGTAACTCTGGTTCGCCCAACAAATATAATAGCAGTTTTTATTTTACTATTTTACGGAATTACCAATTTTAAGAGTTTAAAGGAAAGAATTATTTTTTTTAAAGAAAATTTACACAAAGTGGCAATTATAATTGCCACTTTTATATTATCTTTTTTACCTCAAATGATAATATGGAAAATAGGATCCGGAAAGTGGATTATAAACCCCTACCAGGATGAAAAGCTTTTTACCTTTCCTCCTCATCTGATTGAAGTATTATTTTCTGTAAGAGCAGGTCTTCTATTCTGGTCTCCGATTCTTATATTTAGTGTTATCGGCTTTTATTATTTAAAAAAGAAAAATAACGAGTTATTTTTTCCAATATTGATTTTTAGCATTTTAAATTTATTGATAATAGCCAGCACTACGAGATGGTGGTATGGTGCCAGCTTTGGACACAGAGGTTTTGTGGAAAGTTATAGTCTTTTGATATTTCCCATGGCGTCTTTCTTTTCAGCAGTGAGGTTGAAAAAGGTAAAGATTACTATTTTTATCTTTGGTATTTTATTTATTTGTTATTCTCTATTTCAGATGTATTTATTCTGGGAGGCAAAAATATCCGCAGACAATGCCACTTTTGATTTTTACTTGAAAAAGATTTTAAATTTATTTAAGTTTTGATTTTATTTGAGTTTGTAAATATAAAAATTGTTTACTTTTCCTGCAAAATCTCCGGGATCTAATCCAATCTGTCCAATAATCTCAAGATCGTCCTTATCTATGAAATAATAATCAATATCATATTCACTTAGTTCTTCTATCGTCTTGGTAGTGCCAAAATATCTTAAGTTTTCACGGTTATAATAAGTAATGTACATAACCGTTCTTCCGGAACCACTTGCGGCAATGTTACCTTTGATATCAAGCTTCTGAACTTCCTGACCCATGATGTAATATTGCAGGCCAGGCCTGCTTAAAGCCGTGTTCTTAAGGTAATTGATAGAGAAATTTAAAAAAGAATAGGCTATTAATAGTATTAGAATATATAAGAAAAATTTGTATAATTTATTTTTAAACGTTAATAATATGCTGATACAGATTAAAAATCCCAAAAACATTAAAGGATAAAAGAACCGATCTTCGTAATATAATAATGAATAACCGAAAATATAAAGAATGTAAAACGCATATATCTTAAAAGAATTTAAATAATCCCTTCTCTTATACACAATCAAAAAGATTAATGAAAATATGGTAAGATATATTTTATCCAGAAATCTAAGAGTTGATTTTATGTTCATAAAAGAATTTTTAATTAAAAAATTTAAATCAAACCATTTTTCGAATTTTGAGGCTAATATCAAACCATCATCCAAAACAAATCCGGATTTACTATTAATTGGATGAAGATGATTTGTAATCTCCTGTATTTTTTGAGGGTCCTGACCCAGTAAAAGGTAATTCCAGTTTCCTACTGTGGTGAAGGTTAATCTGTGGTATTTTAAACTTAATAATGTTATCCAGGGAATAGAAATGAGCAAAGTTACCCCTATAGCTATACTGTAAATAATTAAAATCTCTTTTCTCTTTTCTTTCTTTACTAAAAATTCAATGAGGCAGATCAAAGTAAGAATAAAGACTAAAAAATAAAGATTAAAAGCCTTTGTAAGAAATCCAAATCCAGCTATGATCCCAAAGTAGATACCTTTTAATTTATTGTAGTTCAGACTATCATCAATTATTAGATTAAACGCCAATATAATGAAAATAGCAGATAGAACATCCGGTGTCATATAAGAGAATAAGCAGAACATCAGTATTGGAATTAAGAAAAATGAAATTAGGAGCCTGATTTTTTCTTCGATTTTTAAAAGAATTGCAGTTTTTCTTAAAATTATTAATAATATGAATCCCAGAATAATATTTAATATTTTAGTAGAAATCAGCGGGTCTATCCCTAATTTTATAAATGGTACAAGAAGAATCGAAAATAACGGACTCCTGTAACCATTAACAACTTCTCCAAAATTTCCACTGGAATATTTAAGTGCTATCTGGATATATTCTACCGTATCAGGACTGATTTGATATTTATAATAATAAAAGAATATTACCGAAGAAAATATAAAAGATAAAAAGAGGAAAATATAGAATACAAGATAGATTTTATTCTTTCTCAAATTGCTTAATTCTAAAAAATTCATATAAAATGTTGGAATATTATTAGAATAATATTAGGTAGATTATACTATTTCAATTAATATTTCTAAACAAAATATTCTTTAATTTTCGAAATTATATAACCGATTTCTGATTCTTCCAGTTCAGGATATATAGGAATCGAGACTATCTCCTTTGATACCTTTTCCGTTACAGGCAGGCTGCCTTCTTTGACATTTAATTCCTTATAAGCCTGCTGCAGATGAACGGGAATCGGATAATGAATAAAAACACCTATACCATTTTTTTCTAAATAATTAATAAAACAGTCTCTGTCTTTAACCCTTGCTACATAAAGGTGAAAGACATGTTTACTGTCATCATTCAATTTGGGACAGATTATGCCCGAACCGGAAAAGCTATCGCTGTATTTTTTTGCTATTTTAATTCTTAATTCATTCCAGAAATCAAGCTTTTTTAACTTGAATCTTAAAATTGCAGCCTGAATTTCATCAAGTCTGCTATTGAATCCTTTGACTATACTGAAATATCTTTTTTCCTGTCCGTAATTTCTTAAGAGTTTGAGTTTATGATCAAGTTCGGCATCATTGGTAATTACCATTCCGCCGTCACCGTAAGCGCCAAGATTTTTACTTGGATAGAAACTAAAACATCCGGCATCACCGAAAGTTCCTACTTTCCTGCCTTTGTATTCGGCGCCGTGCGCCTGTGCGCAATCTTCTACCACCTTAAGGCTATATTTTTTTGCCATTTTTGATATCCCATTCATGTTGCAGGGATTACCATATAAATGAACCGGAATTATTGCTCTGGTCTTTTCACTTATTCTTTCTTCTATTAGATCGGGATTTATATTGTAAGAAAATTCATCTATCTCAATAAATACTGGAGCTGCATTAGCAGCGGTAATTGCGGATACTGTCGGGACTGCGGTATTGGATACGGTAATTACTTCATCACCGCTTTCTATTCCGCATGCTAAAAGTGCCAGGTGGATTGCTTCTGTTCCAGAACCTACGCCTGTGCCAAACTTAGCTCCGCAGTATTCTGCAAATTCTTCTTCAAACTTTTTTACATTTTCACCGAGAATGAAATGGCCATTATCAAGAACATCCTGAATTACGTCATCTATTTCTTTTTTATATTTTTGATATTGTCTGTGTAAATTTCCGAAAGGGATTGAGATCATATTTTTAAAAGGTTGAATAATTAAATAAATAAATTAATCGATTAAAGACAACTACCAGTAATGCTCCCTGTATTTCTTATAATAATCAAAAGTTTTTAAAAGCCCTTCTTGCAGGTCTGTTTTTGGGTACCAGCCCAATTCTTTTTTTATTTTTGAAAAATCAGCATAATAGTCTCCTATATCTATTTTCTTTCTTTCTTCGGGAAAAGGAACAATTTTATAACTACCTCCGCCATTTACTTCAATCATTTTTTCGACAAGGTCTATAAGGCTTATCGGAGGTTCACTACCTAAATTGTAGAAATTCCCATAAGAATTTTCACTCGCACCTGCGGTTAAAAATGAATCAACCACATCATCGACATAATTTAGATCTCTAAGCTGTTTACCATCCCCAAAAATTTTTATTTCTTCATTTTCAATGATCTTACGGATGAACCATCCGAAAAATCCCTGCCGGTTATGTTTAAGAAGCTGTCTAGGTCCATAGGTATTTGTCAGACGAAGTGAGGTTGCTTTGATTCCATATATATTACTGTATAGAATATGGTACCATTCGCCTGCCATCTTATTTATTCCGTTTACATCAGTTGGATGCACAAGATGTTTTTCATCAACCGGCAGGTAATCAGGTTTACCATACTGTTGCCTTGTTCCTGCATATATTATTTTTACATCTTTGTTGTTCTTTCTACATGCCTCTAAGAGGGATAATTGACTTCTGCAATTTATTTCCAGGTCAACAAACGGATTCTTCATGCTGTCAAGATGACTCACCTGGCCTGCAAGGTTGAATATGAAATTCACATTTTTTACAAGATAATCCATACTTGATTCATCTCTTATATCCGCGATATTAACTTTTATCTTATCCTTTATAAGCTCTATATTAAAAAGGTTACCGCCATAATTTTCTATCAATGAATCAACAATGGTAATATTTGCGCCCAGATTGCATAATCTTATTGCAATATTACTTCCGATAAAACCGAGACCGCCGGTAATCAGAACATTTTTATTTCTATAGGTCTTTGTGATATATTCTTTGTTGATTCTATTAACTTTGGATGAATTATTTTTATTCTCGGACATTTAAAATTAATATTCTTTCTTAATCTGTATTTTATACCAGAGTTTTATTAAATTTTTCATTACCTGAAAAATTCTTATAAAATTAAAAAATTCCGATTTTCCACTTACTCTGTAATAATGATGAACCGGAACTTCGGCGAATTTATATCCTCTTTTAGCAATTTTGGTTATCATTTCAACGCATATTACACCACTATTATATTCAAGAATAATATCGTGGAATATCTTTTTTCTCATCAGTCTGAAATCACAGTCGACATCTTTTATTTTAAAACCAAACATTAATTTGGTTATATAATGATATAACTTCCCAAGTATTTTTCTATAAACCGGATCGGATCTGCTTATTTTATAACCGTTAACTATATCGATATCGTCATCCAATTTAGGAAGTAATAACTTTAATTCTTCAGGATTATATTGCCCATCACCATCTGTATAGAAAATCAGGTCAAATCTGGAATTATAGATACCTGTTTTTAAAGCGGCACCGTAACCTTTATTTTTATAATGAGTAACAACTTTTAGCTTGGGAATTTTTATGGACAGTTCTTCCAGAACTCTTTTGGTTATTGCATTACTACCGTCATCAACTAGAATAATTTCATAATCACTTGCTACTTTTTCAAGCAAACCATCTACCAGAAAAACTATACTTGAAATAGTTCCCCAATCATTATAAACAGGAAAAAAAGCACTTATTGAATATTTTTTCTTGCTCACTTTACTTTTTCTACTATCTATATGATTATTCAATATTTAATAAAAACATTGCAGTATCTTGTATTTACGAATATTTTTAATATTATAATCCAAAATTTATATTAATTATATGAAAAAATACTGATTTGTTATGCTATACTATAAGGAATTAAATAAACAATCTATTTCATAAAATCCTTAAAAATTTATAATACTTATGTCTATAGATCAGGTAATTGCAGAAACATATTATTGCGAGGAAAAACACTGGTGGTTCATAGGTTTGAGGAGTCTTCTTTTATATTACATTTCCAGGATTTCAGATAACAGAAATTTTAAGATTCTGGATGCTGGCTGCGGAACAGGTAAAAACATAGAAGTTATAAAATCCCTGGGTTATGAAATCTACGGAATAGATCGTTCCCACGAAGCTATCAAGTTCTGTAAATTAAGAGGAATAAGCAATGTAAAAATCGGAGATGTCATCAATATACCTTTTGAGGATGATTATTTTGACATTTTATTTTCCTTTGACGTGTTAATTTGTTTAGAAAAAGATGAATTAAAAAAAGCTATTAACGAATTTATTCGAGTAACAAAAAAGGGCGGTTTTATCCTCCTGAATTTAGCTGCTTTTCCTTTTCTATGGTCACAACATGATGATGCCTGGGGGACTAAGAAAAGATTTGTTAAGAGGGATATATATGAATTATTTAAAGATTATAATATGAAATATATAAAAATAAGCTATAGGATTTTTGTTTTATTTTTACCTATCGTTTTGGCAAAGTTCTTTAAAAAAATAAAAGGGAAATTAAAAAAAGATATCACAAGTGATCTATATATGCCTCCAAAATTCTTGAATTATATATTTACAAAAATTCAATTATTTGAAAATAAACTGATAAAAAGGATCAGTTTTCCATTTGGGACCTCACTGTTTGTAGTCATACAGAATTTAAAATAACTTTCTGAAGTAGTTAAATTTTTAATTATATTTATACCTTTAGTTTTTCATCTGGAAAAAAATCCATAAAGAATTTATTTTCATGATGTGATAAAACTTTTAAATTTTGTATAAGGTAAGCCAGTTAGTTGAACACATTGTGTGCTAAAAATTATTAAGTTGATAAAATAAGGAATATATAAGAAATATTTTCAAGTTGGAGAGGGGATGCTGCAGTGAGTAATTTTATAAAAAAATACTGGGAAGACAATGCTATTAAATATGAAACTTCCTGCGAGGCATCCTGGAAAGATAATTTTGCAATAGAGCTGGAAATAAGCAATATATCTAAATATATCGAAAAAGACAGCGTAGTGCTAGATGCTGGTTGCGGAAATGGTTATTCAACATTTCGCCAGCTTAAGAAAAAACCAAAAAGAATAATCGGCGTAGACTTCGCTAAGAATATGATCACTTTTGCAAATAAGAGGAAGGCGGAACTTGATTTGGGAGACGAAATCTTATTTGAGGAAGGTAACATTAAAAAACTCAGGTTTGATGATGAAACATTCGATACGGCATACACTACAAGAGTACTTATAAATTTGCCAAAATGGACCGAACAAGTGCAGAGCATCGATGAGTGTATTAGAGTGACAAAGAAAGGTGGAATTATTATTTTTTCGGAAGCATTCTGGGAGCCATTTGTCCTTCTCAATTCTTTACGCACTCTTAAACAATTGCCGCCTCTGACGGAACATAATTTCAATAGATATATAAAAAAAAGAGACCTTGAAAATTATCTGAATACCCTGAAATTAAAATTTGAAGTAATTGATTTTTGCTCGATTTACTATTTAGGATCAAGATTTTTAAGAGAGCTGGTCACAAATCCCTATGATTATCCGGGATATACTAATCAAATAAATGAAATTTTTTATAAGATTGAAAAAGAATATTCTGGCGGTGGTTTTGGCATACAACTTGCTTATGTCATTAAAAAATGATTTAAAATAAATGCTCATCAATCGCTACCGACTTGGTTTATTTTGTATTCTAAATGATGGGATTTAAATCAATTAACGTTATGGAAAAGGAAAATAGGGTGACAAATATCAAGGTAGATTATTTAAACTGGGATTCTACTTTTTTTGGTTTGAAGGTCGGTAAAGTTGATATATCCTTAATTAAGAATTCAGGGGAGTTAAGCGAATTAGAAGAATCAATACAGCAGTTGAATTATAACCTTATTTATATTTTCTCGAATATAAGTCAAATGCCGTTATTAGAATTTAAAAAAATGATGCCAATACTTGTCGATACACAAATATACTTAAAGATGAAAATACCCTTAAACATAAAATTATTAAAATACGAACTTGTTACAAATGATAATATATCCTTTATGAATATAAGAATTGAAGATCTATATAAAATATCCGACGAGATATCACTATTCTCAAGATTTAATAATGATCCCGGAATAAGCAAGGAAAAGATCTCTGGGCTCTATCGTGAATTTATTGATAATTCGTTAGATAGGTCACTTGGCAAGGGTTTAATTATTGATAGCGATAATCATGGAAAGACAATTGGTTTGATATCACTGGATAATATTGATATATTGGGTAAGGAAATAGTCATAGGCGTGGAAAACTCTTATAGAGGAAAAGGTTCCGGTAAAAGACTATTTAATAAAGGCCTGAACTATTGGCAGGATAATGGTGTGAAGGAAATAGAAACGGTGGTTTCAGCCAGGAATTTAAACTCATTGAATTTCCATCTGGGATTAGGTTTTAATATTTTTAAGATTTATAATATATATCATTTATGGGTTGGGAGCTATGGATCATAGCAATATTTTATTAAGCATAGTTATTCCAGTTTATAATTCCGTACAAACGATTCAAATAGTTGTTGAGGATATAAGAGAAACATTATCGAATAAAATAAATTTTGAAGTTGTATTAGTAAATGATGGAAGTAAAGATGACAGTCATGAAAAATGCAGGGAACTTTCAAGAAAGTATAGTTTTGTAAAATTCATCAATCTATCAAAGAATTTTGGGCAACATAACGCCATCCTTGCAGGGCTCCATTTCGTAAAAGGTGATTATATTATATCTATGGATGACGATCTTCAAACTCCCCCTGAAGCAATTCCTAAACTTATTAATAAAATAGAAGAGGGTTATGATGTGGTTTATGCCAATTATTACTATAAATGTCATAATATTTTAAGGAAAATAGGCAGCTGGACTAATGATATTATGTCTTATTTTCTTTTAAAAAAACCTAAAAATATAAAAATAACAAACTATTTTATTATCAGGGAATATTTAATAGATGAAATTTTAAATTATACCGGACCTTATCCTTATCTGGGAGGCCTTATCTTAAGGTCGACAGATAATATCGCTATGATAAAAATTGCTCATGAAAAAAGGGAATATGGTAAATCTAGTTATGGTTTTATTAGTTTGCTTAAATTATGGGTTAATGGATTTACAAATTTTTCAGTTAAACCACTTAGGATTTCATTCTTTCTGGGAATTATTTTTTCTTTCATAGGATTTTTATTTTCTCTTTTCATATTAATAAAAAAGTTAATGGATCCAGGGATTATTCTGGGGTGGACTTCGATTATCATAGCGATATTGGTTTTTTCGGGAGTACAGTTAATTTCGGTAGGTCTGATTGGTGAGTATATTGGCAGAATATTTTTAGTTCAAAATAAGCAACCTCAATATATAATAAAAGAAAAGTATAATATTGATAACGCTATAGATTGAATTATGAAAAAAATAAAGATTCCCTTTAATAAACCATATATAATCGGGAAAGAGTTGTATTATATTGCTCAAGCAGTACTAAGTGGAAGAATTAGCGGGGATGGCACTTTTAGTAATAAATGTGCCAAATTGATACAGGATAGATACAAAATAAAAAAAGTTCTTTTAACGACTTCCTGTTCGACTGCTCTGGATATGTCTGCTATTTTGTGTAATATCAAAAGTGGAGACGAAATTATACTACCATCTTATACTTTCGTATCAACAGCTAACTCTTTTTATACAAGAGGTACAAAATTAAGGTTTGTTGATATAAGAAGAGATACATTGAATATCGATGAAAACGAGATAGAAGAAGTTATTACACCCCGGACTAGAGCCATTGTGGTTGTCCATTATGCGGGAATTGGTTGCGAGATGAATAAAATAATGGATATTGCAAAGAGAAATAATTTATTGGTTGTGGAAGATTCAGCTCATGGTTTGGAATCTACTTACAACGGGAAATATCTGGGAACGATCGGGGATATTGGCTGTTATAGCTTCCATGAAACAAAAAATATCACCTGCGGCGAGGGTGGGGCAATTCTCATAAACAATGAAGAATTTTCAGAAAGAGCAGAAATTATTAGAGAAAAGGGTACCAACAGAAGTAAATTCTTTAGAGGAGAGATTGATAAATACACGTGGATAGATATTGGTTCTTCTTATTTACCATCTGAAATTCTTTCAGCTTTTTTATATGCACAGTTAGAAAATATAGAAATGATAACCAGAAAGAGGCTCGATTTGTGGAATTACTATTATAATAATCTTGATGATTTGGAAAAAAAGGGCTTTATTAAAAGACCATTTATCCCGGATAATTGTAGCCACAATGGACATCTTTTTTATATTTTGCTTGAAAATAAAAAAGTAAGAGATCTCCTGCTAAAATATTTTAAAAATAAAGGAATTTTAGCAATTTTTCATTATTTACCATTGCACTTATCACCCATAGGTAAAAAAATAGGTTACAGAACAGGCCAGTTACCAATAACCGAAGAACTTTCATCATGTTTAATAAGATTGCCTATGTTTTATGGTCTTTCAAGAATAGAACAGGATATGGTATTAGATAATTTGATAAGTTTTTTTACAAAAATTAAAAGTTTAAGTTTGTAAATAATTAATTATTGTTAAAAATCATTAATTTCCCAAAGGGTCATTTTGGAAGCTGATTTTGCACATGATTATATATTGGAAAACAAAATACCTGAAAAACATTGGTGGTTCAGGGCGAGAAATAATCTTATATATATAGTTTTAAAAAAAGTATCAAGCTTCATAGAAGGCGGAAATAAAGATATACTGGATGTTGGAAGTGGTTATGGCCAGTTATTCTCAATCTGGCAAAAATTTGGGAATGTCTATAGTGTTGAAAATAATAAACACTATACGGATTATCAAAAAAAGTATTACAAGAATGTTGTTGTATGGAGTAGTGAATTTCCTGATAAGGATTCTTCAAAATATACATATGATTTGATCTGTATGTGTGATTTTTTGGAACATGTACAGGATCCTGATAAGATTTTAAGGCAGGATTATGAATTATTAAAAAATAAAGGGTTTTTATTAATAACCGTACCTGCATATAAGTGGTTATGGTCATATTTTGATGTAAGGTCAGGACATGTCAAAAGATATCTTCGTAAAGAGTTGATTTCCAACGTTGAGGAAATTGGATTTAAATGCATATATTCAACTTACTTCATGACTTTTTTATTTATTCCGGCAGTTATAATAAGAAAATTTATTAATTCAATTAAAAAGAAGAATAATGAATTTCCAGGTCTGGAGTTTGCAAGTAACGGAAGGTTTTTAAATAAACTTTTATATTATATTTTTAATTTAGAGACTTTATTCATAAGAAGAAAAATAGTAATGCCCTTTGGTTTATCAATTTTAGGAGTATTTCAAAGAAGTAGTGATTAACTTGTTGTGAACATAAATTAAGAAATAAAATGCAGAACTTTAAGAATCTTTTTATATTGGAAAAAAATAATAACTTAAAAGATTATTTTTTTATAAATTTAATCTCTTTGCTTATATCATCCACGTTTGTATGTATTTTTTTTATTTCAAGAATTGGTCTGGAAAACAAAAATACACCACTAACTTTTAAGGTTTTAATTATCAGTTATTTCATAATTTTATTCCCAATCTTTTTATCGGGAGTATTAAGTTTTTTTCAGAAAAAAAACATTGCAGATTTTATTAAATACGAACCATTCTTTTCATTAGCCGGTTTATCATTGGTAATAATATTTTCATTAGTTTCACCTTTCATAAATCTAATAATATTAATAGTAGTTTTAAGTTTTATTTATTTGTTGTATTTTCTTATTGTTTTTATCAGGAATAAATTCTTTGTTTCTAAGGATTTTTTTATTATAGCTATTGTTATTTTTCTTTCTTTGTTCATCCTATTTACTCTCTGGAGCTCAAAATTTCTTTTATATTATTTCAGTCCCATATTTTACGAAAAATTATTCACGGGAAAAGTTTTTATTGACCCTGTATTCAACGGTGCTGTTGCCAATATGATAAAAAATTATGGAATTCCCAGTACTGGTCTGAACGGTACAATCTATTTGCCATATCATTACTTAAGTCATTGGATTTTTGCACAGTTTTCTAAACTCCTGGACGTAAATGTACTTCAGTTTTATGAAATAGGGTATCCTGTAATATTCCTATCATTGTTTTTCAAGTTTTTTTTCCTGGGAATTAAAAATGCAGGATATAAAGTAAAAAATTTTATAGATAACAGATTATTCTGGGTTTTGTTTCTTTTAGTTTTTACTGGTTTATTCCCAAAGTTTGTCCTGGAGAGATTCTTCGTGTCACATTTTATAATAATTTCCGAATCTTATAATTTATCTATCACATTATCATTGCTAACTTTTTTAATGATTGCTTTTTTTCGAGATAAAAATTCTAATGGTAAAATATTTCTATATTCCAAGAGTGCTTTTTTCATCATACTTTTGCCTCTATTGATATTCTTGATAGGTTTATCCAAATCTTCAACTTTGGTTATTTTTGTTGCTGTATTGTTCTATTTGTTTATAAGGTATGCATGTTATAAAAAA
This sequence comes from Candidatus Humimicrobiaceae bacterium, assembly GCA_036514895.1. Classification (GTDB taxonomy): domain Bacteria; phylum Actinomycetota; class Humimicrobiia; order Humimicrobiales; family Humimicrobiaceae; genus Hydromicrobium. Next base: position 32,178 of record DATBWH010000061.1, read on the forward strand.
TTAGTTTATAATCTCGGTGGTATTTTTGTTATAATTTCTACTTTTTTATCATTAAGAGCCACGACTCAAGCAGGATTTGAAAACTCTGAATTTCAACTTTTTCATTTTTTTAATGTTGTAATTCAAAAAAGGAATGAAGGACTACTCTGGCCGGTTACTTTAATTTTATTTATAATCATATATTTCTTCTGGTCTATCTCCTTTATCTTTTTAGAAACGATTAATTTAAAAAAATCTTATTCCGGCAGTTTAATAAATAATTTTAAAGAGAAAAAGACAATAAAAATAGAAGTTGTTATATTGATTTGTCTTATCGGTATATTACCTGGTATATTTTTAATAATTGGCGGTGGAAGTGCCAATTATTTTTCGGAACTACAGAAATGGGTATCGATAATCCTATTGTTATCACTATTTGCATCAAAAGATTTTATCCATATTGACATCAAAAGGATAATTAAGAAACCTATAAGGATTTTTATTATTGTAGTAATAATAATTTTAATCTTTAGCATTATTTTTAACTTTGTTACGGAGTTCAGATCATTTTATGATGATTATAGTCAGAATAAAAAAGAATATAATCTGATAATCGATAATGATATAGAAGATGATATGATTTCATATAGGACAAAACTTGTAAAAGTAATTTTAGAATTGGATAGACTGTCTATTTCTGAAAAACAGAATTCACTTCTTTATATACCTGTGGATAATACTGAATTCTGGGACTTAAAAATTTTGCCTAAAAGCCTGTCGGTACCTTTATTGGTACCGGCTGTCAGTGGAATAGCCATGATATATGGACTGCCCGACGAGGGTTTGATATATACAAAAAATTTTGGATATAGTGTTTACAGAACAACAAGTAAGCGCGTTATGGATAAAAATGTCGATGAGTTGTTTTATGAAATAAAACAAAAAGGTTATCGAAATTTGATATTACTGGATTACAAAAACGGTGAATTCTCCATAGATTTTATAAATGAATCCAATATTGAAGAATATGAACCCAAAAGTTATAAGCTTTTCAGAAGATTATATTATTATAGTTTTGGCGAGCATATCGAGTTTGAAAAATTATATGGTATTATTGAAAATTTAAAAAATGGGGAACTTTTGATATCGGAAATAATTCCGGAAATAATTCTTGATAATGCTTCATTGATTAATTCAAAAGATAATAAAGGATTTATAGAATCATTATATTTAATTCTGCTGGATAGGGAATATGATGAGATAGGTTTACGTCACTGGCTTGAAGAGATTGAAGTAGGCAGGAGTCGTGAATATATAATAGAAAGTTTTCTTAATTCATCGGAGTTTATACAAAAATATGAGTATTAAAAATTGATTTGATGATCGTCATTAATTCTTTAAGCTTCATAATAATAGTGAAATGTTTTTATTAATCCGCTATGAAAATCTACGATTGGCTTATATTTTAAGTCTCTTCTTATTTTTTTAACCGACGCCAGGCTGTGTTTGATGTCTCCAGCTCTTTCTTTCGTATAAAGTGGTTTTATATCTTTCTTAAAGTGTTTGGAAAGGAGGATAATAATTTCATTTAAACTAATATTCTGGCCGCAGGCAACATTATAATAATTACCGTATATATTTTCATTTTCGGAAAAAGCAGCCAGATAATTTGCATAAATTATATTATCTATATAGGTGAAATCTCTGGTCTGGTTTCCGTCACCGTAGATAACCGGCGGACTATTGCTGGTTATCTTTTTTAAAAAAGTAGGAATGACTGCGGAATAAATCGAGTTAGGACTCTGTCTTTTGCCAAAAACGTTAAAATATCGCAGGGAAATAGTCTTTAGGCCGTATAGACCGTAAAACAATCTGCAGTAATATTCTGCGGTCAGTTTGGTGACTGCGTAGATCGATTTTGGACTCTCCTGCATAGACTCATCTTTAGGCAATTTTACCGAATCTCCATAGACGGATGAGGACGATGCATATATAAATCTTTTTATCTTATTTTTTACTGAAGCTTCAAGTAAATTTAAAGTTCCATTTATATTACTTGAGTTAGTATCAAGAGGTTTCTCGATGGACCTCTGTACTGAACCGAGGGCTGCCTGATGAAGAAGGATATCGATGTTTTCTGTGCTTTTAAGGCAGTCATTGTAATTTCTGATGTCACCGTTTATGAACTTGAAATCGATATTTTTATTTTCCTTTGAAGCTTCGGACAGCGCATTATCAATATTTTTTTTAAATCCCGTGGATAGATTATCCAACCCCCTTACACGTGCCCCTTTTTTTAAGAAGAATTCAACAAGATTGGAACCAATAAATCCGGCACAGCCTGTAATCAGGATTTTTATTTTTTTATTTATGGTTAATTGATTAAGATCCAATACTAGATTCTCCAGTATTTGTATCCCAGTTTTTCTATATTTTCTTTATCGAAGATCCATTTGATGTCAAATATATAAGGATTGGCCCCTGCCGTTTTAGATTTTAATTCTACAAGATTCATTTCTTTAAAGCAGTTATGTGCAACACAAAATATAGCGGCGTCTATATTATTAATTTCTTCAAATTTTATAAGGTCGATTCCATAGTTTTCCTTAACTTCTTTTGCATTTACCACCGGATCAAATATCCGGACATCAATATTATGCTGTACCAGATAATTGTATATATCAATTACTTTGGAATTTCTAGAATCGGCCACATTTTCTTTGAAAGATATCCCGAACAGAATAACCTTAAAACCCGTACTTTTGCTATGATTTTTTAGCAAAGTCTTCAATATCTGCTCCCCGATAAAGAATCCCATGTTATCATTTATTTTTCGGCCGGTATTGATTATCTCAGGATAATAATTGATCTCCCTGGCTTTAAAAGATAAATAATATGGATCAACTCCTATGCAATGGCCTCCTACGAGTCCGGGCTTAAAATCCAGAAAGTTCCATTTGGTCCCGGCAGTTTCGAGGACTTCTTTTGTGTCGATTCCCAGTTTGGAAAATAATATGGCAAGTTCATTTATCAGGGCCACATTTATATCTCTCTGAGTATTTTCAATTACCTTTGCCGCTTCGGCCACTTTTATGCTTTTTGCCTTATGGACTCCAGCTTTCACTACTTTACCATAGACTTTGCTGATAATTTCTAAGGAACTTTCATTCTGTGCAGAAACAACTTTAGTTATATTTTCGATAGAATGTTCTTTGTCTCCGGGATTTATTCTTTCGGGTGAATAACCAACAAAGAAATCTTTTTTATTTACAAGTCCTGATTCCTTCTCAAGTATCGGGATACAGAATTCTTCGGTCACTCCCGGATAGACAGTAGATTCATACACTACTATTGAACCTTCAGGCATATTTTGTCCTACTAGTATGGTTGCTTCTTTTATATAACATAGATCCGGATTTTTATAGTTATCTATAGGTGTGGGGACCGCTATAATGAAGAAATTTGTATTTCTCAGATCTCCGGCGTTGCTGGTTAAAACGCAATCAAGCGAGGATAATTTTTCAGGTTCTATTTCTTTATTTTCATCTATGCCATTTCTTAAGTTTTTTATTTTCTCGCTGCTTGTATCAAAACCGATGACATGAAAGTATTTACTAAATGCCATAAGGAGAGGAAGTCCGACATAACCAAGTCCCACTACGGCAATTTTTTTCTCCTTGCTTTCTAAGTCATTATACAAACCTTTAATTTCCATCTCTTTTAAATTATAATAATGTGAATTTATATTTGTTAGAAAATATTTTAGGTTATCAACAATTATTTTATGTAAATATACATTAAATTTAATTTAAATTCTATTGCTTTTCGTTTAGTAATCATAATGGGCGATATTAATCAGTTATTATTTATAAAGAAGAATATAGATAAGATAAAAGGTCCTATATTGGAAGTGGGCAGCAAGAATTATGGTAATACTCAGGATCTGCGTTCTTTATTTGAAAATGTTGATTATATAGGTATAGATATGGAGGATGGCAATGGAGTTGACATTGTATTGGATCTAACGAAAGATTTTAATTTTATAGAAGATAAACTGGAAGGGAAGAGATTCCAGACCATTGTTTGTTTTAGTGTATTGGAACATTGTTCAGATCCATTCAAAATGTGTAGTAATATTGAAAGATTGCTTAAAAAAAACAGCCTTGTATTCATAAGCGTACCATTTTCCTGGAGGATTCATGGTTATCCTAACGATTACTGGAGATTTACTCCGGAAGGTATAAAAATTCTGTTTCCCAACTTAAAATTTGATTTAAAGGAAGGATGTCTTTCCACAGGAAAGCCAGGTGTAGATAGATCAATAGATGATTATATGCTAAGAGTTGAACTTGATTTGAAAAAAGCAAGGGAGCGAAGAATTTATAGAAATTTCAATTTATATTTTTTACGGGTTTTAAAAAAGTTAAAAATAATAGATTGGATTAGTGATAATTCTTATCTTTTTCCACCGGTTACAATAAATATGATTGGAAGAAAAAGAGCCTAACTTGTGATTGAAAGTAAGAAAAAAGTATATTATATTGTTGAACCAATTGAATGGGTGACTAATTGGGAAGGTAGATATATATCAAAAAATATACAAACTCTATATAATCAGCCGATTAAAATATTAAAGACCTCAAGGATAAGAATATCCCGTATAAAAAACCAGGTTATTCATTTTGGTTCCAGAGGAACCTATCTTCCATATAATTATAATTATGTTAATAAAGAAAATGATATAATTTTAACCTGGTATCATGGAACCGATAAAGATCTAGATTATATAAAACTACTACCTAAAATTTCCAAGGACCTGGCTGTTCTCCATACCTCATGCACAATTACCAGAGAACAGTTAATAAAATGGGGGGCTGATGAAAAAAAAATTATAGTTATACCTATAGGAGTGGATATTGTTCTGTTTAAAAAGATCAATATTTACAGTAAAGAAAAAATCAGAAAAAAACTGGGTATTCCGGACAGCGCAATCTGCATAGGCTCTTTCCAAAAAGATGGCGAGGGATGGGGGGAAGGAGATTCACCAAAATTTGTTAAAGGACCGGATATTTTTTGCGAGGTTGTTAAAAGACTGAAGGATAAATATCCGATTTTTATATTGTTATCCGGACCTGCCAGGGGTTATGTAAAAAAGAGGCTGGTATCTTCGGGGATTCCTTTCAGGCATGTGTATTTTAAAAATTATCTAAAAATAGCCCGGCTGTACAGAGCTCTTGATCTGTATGTTGTATCCTCGAGAGCCGAAGGCGGACCCAAGGCGCTTCTGGAATCTTTCGCTTCCGGTGTGCCACTTGTCAGTACTGATGTGGGAATGGTTCATGATATAGCCAAAGACGGTTATAATGCTATGGTCAGTAAAACAGACGATGTTGAAAACCTGGTTTATAATTGCCGGAAAATAATCGATAGTGAAAGTCTCAGGAAAAAGATAATTACAGAGGGCTTTGAGACTGTAAAAGATTTTGACTGGAAACTAGTTGCCGGAAGGTACTATAAAGAGATTTACTCGAAATTCTTTTAAAATAAGTAATATCAATACACTATAGGATTTTTAAATGATTTATATACCATTTGATGAAAATACCAGAGGTATCGGTGGGCCTTCGACCTTCATGATAAATTTAAAAGAGCACCTTCTGGAGATAGATTACCCTTTTATGGAAGACAGCAGGAATTATAAAAATGCAGACAGTATTTTTTTCCCCATTTCCTTTAGCGGTAAAATTCTGGATTTTTTCAAGAAAAAAAATCTTCCCGTAATCCAGAGGCTTGACGGGGTGTATTATCCCTCGAAACACGGTCTAAAATATATATATTTAAACCGGGAAATAAAGAAGGATTATTTAGAATATTCTGATTTTATTATATTTCAGAGCAGATACAGCAGGACTGAATGCTTTACAATGCTGGGGGAAATAGATAAAAGTAAATATAAGATTATTTATAATGGGACCGATAAAGCTGTTTTTTACCCTGCGGATAAGAAGTTCGATAGAAATAAAATAATTTTTACAGCTACCGGCTCTTTCAGAAATAGGGATATGATAGAACCGGTAGTGTGGGCATTGGATTTACTGGTAGAGAGATATAATATTGAGTTCAGGGTGATCGGACCTATTCTAAGCAAAGAAGTTAAAAAATATACAAACAGGCCTTATATAAGATGCCTGGGAGGAATGAATAAAAAGGAGATTTCCAGGCAGTTGCAGGAAACGGATATTCTTATTCACTGCCAGCTTAATCCGGCCTGTCCCAATTCCGTAATCGAAGCGGTATCCTGCGGTGTGCCGGTGGTCGGATTCGATACCGGTGCGATGAAGGAAATTCTTTATTTCTGTCCCGAACTTCTGGCATATGTATCGGAGGATGTTTTTCAAAAATATATAGATTTTAAATATAAGGGACTTCTGGAAAAAATAATATTATGCATTGAAAATTATCAGGAGTTCAAAATAAGATTTCTCGAGTCTAGTTATTTGTATGATTTTAAAAAAACTTATAAAGAGTATATAGAAGTTTTTGAAATGTTAAGGGCTAGAAATGACAAAATGGTTAAGTAAAAATAATTACATAAAAAACGAAATAGACATAGACAATCGCACCTATGAAGTTTTTATTAAGGAAAAGACCCGGATCCGCAAAGAAGCTGCAAGGATAATTGTTGTAAGCTTTCAGCCAAATAAAGAAGCCTCGGAACTTCTTGAGTTATGTATCAAAAGCATTAAAAAATTCACCGATGCTGATTACGAGCTATGGATTGTGGATAATAACTCTCCCGGAGAATTTATAAAATGGCTCGATAATGTCGAAGATATCAACATTGCCTGTATCAGGACGGAACCGGAAGGGGGAGCTTCCTATGCCAACGGTCTTGCTCTTGAAGTGGCTGTCCGGTTAGTAAACCCGGGCACGAAATACCTGGTAAGTCTTCATGAAGATGTGGTTGTTTGCCGGTATGGTTGGCTGGATTATATGCTGTCAAAAATTGATGGGAAGACTAGGGCTGCCGGATTCAGATTGACAAGGGCTAGAGTACCCGAAGGCGTCCTTCATGTGTGTGGATATATGATTGATTTTCAGGTCTTTAAAGAATTAAAACTTAGCTTTTTACCGGAACTGCCGGAATTTGATGTGGGCGATAAGGCAATATATGAATTAAGAAAAAATGGGTTTGGAATATTCTATACGCCCAATACTTTCGATAACCCCGATTTAATTAAACTTATACCTGAAACCATGGAAGTCCGTAATTTAAATGTGACCCGTTCGTTTAATTATAAAAATGAAATTATTTACATGCACCTGGGAAGAGGTATTCCCAAAACCATAGGTGAGTATAGGAATAAAGAAAAGAGTTCTTCGAAGCAGTGGAGCGAGTATATCAGAAATAATTTATTTTCAGAACCTGCAGTTCAATTTATTGGTGAAAATAAAATTGCTGATTTTGATTTTTCCAAATTTTCCATCAAGGAATTTTATGATTTGTGTTTTATGGAAGATATTTTGAATTTATTTCCTGAAAATAGAAGAGTGCTTTATCTGGGAAATAAAAATATATATCTTGATAGATACAGGCTGGGTATAGAATATATGGAAAATATGTCTTTTAGTACCGGTGATTTTGACTTTATATTATGTCCGGAAATAATTAAATACACCGGTCAAATCGAGGAGTTTCTGCTCCAATCTTATAAAAGATTAAAAACCGGGGGGATTTTTTCAACTACAATGTCATCTATGTCCCCGGAGGAAAATCAGAATTCAAGTGGGTCAGGATATTCTTATAGCTGGCTTGGAAATAAGTTATGGGAATTGGGTTACAGGGAAGTTTCGGTTTTAAGGCAGGGTTCGGTTGAAGTTTCAAAATTTTTATTTGAATATGAAGAAGCAAAAGTGAAAAATGCGGGCGATTTAAATAGATTTGTTTTTAATGATAGACTGGTTAAAAAAAGATTAAAAAATATTTTTAAAAGGAAAAATAAAACAGGGAACCGTAAAACCTTATCGGGAACGGAAAATATGTCAATCGGCTATGGGATAAAAGCGGTTAAATAATGAATTTTCAATCAATAAAAAAATATATATTCAATACCGGTGGTAAACTCTTCAAATATTTCAAAATAAATTTTAAAGACAGTTCTTACGGAATGGCCAACCTTGCAATCGCTTCCCTGGATGGCTTTTTTTTAAATGTCCTTCTGGTGCGTTTTTTAAGTTTTGAAGATCTTGGAAATTATAAATTATTCTTTTCAGTTTTGAATATACTGATATTATTCTCGATCAACGGACTGGGAACTTCAGTCACAAAGGCTGTGGCTAAAAAATTTAAAGGTTTTTTTAAGAAAGCGGTTATAGTCAGTGCACTATTTTCACTGATTGCCAGTGTTATCCTTATTGTTCTTGCTCTTAGTTATTATAAAGATAGCAATATAAAATGGACACTACTTTTATCAAGTTTTATAGTACCCATATATTACGGTTTTAATACATGGGAACCTTATTATTATGGTGAAAGAAGATTTAAGACAGTTTTTTTATTAAACGCACTGATCGGCGGAACACGGTTTGTTGTATGCGCGGCAATCCTTTTTTTCTATCGCAGTTATTTCTTTACAATCATTGCTTATCTGCTTATTTTATCAGCATATAACTTGATTTTCTTTTTCTGGATAATTAAGAGAATAGAGCCGGAAAAGATTGATAAAGAAAAAGAAAAAGATTACCTGAAACACGGTTTCAGGCTCACTGGTTCAAGCGCAATTTCTGTTATCGCAACCAATATAGAAAGAATAATTCTTAATTCCGTATCCGGCGCCACTATGGTAGGAATATATAGTGTTGTAACCGTATTTCCGACATTTATAAAAAATAGCTTAAAAACTCTGGTTAATGTACCCACGGTTAAACTGGCAGCTCGTTCGGAAGCGGACAATAGGATAATAATCAAAAAAGGGTTAATTTTAATTTTTCTAAGCGGCATTATGATATTAGCAGTTTTCTGGTTCATAATTCCTTTTTTACTAAAATTTTTTTTCAAAGTGGATGATTTGGATATGATAAGATATGGAAGATTATTGTTAGTACCACTGGTTTTTATGCCTGCTAATTTAACAATTAAATATCTCTGCAGTTATCAAGGAAGCGGAAGCAGCCTTTTAAAACTTTTAACCACAGTAGATACTGTAAAGCTGGCGCTACTGGCTATTTTTGTTCCGTTGTATAAAATTGAAGGAATAATAGTTGCCTTAATTTTAGCGGAATTTTTTGCTTTTATAATTCTTTTAACCTGGTTTTTAAGAAGCAACAGAAGATTTGGCATTGAATAGAAAAGAAATGGGGATTCATAATTAGACTAATAAAAAAAATTAAGATTAAGTTAATGCTTAGAATTATCAGGATTTTACTAACTCTTGATAATTTTATTTACAGCAGTATTTCAAAGTATGCAGTCATGCTGGAGAAAGGAATTCACCCAAAACATAGATTAATGAAGTATCATGATTTCTTTATGAGCAATGTCGGACCCGATGATATTGTTTTGGATGTTGGATGTGGAAACGGCTCTGTTACTTATGATGTTGCAAAAAAAGTAAATAGTGTGGTGGGAATAGATATCGATGAGAATAAAATCAGGGATGCAAAGAAGAACTTTTTATTGGATAATATAGAATATATTTGTGGAGATATAATAAATTGGCCGTTCAAACAGAAATTTGATGTAATAATACTGTCCAATGTTCTGGAACATATCGAAGACAGGATTGAACTACTTAAAAAAATAAAGGAGCTGGGAAGGAAGTTTTTAATAAGAGTTCCCATGATAAATAGAAGCTGGGTTGTTTTATATAAAAAAGAACTGGGAATCGAATACAGATCGGATGGAACCCACAGGATAGAATATACGATGGGAAGCTTTACCGGAGAATTGGAAAAAGCAGGTCTAAGAATAAGTAATTATTCTATACAGTTTGGTGAGATCTGGGCAATAGTCGAGAATAAGACCTGAAGATATACATAAAAAAATAGTATAAATTATGCCACTGGATAATAAAAAAATAGCTCTGGTGCATTACTGGCTGACAGGGATGAGAGGCGGTGAAAAGGTAGTGGAATCCATCTGCAATCTCTTTCCCGACATGGATATTTTTACCCTTGTATATGACAAAAGGAAGATTGCTGACTCAATAAACAAGCATAAAATATTTACGTCATTTATCCAGAAACTTCCTTTTTCCAGAAAAAAATACCAGAATTATCTACCACTGATGCCCGTAGCCATTGAGCAATTTAATCTGTCCGGTTATGATATCGTAATAAGCAGCGAATCGGGTATCGCAAAGGGAGTTCTGACTAAACCGGAAACCTGCCATTTCTGCTATTGCCATACCCCGATGAGGTATTTATGGAACATGTATTTCGATTATCTGGAACATGAAAAATTGGGATTTTTGAAAAGAAAAGCAGTAAAACTGTTTTTTAATTATTTAAGAGTTTGGGATCTTGCCACTGCTTCAAGAGTGGATTATTTCATCAGCAATTCAAATAATGTGAGAAAAAGGATACTGAAATACTACAGACGGGATTCTGAAGTGATTTATCCTCCGGTTGATGTGGAAGGTATGATATTCGAAGATAAAAAACAGGATTATTACCTTATAGTCAGCCAGCTTGTTTCATACAAGAGAATAGATCTTGCCGTAAAGGCTTTTAACGAGTTAAAAAAAGAGCTTATTATAATCGGTGAGGGCCCGGAGTTCAAGAAATTAAAAAGAATGGCAGACAGTAATATTAAATTTCTGGGATGGCAGGATGGTGAAATTCTCAAGCAATATTATTCTAATGCAAAGGCGTTCATATTCCCCGGTGAGGAAGATTTCGGCATAACTGCAGTCGAAGCCCAGGCAAGCGGGACCCCTGTAATAGGCTTTGGTAGAGGTGGTCTTCTTGAAACGGTTTCTGAGGGTGAAACTGGAATATTTTTTTATAAACAGGAGTATAAAGATTTGATTGATGCGGTTATTGCCTTCGAATCCTGTTCCGGTAAATTCGATAATCATAAGATAAGAGAAAACGCTTTAAGGTTCAGCAGGACGAGATTCGAAAATGATCTTAAAAAATTCCTGGAAGAAAAATACCAGGAATACTCTAAAACTTTTTCATGATGAGTTTTTAAGTAAATCAAAGGAGCGGTTTTGGACAGGGATTTTATCAGCAGTAATTATAGGAAAAGAGAATTATTTTATGGAATCACTCTCATCCTAAGCGATATCGTATTTTTAGGTTTATCATTTTATTTATCTTTCCTATTGAAATTCAGGGTAGAATCATTCGAAGTCTTGGGTGTCAATTTTAAATATTACGTCATCTATTCGATAGTGGGAATACTTCTGATTGTTCTTATTTTTGGTCTTAGAAGGTTATACAATTTCAGGAATTTATACAAAGGGATGGGTGAAAATGAAGGTGTTGTTTCCAGTATAATTGTCAGTATCTTTATAATAATAATGTTCAATTACTACTTTAACAGGGATGGTTATCAACTTTCACGTATATGGCTTCTTTACTCGATTCTTATCCCGATTGCCCTCGTTATATTAAGCAGAACGGTCATAAAGAGATTATTTTTCCTGTTTTTGTCCAGGATAGGAATAAAGACAAATGTGGTTATAATTGGTATAAATGAGGAGAGCAAAAGGATTGCCCATACTTTTAATAAAAGCACAATCGAGAGGATCAAGGTCATCGGTTTTGTGGATGATAAATATGGCAGGGGTAAGGCTGGAAGATCAGAAAGCTATAGAGATGTAAAGGTGCTGGGAACATTAAGTGATTTGGGACCAATAATTGAAAAACATAAAATCGACAGGATAATAATTTCTTCTCCAAACCTGAAATATTTCGATATAATGACCCTTTTGGACAAGATCGGTAATTTCAATATAGAGGTCCAGATGTCCCCGTCTCTGTTTGAATTTTCGGTATCAAGGATGAAGATGTTCGATTATATGGGTGTCCCATTGATCCAAATTCAAAAGGTCGAGATAAAAACATTTGATAAGATCTTAAAATCGATCATAGACTATTCGATTGGATTTATTTTACTTATTATTTTTGTATTGTTATATTCCATACTTGGAATTTTGATAAAAATCGATTCAAAAGGACCGGTGTTATATGCGCAGCAGAGATATGGAAAGGATTTCAAAATTATCAGGGTTTATAAATTCAGGACAATGAGGACTGGAGCTGACAAAGAAGAAGAGTATATAAAAAAATTATATGACAGGAAGTGTGATTTCAAAATCAAGGACGATCCCAGAATAACACGGATCGGGCGTTTTCTAAGAAAGACTTCGATTGATGAGCTGCCGCAGGTCATAAATGTTTTCAAAGGTGAATTGAGCGTTATCGGTCCAAGGGCTCTGGCCATAGAAGAAGGGGATAGATTGGAGGAATGGGAGAAGAAGAGGATGCAGGTCAGTCAGGGTATAACAGGACTCTGGCAGGTAAGCGGGAGAAGCGATATTAATTACGAGGAAAGAATCAAGCTGGATTTATATTATATTCAAAACTGGTCCATATGGCTCGAGCTTAAGATAGTGGTTTTGACCATTATGAGGATATTCCGGGGAAGCGGTGCTTATTGATTAATATAAATCTAACAAGATCTCTAATAATCATCTTCATTCTAACCTTTATTTTTTTATTATTGGTACAACTTTCTTTTAACAATAGTAAGATAATGGCTGAAACCATAGATGTTATTGTTTATGCAGATTATTATCCATGGTTTAATGAAGATACGTGGGAAAGAGGATATTCTAATGTTCCCCTATTAGGTTTTTATAATAGCCTTGATTATGAGGTATTAAGAGAACATTCCATGCTGGCAAATAGTTATGGGATCGATGTTTTTAGAGTAGAATACATACCGCAACTGGATAATAATATCAAAAATGGAATACTGAATACAGATCTGGGAAATACAAAGATCTGCTTCATGTATGATATTATGGTTAGAAATATACTCGCTGGTAAAGGAAATCCACCTTATAATTTTGATGATATTGAGATTTATGATTCTTTTATAAGTGATATGGATCATATTGCTGATAATTATTTTTCTCATCCAAATTATTTTAAAATTAATGGAAGACCTGTGCTCTGGATTTATATAACCAGGGAATTATATGGCAACTGGATGGCTGCCATCGATCAGGTCAGGAAAAATATGATCGAAAAAGGCTTTGATGTTTATCTTGTGGGGGATCATATATATTATGATTACGATTATCAGGGAATAGAAGTATTCGATGCAGTTGGAATTTATAGTCCATACCAGGCCGGTCCTCAAAATCCATATGACCTTATAAAAAGAATGGAAGTGTTGTATGCACAATGGAGAAATGCTGCAAAATCATCCGGAGTAGATTTTATCCCGGGTGCAATGCCTGGTTACAATGATATGTGTCTGGGTACTGAAAGAAATCCTATGCCTCCATTTAACTGCTCTGACATTGAATTCAATAAGATGCTTAAAATGGTCTTAAAGTATCTTGATAGTATTGACGGTGCTGGCAATTTAATGCAGGTTTCTATAGCAACATTTAACGAGCATCAGGAAGGTTCTGCAGTCGAGCCATCTTTGGAATGGGGCTATGGCAGGATAAATCAAATATCAACAGTTTTTGGGAGTAACTGACAGATTCATTTCCTCTTATGGGCAATCAGATTCAGGATACCGCCAAAAAATAATAGCTGGAGATAAGTAAGAGGTAATAGTATTTTATTATAAAAGGATTTCTTTCCGGAAAGAACCGATAGTATGTTTTTGATTTTGTCGATAACAGGGAAATAACTGCCCATATAAGGAAATATACTATAGGTAAATCCTATCTTTTTTAAATTTCGCACATAGGTCCATAATCTATAGACATGTTCGTTTATACCGACTTTTATTTCCGCACAGTCCAGTTTGTTTTTTTTGAATCCTCCTACCGGTTCATTTGCCAGAATCAGTCTGCCTGTTGGTTTGAGTACCCTATGAACCTCTTTTAATGTCATATAAACATCCGAACTATGATGAAGAGTTGCCGTAATAAAGACTAAGTCGAATATATTGTCTCTGAATGGAAGATCGTTCATATTGCCGCGAACCCTCTCGAAATAAACGCCTTCATTCCGGATATAGATATCGCCGGTAAGAAGACCCACATATTTTGCAAGCAATATATCTATTCCAACTGCATAACAGCCATTGCGGGCAAAGAATCTTGTTGACCAGCACCTTCCCGAGCCCAGATCCAGAATGGTTTCTTTTCCGCTCAGGTCTATTTTTTCGAACATATATTTAAAATTTTCGGCCTGGCTCTTCCATGCCAGCTTATGTTCACCTATGGCATCGGGAAGTGAAAGCATCAACTCATCCGTATTTACGATTGCTTCCTTTAACTCTTCCCATCCTTTTTGTTCACTTATGATTTCGGAATCGGAACTTATCAGTAAATCCAGTATCCCGTCTTTGATAGTAAAGCTATTTTTACAATTCCGGCAATTGATAAATCCTTCCCTTATATCAATATCAACGTTATTTATTTGCGGCAGGGATAATTCTTCCTTACGGCAGTATGGACAACGAAGCAGCTTGATTAATTCTTTCTTCATAGTTTAAAAATAAAAAAATTTCCAAAGGTATTTATTTTTGGATTTATTTTAAATTTTATTAATGAAGATAACATTAAACCAGGGATTTATAAAGATATTAATATTTGATCACTTTAAGGCTAACTGATTTCATTAATTGAAGAAACTTTTATTCATTTAAATAGCTAAATAATTAAAAAATGATAATAACAATTTTATACTAAATTCTTAAGAGTTTGACATAGTTAAATATTTGTGTAATTATATCTATTACTAACAGTGTAAATAAATAGTAGAAATAATTATAGTAATTTTAATAGTAAAAAAATAAATAATTTGTAGCAATGAAAAAAAACAGTTTCAATAGAAAACTGCTAGTTCTTTACCGCACAGCAATTTATTCAGGGTGCATTTTATTAATCCTATCATTTATACTATTCAATATTGGCTGCGAGTCGGTTGATGGTACCGATACCACTTCCGAAAGTGCTTCTGAGGATGGTTCAAGTAATTCATCTGACACGGCAAATATTTCGGAAGATGCTGATTCCGGCGAAAATATAGATGAAAATAGTGACTCCACTGATTCAGAGGAAACAGAGGATTCTTCAGAGGAAAATGGTTCTTCGGGAGACGAAAATCAGGCACAAACAGAAGATGGAGAGGATATTTCGGAGGGTGAAGTTACAATAACGGTATATTATGCCGATGAGCAGGGTGAATATCTGATTGGAGAATCAAGAAAGGTATCTTCGGAAAATAAATATGAAGAGGCATTGTACGAGCTTATGAAGCTGCCGGTAGACAGCAGCCTGGTCCGTCTTATACCTGATACCACAATAATCAATTCTGTTGAAGTTGAGAATGGCGTGGCCAGAGTGGACCTGTCAAATAATTTTGTTGAGGACAGATATCAAGGTGATGCTGCAGATATTTTACTGATTTATTCTGTGGTTAATACACTGACTGAATTCTCCGGAGTAGATTCGGTGGCTTTTTATATAGATGGCAAAAAACTCAATACTCTCGGAGCGCTGGATATAAGCAGTCCTGTCTATAGAAAAACTGATTTAATAAAAACCTGATTTTATCAAATATGGGAAAAACAATAAAAATTATAAAATTAGCGGCAATTTGTTTTGTCGTATTTGTATTTAGTTTTTCACTAGTGATTTTACCTGCTGTAAAAGATCTTAGTGCGGCCGGAAACGGCATAAAGGTATTTATTGATGCCGGACACGGCGGGAAAGACCCCGGCGCGGTTGCAAATGGGCTTAATGAAAAAGATGCCAATATAGCAATAGCCAACAGGCTCAAGGCAAAACTGGAAGCCGGTGGTTTTACTGTGATTATGAGGAGAGCAGGTGATCAGTATCACAGTCTTGACGAAATAGTCAATATGGCAAACGGCAGCGGAGCAGATATTTTCATTTCGATCCACAATAATGCTTCAGTTTCAGCTTCGGCAAATGGTACGGAGACTTACTGGAACGCAAACGGAGTGAATGGGTCAAGTCAGCTTGCAAGCCTTGTACAATCAAGACTCCTGAGTCAGATCGGCAGGGCAAACCGCGGTGTAAAAACTGCCGATTTCAGGGTTATCAAATATACGAGAATGCCCGCCGCACTGGTAGAGTGTTCTTTTGTCTCAAATCCTACCGAAGCCGCACTTCTTAAGACAGCGGATTTTCAGGAAAAATGCGCGACAGGACTTTTTAATGCAATAAATGAGTTTTCGAAAGGAATAAATAAGGATACCGGAAGTTATACAGGCGGTTCCGGTAATAGTTCTGCAGGGTTTACTGTTATAATTGACTACCCTGGCAATAATGCAACCATCGATAAGAATTTCCCGATCAGCGGCTGGGCGGCAGATTTAAATAATAAACCTCCAAAGAAATTAGCAAGGGTAGAGATCTTCAAGGGATCAGAAAGGAATACAAGTAACTTCATTGGGACCGCATCAAGGTTCGATCGACCGGATCTGGGTAGAAAGGATATTCTTGATAGTGGTTATCTGCTCAATATAAGTCTTGATTCTCTGGTTAAGGGAGAAAATATTCTATATGTTTATGCTTATGATGCAAATGGTAACTATACCTATAATATGGTCAAAATAAATGTGATCAAAGAAGGTGCTCCTACGGAACAGCCTAATAGTAATCCTGTAGCCAATCCTGCCGGGCCTTACCAGGGAACAGTAAACGAGGCAATAACTTTTAACGGTTCTGCATCCACAGATTCAGACGGCAGCATAACCGAATATATATGGGATTTTGGTGACGGAAGCAGCGGAAGCACGGCAAATCCTGTACATACTTACGCAAGTTCCGGAGTTTATACTGTAAAACTCACGGTTAAAGACAATAAAAATGCTCAGTCAGCTGCGGTCCAGGTAAGTGCAACTATTTCCGAAGAAGATGAAGAAACTGGCCAGGAAGAGGGTCAGGAAGGAACTTCGGGAGATGAGAGTGTATCAATATCCAACTCTACCATTGTAATAGGTTATAAAGAAGCAACCGTAGAGCAGCTGGTAAAATTGTTTATAGACAGAAACTCAAACAAGGTAGAGCGAGCCAGAAGACTGGCAGTTTTATACATACAATACGGTAAATTATTTAACATAAGAGCGGATATAGCCTGGGCCCAAATGAGCCATGAGACGGGATTTCTGGAGTTCACAGGAGATGTAAAACCTGAACAGAATAACTTCTGCGGTATGGGAGCTGTAGGTGCAGGAGTTCCCGGTAATAGTTTTGCCACTGAAGAATTAGGAGTAATTGCCCATTATGCACATCTTTCCTGGTATTATTACCAGAATCATAAAAACGAATACTGCAATAACCAATACGATCCGAGGCATTTCGAAAATACGCATAACAGATATACCGGTGACACCACTCTGGGCTTTTTAAACGGAAGGTGGGCACCCGGCAGCACTTATACAAATAAGATAGTACTTTTTGCAAATGAAGTATGGCAGGGAACTGATATAATCGAGCATACGGTAACGGCAAATGCAGGCCAGGATTTGATCGCAGATGTAGGAGAAGAGCTTACATTCGATGCTTCCGGAAGTGTAATTTCTCCGCTTGCTGAAGCAGGGACAATAACTTATTCCTGGGATTGGAATAGCGATGGAGTATATGACGCAACTACTGAAAACTCGGTCATAAAACACGCTTTTAATAGTGAAGGAACATTTAATGTAAAACTCGAAGTGACAGCATTTGAGAATATCAAGTCAACGGATATAGTCCTAGTAAGTATAAATGCTATTCCTACGGCAAATCCAGGCGGACCTTACGAGGGAACAGTAAACGAAGCAATAACATTGGACGGTTCAGCTTCCACCGATTCAGACGGCACAATAACCGAATATTCGTGGAATTTCGGCGACAATTCGACGGGAACAGGAGTAAAGCCCGCCCATACATACACAGTCGCCGGGACTTATACAGTGACTCTTACTGTAAAGGATGACAAAGAGGCAAGTTCCATATCGGAACATACTACTGTTATTATAACCCAAGAAGGACAGGAACCGGAGGATGGCGAAGAAGAGAGTGAAGAAACTGCTGAAAATATTATACCCATAGCCAGTCCGGGTGGACCTTACACCGGTACGGCAGGTAAAGAAAGGACCTTTGACGGTTCAGCTTCCGTTGATTCAGATGGCAGTATTACCGAATACAACTGGAATTTCGGCGACAATTCAACCGGAACGGGAGCAAAACCTGTTCATACATATGCTGCAGCCGGAACTTATACTGTGACACTTACGGTAAAAGATAACAGCGGCGCATCATCCGATGCAAAAACAACCACAGTTACAGTAACAGTAGAAGTAAAGATAGTTGTATCAAGGGAAATAGGAAGATATTCAGGTGTATTTACCATGGTCATCGATACCCCCAGGAATAATGAAAGTATCTCGCAGGATTTTGTCTTTAGTGGTTGGGCTGCCGATCTAGTTAATAAAAAACCTGTGAAACTTGCAAAAGTCGAGATTTATAACGGCAGGGATAGATATGAACATAACTTCCTTGGAACGGCATCGATATTCCAGAGGCCCGATCTTGGCAGAAAGGATATATTAGACAGCGGATATTCACTAAGAATTTCTCTGAAATCGCTGATGGCAGGGGAGAATACACTCTGGGTGTATGCTTATGATGCAAGTAACAACTATAGCCTTACGGCAGTAAAGATAAATGTTATCAAGGAAGCATCCGGAGATGGTGGAGACGGCAATGAAGTAACTGTTGAAAATGTTAAGCCCACAGCCAATCTGGGTGGACCTTACACCGCTACGGCAGGCAAGGAGATGACCTTTGATGGCTCTGCTTCCACAGATTCAGATGGCAGCATTGCTGAATATACCTGGAATTTCGGTGACAATTCAACCGGAACGGGAGCAAAACCTGTCCATACATATGCCGCAGCCGGAACTTATACGGTGACTCTTACGGTAAAAGATAATAGCGGCGCATCGTCCGATGCAAAAACGACCACAGCCACAGTAACAGTAGAAACCAGCGGTAGTTCCGGGCAGAGTTATCCGGTAAATACAACACCGATTTCTAACTCTACCAGCGTAATTGGCTATACGGAAGTAACAGTTGATCAGCTTGTAAAAATATTTACGGACAGGAACTCAAGTAAGGTAGATTGGGCAAGAAGAATTGCTCCTATATACATCAATTATGGTAAACTGTTTAATATAAGAGCGGATATAGCCTGGGCGCAGATGTGCCATGAAACCGGATTTCTGGAATATACCGGAGATGTAAGGCCAAACCAGAACAATTTCAGCGGTATGGGAGCCACCGGAGGCGGCGTACCGGGTAATAGCTTTGCCACCGAAGAACTGGGGATAATAGCACATTACGCACATCTTTCCTGGTATTATTACCAGAATCATATAAATAACTACTGCAACAACCAGTACGATCCCAGACATTTTGGAAGTTCGCATTACAAATATACCGGCAATACTACTTTGGGATTTTTGAACGGAAATTGGGCACCCGGCAGTACTTACACGGATAAGATCATATTGTTTGCCAACAGAATATATGGTTTCTGATTTCTTGAAGGGACAATCAGTCTTCCCCTTTGGAATAGCTATCTTTTTTTCTTTAAATTGAATCAATCCGGTTCCGTGTAAAAAAATAAATCATTTTTATACCTATCCTTATATTTATTGCTATTTTTTTTGATTTAATTTATCTTAAATTGAAAGTTCTGATAAAATCTTTATAAAGTATAATCGTATTTAAAGATAAAATTACTTATTTAAAGGTAAATAATGCAGAAAAATCATATTTCAACCGGTTACGATTTTCATGATAGAATTTTTAGATTCTTTGTCTTTACCGGTTTTTTTACGGTATTTTTTTTATACCATAAAGATGTCGTTTATCAGAATCC
>DATBWH010000062.1:0-15749 GCA_036514895.1 Candidatus Humimicrobiaceae bacterium
TTAATTCTTTAAGGTATTTACGCAATCTGGGGAGTTCCTTTTCATAAACTATTGAATTAAGGGTTAGATATATCTTTGTGTTATTCTTATGTGCATACTCAACACCTTCTGCCAATTCCGGAATGGTAAAGTTTCCCCTGATGCTCCTTAAATTAAATTCTTTCCCTCCCACATAGACGGCATCAGCGCCATAGTTTACCGCATATTTCAAAATACCAAGATTATTTGCCGGTACAAGAAGTTCGGGCATCTTTTTATTTTTTGTCATAATCCTATAGTTTATTTTTTTAAAAACTCTGTAACCGATATACCGTCACCAACATCGATAAAGTGACTGTCGAAACACCTGGAATTACTTATATAACTTATATATTCCTTTATTCCGTTTACACTTCTTGAATCATGCCGGCTGATTTCTTTTCTAAAAATCTTCCCGCCATAAAATATATTATCGGCAATTATTATTGCTCCCGATTTTAACTTATTTTCTATAGCTTTTATGTAGAGAGAATACTCAAATTTTGCAGCATCTATAAATACAAGGTCGAATTTAGATTTAAGATCCGGTATTATCTTTAAGGCATTGCCGGTCAGGAATCGAATTTTCGCTTGAGGAAATTTATTTATTATGAATTCTTTTGCTTCCCTGACTCTTTCCAGGTTTAAATCCATTCCTGTATAGGAGCCTCTTTTTAGATTTTTAACCAGGAAATAAGTTGAAAACCCCGTTCCGCATCCGATTTCCAGGATATTTTTTGGTCTGAGAAGAAGACAGACCAGTTCAAGAAGTCTCCCCGCAGTTATATCTATTATTGGTATTTTCTTTAGGTCTGCTTTCTTCTGTAACCTGCGTAATAATTTCTTTTCTGCGATTAAATCTTTTATTTCCGTATTACTATTCAACCTCTGCATCCAGGAATTCCTGATAAGTATTAAAAAAAGAATGTCTATGATTCTCTGTATCCGTTATTTTGAAATATAAATATTCTACGTCTTGCTCAGGATTTAAAGCCGCTTCAATACTGGCCAGACTGGGATTACAGATAGGAGTTGGCGGTAACCCGCTATATAACCTGGTATTATACTCCGTGTCAGTCTGTAAATCACTTTCGGTGAGGTCTTCCTCGCCTTTATCCAAATAGTAACTTAAGGTAGCGTCTATGCCCAGGCTCATTCCTATATCCAGCCTGTTATGTATGACCGCTGAAATCAATGCCCTTTCCCCGGGTATATAAGCTTCTCTCTCAATCATTGACGCTATCTTTAATATGTCATAGTGAGTCAGACCTTTATTTTCCGCCAGAGAATAATCAAGGCTTCCGGTCTCGAACTGATACTGGGCAAGCATCATTTCAATAATATTTCTGGCAGTATAATCTATAGTTATCTCATATGTCTTTGGGAATAGAAATCCTTCCAGGCTTTCTGCATCCTTTAAGTAATCGTAATTATAATTAACTATATTCGTGGCCAGTTCCATATCCTTTTGTTCAATAAAAGGTACATCACGGACTACCCTTTCTATGATTTGTTTTATAGTAAATCCTTCGGGTATGGTAAATTTATAGGTAACCACAATAGGACCCGCTGTTATTATATTTAAGACTTCTTCATATTCCGAACCAGTTTCAAGCATATATGTTCCAGGTATCAAACTTCCTTCTTTGCCTCTTTGCTCTACAAACAATCTAAAAAGGAATGCACTATCGATTATCCCTTTTTCCTCCAAAAGTCCGGCAATCTGATTCAGTGTCATTCCTTCAGTTATTTCAAATTCTACCTCGGTCCCGGCAGGGATAATATCCTCTTCCTCCCCGCTAAAAAGATCGCATGAAGTCAGATAAAGGAAAAGCACACATACTACCAGAAGCAGGATCATAAGACTGGCAGCAGCTTTAAATTTATTTTTTGACATTTTTTATGTTTCCTTTTTTCTCTTTAAATAATCTTCCAGAATTATACTTGCCGAAAACCTATCAATCAATTTTTTTTTGGAATATTTTTCAAAAAGCATCGATGGGATTTTTGTGGTATACCTCTCGTCTATATAATCAACCTCGACATTCATATTCTTAAGTCTACTATCTACAAAATCGATAGTCTTTCTCGCCTGATAGCCTACTAATCCTTTAAGGGTATAAGGTATTCCTACAACTACTTTTTTTATATTATATTTATTTATGATTTCTCTGATTTTTTCATCTACTTTTTCATCATTTTCTATTACTTCAAGTGGTGTAGATATAATCTCAAGTTCGTCCGAAACCGCAATCCCAATTCTTTTATCTCCTATATCCAATCCCAGAATTCTCATTTTTCTTTTCTTAAGATATCCAAAACCCTGGATTTCACAAAATCTATGGCACTGCCCAGAGAGCGGGCATCCGAACCGCCTATCTGCGCAAAGGTGGGTTTACCTCCGCCCCCGCCTTTTAACTTCAGGCTGACTTCCCCGGCAATCTTACCGCAATCTATACCTTTTTTCACAAGATCTTCTGTTGCCTGAAGGATCATGACCGGTTTACCGTTTAAAAAATTCCCAAAAACAATAAAAGTATTTATCCCTTTAAAATGATCTTTGATCTCATCACCCACTATCCCCATTTTGTTGATTTCCATACCGTTTGTGATTTCTGATTTCGAAAAATCAAAGTCAATTATTTTTAATCCTGCTGTCGAAGAATTGTAACCGGATTTATCCATTATTTCTTTTTTTGCAATTTTTACCTTCAGCATCAGGAGTTCTTCTTCTTTTTTCTTTAAATTATTTTTTACATCTTCCAGGGTATCCGGCACTTTATTACTTTCCACTTCCAGGCTGGAAGATACCCTGTTCAATATCTCTTCCTTTTCTTCCAGATAATTATATGCATACATACCAGTTACAGCTTCTATTCTTCTCAGGTTGGCACCAACGCTTGTTTCCGATGTGATCTTAAATATACCTATATCCCCTGTTCTTGTGACGTGGACACCGCCGCACAATTCCCTGCTGTAATTATCTATCTCCACCACTCTTACGAATTTACCATACTTTTCACCAAATAAGGACATCGCTCCTATTTCTTCCGCAAATTCTCTTGTGGTCTCAAAGCATCGCACGGTGTCATTGTTTTGAATTTTCTCATTTATCATTCTTTCCACTTTTTTAAGGTTATCTTTGACTGGCGCATTATAAATAGAATAATCGAATCTGAACCTGTCCTCTCCCACAAAAGAACCGGCCTGTTTTACTTCACTGCCAAATACATGCCTCAATGCCCAGTGAAGAAGATGGGTCGCAGTATGGTTTCTGCTTATATTCTTTCTATAAATATGGTCTACTTCCGCATTCACCTCATCGCCTGCCTTTAGTTGACCTTTCTTTAAAATCCCCTTATGAGTATAAATACCTTCAACCGGAATCGTGCTGTCTTCGACTATAAATATATTATCTCCTTTTTTAATAGCACCCCTGTCTCCTATCTGACCGCCTTTTTCACCATAAAATGGAGTTTCCATTAAAATCAATTCACCTTTTTCTCCTTGGGACAACGAGGATACCAGTTCTTTGTTGCCGGAATCATCGATTTTTATGATATTTTCAATTTTTGTCTTTAGTAAATTCTTTTGATACCCGACAAATGTCACATCAAAATTTTTATTTATCTTATTGTACAGTTCCAGATTTTTATCAATTTTTTTATCAAATAAGACCTTTCCCCTTGATTTTTCAGTGTGTTTCTTCAAATAACCATAAAACTTTTCTATATCCAGCTTTAGATCATTTTCATTCAATATTTCTACTGTCAATTCAACTGGAAATCCATATGTATCATAAAGTCTGAAAGCATCCTCAGGATCAAGGTTTCCCCCTTTATTCTTTTTGATGCCGCTGATTTTACCAGCCAGTACCTTACTGCCTTCCTTTAATGTTTCCGTAAATCTCTTTTCTTCATCCCGTACCAATTTAAAAGCAAAATCTTTTTTCGCCAGGAGTTCGGGATATGTTTTTGAATATTCTCCTATTACCAGCTGACCTATATCATTCAAGAAATAACCTTTGATTCCTATCGATCTGCTAAATCTTATTGCTCTCCTGATTATTCTTCTTAAAATGTAACCTCTTCCCAGATTAGAAGGAGTCACTCCATCTGAAATCAAAAAGTAAATAGCTCTTGTGTGATCGGCTATTATCCTTGCACTCTTTTTAAATACTGCATCCTGGTTTCCGCTCTTTTTAAAAAAATCCTTTTTCCCTGATATCTCCTCTATTTTTTTTATTATCATTTCAAATAAAGATGTCTTAAAAACCGAAGGTGTCCCTTCAATTACCGCCATTATCCGCTCCAGACCCATACCGGTATCTATATTCTTTTCCGGCAATTCATCATACTTTTCCCCATTGAAATTATATTGCGTAAAAACAAGATTCCATATTTCAAGAAATCTGCCGCAATCGCAATTAGGATCGCAATCTTTTTTACCGCATCCGTGCTCTTTACCAAAATCATAGTATATCTCGGAACATGGACCGCAGGGACCTGTTTCCCCTGCAGGACCCCAGAAATTTTCTTCCTTCCCGAATTTATATATTTTATCAGAGCTTATTCCGTTTTCTTTCCAGTATTCGATGGATTCCAGGTCCGCCGGTATATCACTGTCACCTTCAAATACGGCCACGCTTAATTTTTGCGAGGAAATTTTTAGTGTATTTACAATAAAGTCCAGAGCATATTCTATCGCTTCCTTCTTAAAATAATCCCCGAATGAAAAATTACCCAGCATCTCAAAGAATGTGAGATGCCTATCAGTATAACCTACCTTATCAATATCGCTTGTCCTGAAACATTTTTGTACGGTAGCGATCCTCTTTGCCGGAGGTTTTTTAATTCCCAGATAATATGGTCTGAATTGCTGCATTCCTGCGGTCGTCAAAAGTACACTGGGATCATCCTGCGGTATAAGGCCGGATGAAGGAAATATCAGGTGATCGTGTTTCTTGAAATAATCCAGAAATACCTTTCTTATATCCATAAAATTAATTTAAGATTGATATTTGATAATAAAATGGATACTCCATTTAGTCGTAACTAGAGGAAGTTTTTTGCGCCCTGCTCTCAGCAGGTGGATGCCCTCCTGTCTGCTTTATAAGTCCCACTAAGTAAATATGGGCATTTACGCTACAGCTAAAGTTTGAGCTTCCAATGTAAATTTGTTGGCACAAAAATTTAACTTTAATTACGATATAAATAGAGTACCCAGAAAGATGTTATCATAATTGAATAGTTTATTCAATAAAGCCGGATTTAGCCAATTTTGGCGGATAATGGATAAATTCACTACCTATTTTCTTCTTCCACTATTTTAATGGAGACCTCTTTCAACTGTTCTTCCGTGACATTCGAAGGCGAACCGGTGAGCATACACACAGCTGATTGTGTCTTTGGAAAAGCTATCACTTCTCTTATACTATTAAGTTTTCCCAAAAGCATAATCAGCCTATCCATCCCCAGTGCTATGCCGCCATGCGGAGGAGCACCATACTCCATCGCTCTGGTAAGAAACCCGAAATTTTCTTTTATCCTTTTTTCATCGATATTCAATATTCTAAATACTTTTTTTTGTAAATTGACATCATTTATCCTTATGGAACCCCCGCCTATCTCTGTGCCATTCAAAACTATATCGTAAGCTTTGGATTTGACCTTAAGAGGTTCGCTTTCCAGAAAACTTACTGTGCTTTCATCAGGTTTTGTAAAAGGGTGATGCATCGGCGCTATTCTTTTCTCGTTTTTATCCCATTCGAATAACGGAAAATCATATACCCATACAAAATTGAACTCATCTTCATCTATCAAACCCAGTTTCCCCGCAAGAATCTTTCTAATAGTTCCGAGAGTCTGACACGCAGTCAAAAATTCATCGGCAACGATAAGCAGCAGATTTTTTTCTTTCAAGGCTAAAGTTTTGATCAATGCTTCTTTTTCTGCATCTGATAGAAGTTTGGATACAGGTGATTGAAAATTTTTTTCCTCTGCGATTTTTATCCATATAAGTCCTCCTGCACCGCATTTCTTTGCCGTATCTACAAGATTATCCAGTTCCTTTCTGGTAAAAACGGACGAGTCTTCGACTGTTATACATTTGATGCACCCTTTGTTTTTTAAGGTATCCTTGAAGATCCTGATCTCACTATTTCTTAATAGATCCGATATATCTTTTATGATAAGTCCGAATCTTAAATCAGGTTTATCGGTACCATAGCTTTCCATGCTGTCTTTCCATCTGATTCTTTTTAATGGCAGCTCGATTTTTTTACCCAGTACTTCTTTAAAAATGTAAGAAAATAAATTTTCTATTACATTCATTACATCTTCCATCTCCACGAAAGTCATTTCAAGGTCTATTTGTGTAAATTCCGGTTGTCTATCGGCTCTCAGGTCTTCATCTCTGAAACATCTCGCGATCTGGTAACATCTATCGAATCCTGAGAACATCAAGATCTGCTTGAAAAGCTGCGGTGATTGCGGAAGAGCATAAAATTTACCGGGATTTAACCTTGAAGGAACAAGAAAATCCCTGGCACCCTCCGGGGTGCTTTTTGCCATTATGGGTGTCTCTATCTCGGTAAAACCTTTTGAATCAAAATACTTCCTTGCAGCTGCAGCTATTGCATGCCTCAATCTGATATTTCTTTGCATTTCCGGGGTTCTTAAATCGATATATCTGTATTTTAGTCTTGTATTCTCATCGACTTTATTTCTATCTTCAAGCAAAAAAGGAGGCGTTTTTGAAATGCCCAGTATTTTAATTTCTTTTACCACTATTTCTATCTCACCGGTTGGGATGGAAGGATTGATAGTTTCTTTCGACCTCATCCTGACTTTTCCGTTTATACTGATGACATATTCACTCCTTATATCCCTGGCTGTCTCATAAGAATTTTTATATTCATCAGGACTGAAAATCAGCTGGACGATACCGGAAAAATCCCTCAGATCCAAAAAGATCAATTTACCATGATCTCTTCTTTTGTTGACCCAGCCCGCCAGAGTGACTTCTTTGCCCTTTAAATCTTTATTAACCTCTCCGCATAGATTAGTCCTCATCGCGGTCTTAAAAATAGAATTAACCATTACTTACACTCCTATGATTTCCATAATTTTTTCCGTTTCGTTTTTCCAGTCGATTTTATACTGTTTGAATTTCTTAATATCTTTTATGGTAAGATTTCCGGTTTTGACTTCATCTTCGCCGACTATAATAATAAAATCATAACCATTATCACTTGCCCACTTTATCTCCGTTTTTAAATTCCTGATATTAAAGTTAATATCACAGACCACTTCTCTTCCTCTGAGATATTTAAGGATATCAAGAGAATACTCTTGAGAACTTCTGTCCATTGCAACAAGATAGACCCTGGATTTTTTATCGGACTTCGGATGACCGATGTTTAACTGCCTCATGAGTATTATCGTCCTGTCAATCCCAACAGCAAACCCTGTAGCCGGGATATCCGGACCTCCCAATTCACCTATAAGGTTATCATATCTTCCTCCGCCTCCCACAGCATTCTGTGCGCTCTCAAGGTTCTCTGATATTATCTCGAATATGGTCCTTGTGTAATAATCAAATCCTCTTACCAGGTTTTTATCGACCCTGTATTTTATATCAAGGATTTTTAAACATTTTAAAACTTCTTCGAAGTTTTTCTTGCATTCGGAACATAAGTAATAGGATATAGCCGGTGATCCTTTTAAAACCTTAATACACTCGACATTCTTGCAGTCAAAAATCCTCAGGGGATTCTCTTTAAACCTTTTACGGCAATCACTGCATAATTTATTTACCCCGGGTCTCAAATATTTTTTAAATTCTTCCAGAAATCTCTTACGGCACTTGCGGCAGCCGATGCTGTTTACCTTAAGTACCAATTTTTTGAATCCAAGCTTTTCAAAAAATAAATTCAGGATCCAGATGGCTTCGGCATCTATAATCGGGTTATCAGAACCGATTGACTCTATTCCCAGCTGCCAGAACTCCCTCATTCTTCCTTTCTGAGGCTTTTCATACCTGAACATATTCCCGATATAAAAAAGCTTGAGCGGAAGTTTTTCGGAGTACATTTTATTCTCTAAAACTGCCCTCACGATTGATGCTGTACCCTCGGGCCGAAGGGTAAGCGACCTGCCTTTCTTATCAGGAAAGGTATACATCTGTTTTTGAACTATATCGGTATTTTCACCAATACTTCTACTGAAGACCTGTGTATATTCAAACGCAGGAGTTATTATCTCCGCAAAATTAAAAATCTTAAAAATTTCTCGTGCGGTATTAATAATGTAATTTCTATAATCTATGTCTTCACCATAAATATCTATAGTACCTCTTGGAGAACTTATATCCAAAACAAATCACCTTTTTCTTTCTGACTGCCTTCCTTTAAAAAGTGGTCACTTAAATAATAATTTGATTTCAACTCATATTCAAGACTGGTTATCTCACCATGGCCCGGGTATATTATTGACTTCTCGTTCATTTTTCTTATTTTCGCAAGTGATCTTTTTATTTCCTTCGAATCCCCTCCGGGTAAATCTGTGCGCCCAACAGCATCTTTAAAAAGCAAATCGCCGGTAAAAAGAAAATTGCCTGTTTTAATCATTATACTACCGGGAGTATGCCCGGGAACATTTATTATATCGATACCAAGATCCGTAAAAAAATCGTAATCTTTGTTTTTTATCAAATTATAAGTTTTTAATGATAATTCATTTTCTCCGAAAAATGAAGAATAATTCTTGGCCGGATTTGTAATGATCGGTTCCTCAAATTCGTGAATATAAAACGGGATTTTATAACTAGAGATTATATTTTCGACAGCACCTATATGATCGTAGTGACCGTGTGTATTTAAGATGAAGTCCGGTTTTATGCTGTCTTCTTCAATACTGCTTTTAATAATATCGAAATCGGCACCCGGGTCTATAATTATATTCACACTTTCCAGAGACAATATATAACAATTGACTTTAAAAAATCCTAGTTCTAATCTTTTTAGATTCAATACGTTTTACTTTCTGGGTAATATCCTGAAAACATCATATACCGAATCTATCTGTTTTATATTGTTGATGACATCTTTCAGAATATATTTATTACTGATCTCTATCAAGAACCTGAACTTAATGTGACCGCTTTTATCCGTTCTTAAAGAATTTGCACTTACTATATTCAGGTCATATTCACTTATGATATTCGTAATGTCCCTCAGCAGTTTTGTCCTGTCAAGAGCATCTATCTGTATTTCGGTATTAAATTTATAAGGAGCTTTTTTGTCCCAGTAAACATCTATAAATCTTTGCTTTTCGGAACTCATCGAAGCATTTACGTTGGTGCAATCGACCCTGTGAACCGAAATTCCTTTACCCCTTGTGATATAACCCACTATGTTATCTCCCGGCACCGGGTTGCAGCACCTTGCAATAGTCACCAGTACGTCTTCCATGCCTTTTACTTTAATACCGCTCGATTCTTTCTTTACGACTTCTTTTCTGCGTATATCTTCAATTGTTAATTCTTTTTCAGGTTCTTGCTGGCTTAATTTCTTTATTATTTTAGTGAAGACCTGGTGAGCGGATATCTTATGAGATCCGATATTCCTGAATAGAGCTTCTACTTTTCCTAAATTCATATCCTTTGTGACTTCATCAAATATCTCTGCCGGCACGCTTTTAAAAGAAAGACCGTTTTTCCTCAGGACCTTTAGCATTATATCTCTACCTATGTTGTATGTTTCCTGCCTCTGCTCTTTGCTGAACCATTGTTTTATCTTGTTTCGTGCGCTTGAAGTCTTGACCACATTAAGCCAATCTCTGCTCGGACCTTTCTTGGTTCTAGAAACTATTATCTCGACAATGTCGCCATTTTCCAGAACAGTCTCTATGGGGACCATGATCCCGTTTATTTTTGAACCTATAATGTTGTGTCCGACATCGGTGTGTATTTGATAAGCAAAATCAATTGTAGTGGCCCCTCTGGGAAGATTTATTACTTTTCCTTTCGGAGTGAATACAAAGACTTCTTCCTCGAATAAATCCAGTTTCAAAGATTCCATATAATCCTGCGGGTCCTTTAATTCCTTTTGCCAGTCCAGTATCTGCCTTATCCATGCCACCCTCTTATCGAACTCGCTGAGTTTTTTGGGGCTGCCCTCTTTATATTTATAGTGGGCCGCAATACCATATTCTGCAAATTTATGCATCTCGTATGTTCTTATCTGTATTTCGACGGGTTTACCTTTTACACCAATAACTGTTGTATGGAGAGATTGATACATATTGAATTTTGGATTTGCCACAAAATCCCTGAACCTTCCCGGTACTGGCTTCCACAAAGAATGTATTATTCCAAGAACGGCATAACAGTTCTTGACGTCGTTTACTATGATCCTTATTGCAATTATGTCGTAAATATCGTCGAATTTTCTGTTTTGTTTGATGATTTTATTATAAACACTATAGTAAGTTTTTATCCTTCCGCTGATATCAGCCAAAATTTTTACTTCTTTTAATTTCTTGCTGATTATCTTTATTGCCTCATCGATCAACGATTTCCTTTCTTCAAGTTTTTCGTCGATCATATTTTTTATCTTCTCGTATTCTTTGGGGTAAAGATATTTGAAACTTAAATCTTCCAATTCCGATTTTATCTGGTAAATCCCCAGTCTATGTGCAATCGGTGCATAAACCTCGAGGGTTTCGGTAGAATTAATACGTCTTTTTTCTTCATCCAGCGGGTATAAGGTCCGCATATTGTGAAGTCTGTCCGCAAGTTTTACCAGTATTATCCTCACATCTTCGGACATTGCGATTATCATCTTTCTTATGTTGTTTACCTGCTGCTCTTCTTTGCTGGTAAAAACAATCTTATCTAATTTCGTGACACCATCTATAATATTGGCAATTTTTTGCCCGAAATCTTTCTTAGCCATATCCAAACTATAATCCGTATCCTCTATGACATCATGTAGAATGGCTGATATTATGGATACCTGATCCAGTTCAAGATCTGCCAGAATTCCTGCCACCTCCAGAGGGTGGACGATGAATGGTCCCCCTGATTTTCTATATTGATTTTGGTGGTATTTTTTCGATGTAAGATAAGCTTTTTGGACCAGCTGTTCATCTACATCCGTATTATATGACTTTATTTTTTTTATTAACTTATTGTATATAATATCCGTGTTGATCTTTTGGTTTTTTTTATTCAGTTCCAGGTTCATCTTTTTTTGTTCTTTAATATAAAATCAATATTATTATAGAACATTTTCAACTTCCCTAAAATAAGTCAAGGATTACCAGCTGTACTGTTTTAAGATCGTCCCATATATTCTCTTCGATTTTATATAAAATATTGATCTTTTTTCCTGCTTTTATCTTCTCTTTATTTTTTTTATCTATTTTGAACATTATAGCATCCAGTATCGTTCCGGTCTGTTTAAGCTTTAGCCTTACATGTGTTTCTTCTATCAAATAATAAAAACTTACTATTTCACAATCTCCGGTTACAAAACTTGGCTGGGGATTGCCTATTCCACAGGGCTTCAATAAATAGATTTCTTCCAATAATTTCTCATTTATATCTCGGAAATCAAGTTCCAGGTCATAGAAAAACTTCTTTTCGATATCACCGATACTAATATTTTTTTGTGCAATCTCCACCATATTCTTATGAAAGGTTTCGAAACTTGAAATATTCATGCTTATGCCGCAAGCTGTCCTGTGTCCGCCGAAATTATCAAAGAGGTCACTGCAGGAAACCAGGTTTTCGTATAAATCGAATTTATCCGTGCTTCTTCCGGAACCTTTAAGTTTATCTTCCGATTCCTTGAATAAAATTGCAGGAATATTGAATTTTTTTACAATATCCGAAGCTACGATCCCGAGTACCCCTTCGTTCCATTCTTTTGATTTTTCTATAAATATTCTTTTTTCTTTTACGATCTTATCGAAATCATGACTGCTGATTATTTCGGTAAATATTTTTTTTTGGATATTCTGTCTTTCTTCATTATAGGAGTTTAGACCATTCAGCAGTTCGTCCAAAACATCCCCCTCACCGGTCAATAAATCGAAACTGCTTCTGGCATTTTTAATTCTGCCGGCTGCATTCAGCCTGGGAGCTACAATAAATCCTATATCATATTCATCTATATCTTTTTTGTCCTTTACTACTGCGTTAATCATCTTTTTGAGTCCGGGATTTATGGTTCTCTTGAGTAACTCCAGCCCTTTCCTGACAATTATCCTGTTTTCATCAACCAGGGGCATCAGATCCGCAATTGTAGATATGGCAACCAAGTCCAGCAGAGTGGTAAGATAGTCTCTGCTGAATTCTTTCTTATGAGTATCTTCCAGCTCTCTTAAGATACCTATAATAAATTTAAAAGTAACACCTGCACCGCTTAAATGTTTGAAAGGATAGATTGAACCTTTTATCCTGGGATTTATTATGATGTAATTTTCCTGCTTCGTATCGAGATCAACGGATTGAATATGATGATCACAGACTATCACATCCAGCCCTCTGTTACCACCAATGAATTTTTGAACTTCCTGACTATTTGTACCGCAGTCCACGCATATCATCAGACTGTATTTACCTTCAGCAAATATCTTCTTGAAAAAATCAAGATTCAAATCATAACCTTCATTGAATCTGTCAGGAATATAGACTTCTGCATCCAGACCCAGATCTTTAAAGAATTTATACATAATCGAAGAGCTTATTATCCCGTCTGCGTCATAATCTCCAAAAATTAGAATATTCTCTTTTCTTTGAATTGCTTCCTTTACCCTTTTGATACCCTGTTCGATATCCGGAAGCATCATGCAATCATGCATATCTTTGAGAGTTGGATTTATGAAAGATATTATTTCTTTTTCGCTGGATATATTTCTTCCGGCAAGAATATTTATAAGAAACTGGCTGCAGCCCAATTTATTTGATATTTTTTTGTTTTCTTTTCCGATCTTTCTGCATTGCCATTTAGCAGGAAAATTCGTCATTGTTATTTCTTATATTTTGGAAATCTGTTATTCCATACCACTAGAAGAGGACTTGCAATGCATATAGAAGAATATGTTCCGGCTATTATCCCTATCGTAAGAGCCATTGCAAAATCTCTCAATGCTGTAGTTCCCAGTATAAAAAGTAAAAGAATTGGAATCAATGTGGTAAGGGAGGTATTTATGGATCTTGACAAAGTGGTATTTATGGAATTATTTATGATTTTGCTATAGCCAAATCTGCCGCTAAGTGGGGTATTCTCTCTTATTCTATCAAAAACGACAATTGTATCGTTTATGGAATATCCGATTATAGTAAGTATGGCAGCTATTGTAGAAGTATTTATTTCACGGTTCAAAATTGCATATATTCCTACGGTCACCAGCACATCATGAATCAGAGCCAGGATCGCCGAAGCCCCTAATCTGAACTCGAATCTTATCCATACATATATTAAAATTCCAATAAAACTTAAAGCAATAGCTATTAAAGCATATCTGGTTATTTGTTTACTGAAGCCAGGATCTACGGTCCGATCTTGAAGCGGAGATCCAGTCAAACCTATTTTTTCATCCAGTAAATCAATCATCTCATTTTTGGTTTCCGAATCTATGGGTGTGGTCCTAATTATAAATCTGTTTGACTCAGTTGTCTGGAACTCCGTTTGCTGAATTATTGCATTCCCAAGTCCTATATCGCTGATGACATCTCGAACCTCGGAAATATTTGTGTCTCTTGAAAATTCCACCTCGATAAGAGACCCGCCTAGAAAATCGATGCCCAGATTGAAGCTTGCTCCCCTGATCAAGAAACCAGCTACACCCGCCAGTATTACAGCAAGGGAGATAATGAACCATATTTTTCTTTTACCGATAAAATCAAAATAAAAATTTCTAAATTTCAGCACTATTTACCGCTCTCTCTTTTAATTCCCAAAAAACCAGGTTTTGCAAACCTTGAGAATCCTGACATCAGAAACATCAGAGATCTTGTAAACAAGAGACTTATCACCATACTTATAACCACTCCAAGGCTTAATGTAACGGCAAAACCTCTTATCGGCCCTGTCCCAAATCTGTATAATGCAGCTGCAGTGATTAAAGTAGTGACATTGGAATCGACAATGGTCCTCAATGCATTTTTAAAACCAAATCCAATAGCAGTTCTTGTAGATTTATTTTTAGCCGCTTCTTCTCTTATTCTTGCAAAAATTATGACATTGGCATCTACCGCCATACCTATGGTCAGAATAATTCCGGCAATCCCCGGTAGTGTAAGTGCCGCACCTATTGCCGAGATTATACCCCAGAATAATATGACATAAATTACGAGACCCAGAGAAGAGTATAATCCAAGGCCTCTATAAAAAGAGAACATGAATACAATAATTAAAACAAATCCAATTATCCCCGCATACAGACCCCTGTTCAAAGAATCCATTCCCAGTGTAGGACCGACTGTGCTGCTTTCCTCTATTTTCAGATTCACTGGTAATGCTCCAAACTGCAGTACAATCTCGATATTCTTTGCTTCCTCCAGGCTATCGATACCAGTAATTTCTGCGTTTCCATCTGGTATTGGGACCCTTATATAAGGTGCGGATTTAATTTCTTCGTCCAATACTATCGCAAGATTCCTGCCGATATTTTCCGTAGTGATTTGTTTGAATATCTCTATTCCCTCATCTTTAAAACTTAAGGCAACTCTTATTTCTCCATTACTATCGTACCCTGCTGCTGCCTTTGCAAGACTATCTTCCCCTCTCATAAGAACTGGCCCGACCAATGTTGCTGCACCGTTTGCGGAATAGACAAGTATTTCTCCGATTTCGCCACCGTCATTATAGTTCACCAGAAGCAGTTCCCCTGTTTCTGAGTTATAGATTATTTTTCCTATGATTTTTTCCGGATCTATGGTGGTAGCGGCACTGCTTTGGGAATCACCCGTATCCTCTGTACTTGCATCTTCCTCCTGGTTTTCTTCTTCAATATATTCAATAAGTAGTTTTTCTTCACTTACAGAGTCAACCAGTAACTCACCAATTATTGTATAAGGATTTCCATTAATAAAATCATTTATATCATCAACAAGTATAACTCCTCCAGCATCGGGATCGATTATCAAATCCCCTTCTTCAGGATCAAATTTTACAAGATTCCATGTCTGATCTTTTTTAGAAATAAATGTTCCTGTAACCAGCCTGAATTCAAGCTGTGCTGTCTTTCCTATGATTTCTTCCGCTCTCTCAGGGTCTTTTACACCTGGAAGTTGGATTACAATATTGTTGGATAAATCTTTAGTAATAAGCGGTTCCGAAACACCAAGACTATCTATCCTATCTCTGATTTTATCAATAGCAAGTTCTAATTTTTCAGAGGTTACTTCCTCAGCTCCTGCTTCTGTGGGTCTTAAAATTATCTGGGTACCGCCTTTAAGATCGAGACCCAGATTTATCGGTCTGGCAAATATATAATAAAAACTTACACCAACTATTATTATAAAGATTATAATAATAGTTATATGAACTTTCTTGTTTCTCATACTTTACTGCTGCGCTGGTTTTTTCGAAACTGCGCTTTTATTTATTTTTACGTCAACACCGCTTGCAATGGTTATTATAAGCGCATCTTCCCTTATATCTTTGATCCTTCCGTGAAATCCTCCTATAGTGATGACTTCATCGCCTCTTTGAAGGC
>DATBWH010000063.1:0-23397 GCA_036514895.1 Candidatus Humimicrobiaceae bacterium
AATATCCATTTAAGTTTGAATTTTAAATAATTCTGATATAAAATTTATTAGCTTCGGTGGGGAGTAGCCAAGTGGTAAGGCAACGGGTTTTGGTCCCGTGATCGAGGGTTCAAATCCTTCCTCCCCAGCCACATTATGTACTTAGGAAATGATCAACATCTAAAATTATATAAAAAAAATCAGGAGATTGTGGGCTTATGCAATATACAATATTTCCAAAAATAAACATAAAAGTATCAAGGTTCGGTATGGGATGTATGAGATTCCCCAAAAAAAAGGATGAAACCGGTAAAAGCATAACAGATGAGCAAGAAAGTATTAAGATGATACGGTATGCACTGGAAAATGGAGTAAATTATTTTGACACGGCATATGTTTATAAAGATAGCGAAGCAACTCTTGGCAAAGCCTTAAATGGAGGTTTGAGAGAGAAAGTCTTTATAGCAACAAAGTGTCCGGTAGATAAGGTGAAAAAACAGGAGGACTTTGATACTCTCCTGGACGAGTCTTTGAAAAAACTTCAAACAGGATATGTCGATTTTTATCTGCTACATGGAATTAATAAGAATTGCTGGGAAAATATAAAAAAGTTTAAGCTTCTGGATAAACTTGATAATGCTAAAAAAGAAGGAAAGATAAAATATAAGGCATTTTCATTTCACGATGACCTGGAGCTCTTTAAAGAGATAATAGATTCAAATAGCTGGGATATGTGTCAGATTCAACTCAACTATATAGGAGAGCGCTTTCAGGCTGGAGTGGAAGGATTGAAATATGCTGCATCCAAAGGCATCGGAGTTGTTATTATGGAACCTCTGCTCGGGGGACTTTTGGCAGAAAATGTCCCACCGGATATCGTGGAAAAATGGAGTAGTTCAGGGATAAAGAGAACTCCGGCCGAATGGGCATTCAGGTGGCTCGCCAATTTTCCGGAAGTGACAATAATCCTGAGCGGTGTTAGTACCATGGAACAGTTAAAGGAAAATATTAAGATATTTGAGAAAGCATTTCCAAACTCAATGACAGAAAATGAAGCGCGGACTTTTAAAGAAGTAAAAAAACTTTACGATAAAAAGTTAAAGATAAAATGTACAGGATGTTCATACTGCATGCCCTGCCCATCCGGAGTAGATATTCCCGGAGTCTTATGGCAATATAATAGTGCATTTAGAAGTGATCCCGAAATCTTGAAAGAAGGATACGAGTCCTGGTTTTGTTATAATAAAATGGATGCATCTCAGTGTATTGAATGCGGCCAGTGTGAGGAAAAATGCCCTCAGCATATTGCTATAATGGATGAACTCAAAACGGCACATGAATATTTAAAATCCAAATAGATTTCTGTTGATCTTATAAGAATAAATTTTTAGTTTTGATCCGAAAATCGCCACCATGCAAGTGTTCCAAACAGTCCGGCTAAACTTGTGAAACAAAGAATAATGTAACTTATAATTTCCAAATGCGGTCCCTCCGCTCCGGCAGCTCCGCTATAAAGAGAAGGGATAATCCAGGGAAAATAATGCCCAAGACCCAGCGCATTAATGAACTGCCCGGTTATAAGAGTGACTATCACAAAACCAATAGGCGGCAAGTATCCCCGGCCATAACTTGCAAAAAAAGCTACGGTGGGACAGAGCAGTATGGTGAGAATAGAAGTCATAATAACGGTATAAAAACTTCGCAGGGCAAGTTCCCCCGACCATCCAGTGATATGAATCATCCATCCCGCCGCAAGCCCGACAGCAAACAAAACGAGGGTAAGTAAAAGGCACCAGATGGCCGTTACAATTAATTTCGATAAAACAATGACATGCCGGGAAACGGGCAATGCAAGTATATCTTTTATGGTACGATCGGAATATTCTCTTCCAAAGATCCAGCTTGTCACAAATCCGAATCCTATTAGCCCTATCATGCTGACTATCTGCATGAACAGATTAAAATATGCCGGCCAATCAGTCTGTTCCCCAAAAGAGGTTGCTTTGGTGCCAAGCAGGCCAAGCTTGCTGACCAGTTCGGGATTCTTTGCGATAAATATTAAAAGCCCCATGAAAATAGACATAAAAGCAAAAGCCAGAATTGTTATCGGAAATATTCTTGACCTGCGTACTTTGAGGCTTTCGACCCACAAAGCAGATAAAATACCTTTCATTTTATATCTCCTCCAATCACTCTGATTGCTCTTAAAAAATATGACTCCAGGTTTTCCTCTTTCACTTTCAGTAACTTTGGCGGAAGACCTGCATATACTAAAATATTTGCGATATTTTCTGGATGTCTTATCGCATCATCCCCTTTTACTTCCAGTAACCCTTCTTTGGATATATCTACAGAATATCCGTTTTCAAGAAGCTTTAATCTGGCAGCTTTTTTATTATCAGTATCAAGAACAAGCCGTTTTTTACAAAGGTTCTCCAGTTCATTTGTGTCTAATTCCTGTATTAACATGCCCTCATGAATGATTCCAATTCTTGTGGCAAGTCTTGATATTTCTCCCAGTATATGGCTTGATATGAATATCGTGACTCCACGACTGGATGCAAGATCTTTCAACAGCTCCCGTATTTCTACAATTCCGGCCGGGTCCAGACCATTTACAGGCTCGTCCAAAATTAAAATATCAGGATTATGCAAAAGTGCCTTTGCCAGGCCAAGACGCTGGACATTACCCAGGGATAGGTTCTTTGCTCTTACCTCTTTATATGGTTCTAGTTTTAGTCTGGTAATAATAGTGCCTATTGATTTTCTATCAGATATATTACGCAGGCGGCGCATGATCTCAAGATTTTCAATGACTGTAAGTTCAGGATATGAATATTGTCTTTCCAGAAGATATCCTACTTTTTTCCATAACCTGTTATTTCCCGCACTGACTTTCTTTCCATATAAAAATGAAGCGCCTGAAGTAGGGTGTATTATTCCGAGAAGTAATAAAATCGTCGTACTCTTACCTGCACCATTGAGCCCAAGAAAACCATAGATTTCTCCTTTTTTGATAGATATTGATACATCATTTAAAGCATGAACTTTACCATAATGTTTGGTCAAATGATCCGTTCTGATAATGCTTTCCATAATTTATTTATCTCCTAATCTCTATTTTATTGGGTTTTTACTTATATTTTTAAATATTTTAACCAATAAGTTTTATATTTTAACCGAATTTATTTGAAAAATCAATATTTATGTATTAAAATAGTAAATAAATTTCATAAATTATTAAAATATCAGGAGTTTTTAATGAATGGATTTGAAAGAAGGCGTCAACAAAAAAAGGATTCTATATTAAAAGCAGCAAAAGAGCTTTTTAACCAATACGGTTATAATAAGGTTACTATTGCAGAGATTGCCCAAAAAGCTTCTGTTTCGCAAGTATCTATATACAATTTTTTTAAAAGCAAGGAAAACCTAAAACAAGTATTATTGAAAAAGCTTTTAAATGATAGTTTCCTTGGAATAAAACAAATTATGGGAAGTCAGGTCTCCATAAAGATCAAATTTGAAAAACTATTCTCATTCAAAATTAATTTTCTAAAAGATCTTATAAATCATTTCCGTCCTAAATACATCGAGAGCAATATTCACGAAGAGAAAGCAGCAGAAGAAATCAATAAAAAAATAGAGAACCAGATATATGATCTTGTCGAAGATGGGAAAAAAGAGGGGTTACTCGATAATTCAGTCTCTACGCAGGCAATAAGCATCTTTCTGGAGATCATTCAATATTATTTTTCAGGCAATCCAAATGCTGCAGCAAAATTTGAGAAAAATCCGGAACTCGAAAAGGAATTACCTGCTTTATTCTTAAAGGCTATTACAAAATAATCTTAAAAAATGAATTAAATTTAATCCCCTTTACTGGATAGGACTATTTTTTCTTTGGTAAGAAGACGGGAAAAATAGCAAACTAGTGCCCAGATAACTAAGGTCCCCGCAGTATACCATAATAAAAAGTTCCAGGATGCCAGGTTTACTGCACCTGTAGCCACCCCTAACGGGATTCCCATCATCAAGCCAAATCCGACTATAAAGGAGGGTGCTATTGCTAGATCGGGATTATTAGCTAAAGAAAAAAGTACAATAAATAAAAGCAACCCAAAAAACAGCAGAGGATTAATAATGAAACTAGTAATCAACATTGGAACGGGAAAGAAGAAAATTCCTGTCACTGGCTGTATAGCAATAAGATTTATTGCAAGTAGTACTATAAATATAGAGACGATAGAAATTATGAATCCGGGAAGGAAGATAGCAATACTTTTACCTATCCAGATTTCTTTTGGATCAAGGGCGGTGGCTAAAAGTGATTCAATGTTCCCATTAACCTTCTCTTTTATAATAGGAAAGCTGGCAAAGGCCCATATAAAGGTAATAAGGATGAACAGCGGCAGGAAGTAAGTGATGAGACTTATGATCAGTTCTAATAAGGGCATAGCTGCTTTTACTCTCAGCCATTCCTGATTTTTTAAAGTAAATCCGCCAACTAAAGCAGCAGTGATTGTGATTACAGTAAATACAATGACTATAATCATAAAGGCTTTGGTTTGCCTTAGTTCCGTGAAATCTCTATGAAAGACAATACTGATTCTTCGCAAAACAGGACTCCTAACGTGATAAGACTATTCTCTCTCTGGTAAGACGAGGCAGCAGAAAAATAACTATAATAGCGATTAAGACAGCTATTCCGAGGTTAGCCAGAGTAAAGGACCATGAAGTGATATCCAGAATATTGCGAACTGCAAGATTTATCATCAGTGAGATCATAACAGGTAAAAAGATCTGGACAATAATATTACCGGTAGCTGGTTTTCCTGTAAGTCCGATAAAGTGGATAAGGAGACTCAGGCATAAATAGATAAGCGGAGCAGCCAGAAAGCTGCTGACGGCTAACCATGGATTAAAAATAAAACCTATCTCAGGAACAAAGTATATATAGTTGACGGCAATCAGGGTAATAAGTGTAAGGACTTCTCCCAGTATCAAGCCTGGTATAAAAATAGCTATACTCTTAGCAATCCAGATACTTTTAGCTTCGAGCGGGGTAGCCAGGAGCGATTCAATGTTCCCCCGCGACTTTTCTCTGGTCATGGACTGGAAGGCAAGAGAATTTAGATTTATCCCCAGGCTGATAAAGCAGGTACTATACATAATCAAACCGAGATAGAGCTCCGGTTTTGATTTATCCGGGAGTCCTGTTTTCATCTCCGGGGCTATAAGGAAAAAATATAAAGCTATTGTTATACCCAGAACACACATTATTGTCACAGCTATATAAACAATTAGCACAATTTTTAAACGAAGATTGTTTTTAATGCTGTTTAAGATAACCAGATAAGTTTCTCTCATGATAGTTCGACCTCTTTTAAAATAGCTGCATACATTTCTTCAAGAGATGCTTCTTTTTTTACTGCTTCCTCAATTTTTACACCCCGGCTGGAAAGAAAGCCGATTATATCCGATATTTCCGTTCCTTCCCGGGGTGAGAAAATAAGAGTTCTTTCCTTCTTTTCTTTCAGTCCCAGGTAAGGTAGGCTTTTTAGTTCGGTCATCAGGGAATCCGGAATATTTTGAACAGTTTCGATTATCACTGCACCGCTGCCCATTTTCTGGCGTAAGTTCTCGAGTTCACCATAGAGTTTTATTTCTCCCCTGTCTATAAGAGCAATACGATTACAGATCCGCTGTACTTCGTCGAGATTATGGGAACTCAAGAAAAT
The DNA here is from genome assembly GCA_036514895.1 of Candidatus Humimicrobiaceae bacterium. Classification (GTDB taxonomy): domain Bacteria; phylum Actinomycetota; class Humimicrobiia; order Humimicrobiales; family Humimicrobiaceae; genus Hydromicrobium. The sequence continues at coordinate 5,718 of DATBWH010000063.1, forward strand.
AGTTTTATTTTCTTTATGTACTATATCAAGCATGATTTGTCTTATTTCAATCTGTCCTGATGGGTCAACTCCGGCTGTAGGCTCATCCAGAATCAAAACCTCCGGATTATGTACCAGAGACCTGGCAAGAGCCAACCTCTGTCTCATTCCTCTGGAGTAGGTGCCCACTTTATCTTTGCACCTATCCTCAAGATCCATCATGCGCAGGAGTTTATCGATTCTTTCCCCGGCATTAGGCAACCCATAGATTTGTGAGTAATACATCATATTCTCTTCTGCTGTCATACTTTCATAGAGACCATCTGAATCAAGAACAAAACCTATTTTTCTTCGAGTTTCACTAAGACTGATATCCTGTCCCAGAATATCCAGTTTACCCGAATCAGCTTGAAACAAACCGAGAAGTATCCTTATAGTGGTAGTCTTACCGGCTCCATTAGGGCCAAGGTAACCAAAGATATCTCCTCTTTCAACGGTAAAGCTTATTCCTTTTAAAATCTCCCGATTTCCAAGAGTCTTTTTAATATTTTCTATGCTTATTACTGAATTCATTTTTACTTTATTATTATTAATTATTTTTAAATCCTTTTTTTCGGTAAATCATACTGAGAAGCCAGAATATTGTCAAAAGGAATAATAAATAAATTATTTATTATTAAGGTATGGTGGGTGGTATTGGATTTGAACCAATGACCTCTGCGATGTCAACGCAGCGCTCTAACCAGTCTGAGCTAACCGCCCACGTTTTTAATTTTACCAGAGCATTTAAGCTTAAGTCAAAAAAGCTATTTTCATTCATTCTTTCTTGCTGTAAAACTAAGAATTATAAGATAAATTATTAAAAAGATACTAAAGATCGCCCCGGGGACAGAAGCCTTTTCACTAAACAGGCTGAGGGCCATAGTAGCCGCAAAGGGGCCATTTTTTACGGTACCGAAAAGAACAAGACTTTTCCTGATCGAACTTTTGAACTTTAATTTTTTAAGAATTAAATTCAATAGTAACCATAAGCCTAAAATCGAAATAAGAGAGATCAGAGAAATAATTCCCAGAACTTTTAAATCTTTAAAAAATAAATTTCTATTTAACGCAATTACTACAAAAATTATTACAAACAATCCCCAGTTGACTATGGTTCCTCTATGTCTGGTAATATATTTGTCCCATTTAAACCTGATAAGAATCTGCGATACGATCATCGGTCCTATGATTACTTCAACAAATAGGATGATCAGCTTTAACGGCTGGACAAAATTACTTCCTATAAAAATGATACCGGCAAGTGGGAAGATAGCCATGATGGCGATATATGTTGAAACCATGCCAATGATAGAGAACTTTTCGTCTCCTCCCAGTATTTTAGTAAAAGGCGGAACCGCCACTCCTGGAGGTGCGCATGCTAAAAGAACAAAGCCGATCCATAGCTGGTTATCCCGTATCAGCAATTTTGCCAGGAGTAATACTACCGCTCCAAAGATAAAATAACACACAAGTATCGAATATAAAGCCGGTTTAATAAGAGATTTGAAATTCAAAAAATTCTCAAATGGGAATTGTATCAGAGAGGCAACCATCACGATTGCAAGTGCGGGGATTGCCAGATGCTTTATCCATGTTCCTGCACTATCACCAATAAGAAACCCCAGTGCAAAAGCTAAAATAAAAATGAAATTTCTGTTTTTTAAGATTTTTATTACAGACATGATTAAAAATTATATTAAACTTTTTATTTTAAGTCATTAAAATCATCTTAAAAATTGGCATGTCTTCAATTTAAAGTTATAATTTATATTAATTTTTTATAACAAAGGAGGTTGAAAGTGACAAGGAGAGTTTATTTTAGAGAGATTTACCTATATATCGTTTGCATTATTGCCATTATAGTTTTTATAGTAGGGTTGATCATGGTTTATAACGGTACGATAAATTACATAAGACCTACGACTTACATGACAAGATCCAGTATCGTGGCAATGTATTCGACGGAACAATATCCGGACTTATCCGAAGAGGAAATAAACCGGTTGGCCGAAGAAGAGATAGATGCCTCCATTCAGAGTGCAAAGGATCTGGCATTTAAAGATTTGCTGAGAGGGGTGCTGCTTGTAGTGATAGCAATACCTCTCTTTGCTTTTCACTGGAGAAAAGCGCAGTCAATGTGGAACATCAGTTTAGAGACAAAAGATTCCGAGTAAATTTGCAAATAGTCCGACTAATACCTATTTATATATTGAGAGGTTTTGAATTTTGTTTCCGGCATTGATAAAATATCTCATATTTTATTAGAATAATAAAACCATAATAAATATAAGGAGGTTATATGCATGATAATGAATTTTTAAAATTTAAAACGGGTAGCCTGAGCACAGAAGAAATTGAGCTTATACTTGATAGCTTACCCATCGACATGACTTTTATTGGTAAAAATGATGAAGTAAGATATTTCAATAAATTGGAAAGCAGAATATTCAAGAGATCACCTTCAATAATTGGTTTAAAGGTACAAAACTGTCATCCTAAAAAAAGTCTGGATAAAGTACAGCAAATACTTGATGACTTTAAGGCTAAAAAAAGGAAAGTGGCTGAATTCTGGATTAATTTAAATAGTCGGCTTATATATATAAGATACTTTCCTGTTTATGATAATAAAGATAATTATACTGGTTGTCTGGAAGTCAGCCAGGATATCACTGATATTCAGAAAATTGAGGGGGAAAAGAGACTGCTTTAAATTTTTAGCAGTGTTTTAAAAACGCTAAAATTTTCTATGATTGAGTATGTATTATAAATATATTCGATTTTAAAAAAGAATCAATGCCAGTTCAAACTATTGGAAACTGACTTTTTCTGCACCCTGAACCACTGCGATCCAGGTCGAACCGCCATTGAATGAAATTATATTGCCGCTGCCATCTTTAAATACATAAGGTTCATAAATACTTCCACGCTGCCAGCTTCCCTGAATAGCGTTGCCGTCCTGAAATATAAAAGCTAATCCATTCCCTGTAGTCCTGACAGCCATATGCCCAGACTTATCCAGAGGTCCCTGTATATCGGTGACCATCACGACTACGTTCTTTACAGCGATCTGCTGACCGGTATTATAATCCAGATGGGCTTTGCCCCCCATATTCCTCAAATAATAATTGCCGCTTCTATTGTAAATATAATTCAAATCAAAACCGCGCGGAGCGTATGCATGAGTCGAGAAATCAACATGAATATTTGTAATATTTCCCCTGGCTGTTTCCGGTGCGTCCATTTTATAAGAAAATGGAATATCATTACCTTCCAGAGGATAACCAATCTGCCCGGCTTTTTCCCTTAAACTTGCCACCGACATAAAAGCTGTGTGTTCCTGGATTGAGCTTCTGTTCCAGTCTCTCCAGTATGGTGCCTGTCCGGTAATCGAGCTGTTCCCCGATCTGTCCGACATTGCACTTAAAACGTACATCCCCATATCTTCTACAACTCCATAACATTCAGGATAAGTACCAAAAAAAGCATAAATAGGATCGAAACCCCGTGCAATTTCTGCATAATAAGGTCTTGTACTTCTTACCGGTCCAACCTGAAGGGCATTGTTTGAATTATAGATAGCAATAAATCTCGTAATGCCATATTCGTCAACGATTTCGAATACCACATCAGCAAGATTAAGTCCGGACTGGGGCCTGGCTGCAAAACTATTTTCGACCATTATTGCAACCGGCCTGGTCCCTCCTGCGAGAATCGGCAAATCTGATGTTTGACTGTAAATATCTGATTGTTTCACCCATCCCGAAAGCGGGATCACTGATATAAAGATAATAACCATTACTGGTATTAATAAGATTAAATAAAATTTATTTCTCTTATGATCCATTATTTTCCTCCGGAACTTTTTTAAAATTTGAATAATTATTATAGTCTCTAAACTGCCTGTCTTAATTGTCAAATATGATATAATAAAAAATCTTTTAATGCTATTAACTTTACAAAAAAAATTACCTGGATTTAAATAAATACTATTTTTTTATATAGAATATTGTAAAATGGATTTCAACCCCAAAAAAGGAGATTTATGAACAATATAGCAATAGTGACCGATACCACATCCGATATCCCTGAAAAACTTGCAAATAAATATAAAATAAGAATAATCCCTCTGTATATCGGATTTGGCGGAAAATTATATCTGGAAGGAAAAGAAATAACCAGTAGTGAAGTATTTGAGAAACTGGAGGCGGGAGTAAAAATCCGAACTTCCACACCATCCGTAGGTGATTTTGTTGAACTTTACAGGGATCTGGTAGAAAAAGAAAAAAAGACCCTGATTTATTCGATTCATGTCAGTTCAAAGCTCTCCGGAACTTCGAATACTGCAAATCAGGCAAGCAAATTTTTTCCTCAGGTAAAAATCAAGGTCATTGATTCCAAAACTGCAGCCACCAGTCTTGGTTTTATAGCTCTGGAAGCCGCAAGAGCCGCCGATAGAGGGGAAAGCGAAGAAGAGATAGACAGCATTATAGAATTTTTAATAAAGAGAAGTAAAATGTTTGCTACATTTGAAAATTTCGAATATTTATTCAGGGGAGGCAGAGCGCCATTTTTGGGAAAATTTTTAGCAAAGTCGATAAGACTTAAACCAATAATTACCATCGGAAGTGAAGGCAAGGTGAAGCTAAAGAAATTTGTGGGCAGTAAAAAGAACTCTATTATCGAACTTTATAAACAAATAAGAAAAGATCCTTTTTATACCGGCAAGAAAAAGATCGGTATCTTTTATGGCTCCGATATCAAACCGGCTCTGGAACTGGAAAAAATGATAAGAGAAGATGACAAGATCAAAATCGATGAGTTGATTTTGACTGAAGTCACTACGATTATGAGTGCCCATACCGGTCCCGGAATATGGGGAGTTACGTCCTGTCCGGTAGTATCCGAAAGAAGTATGACCGAGTTGAAAGATGCTCTCAGAAACCTGTCCGAAAAGAGTAGAGAAGCATTAAAATATTTTTCAAAAGACTGGTCTGAGAAAAATAAGGTGGTCTTAAAAGATGCAATGAAGAAATTCTTGAGTAAAAGCAGAGATGCTTTTGACGATATATTCGAAAAAAGTGAGGATACATTTGAGAGTTTATCCGAAAAAGGCAAAGCCACCACCAGAGGTATCTCTGAAAGAAGCGAGGTTATGGCCAGAGATTTATCCGGTAGGGGCAAAGATGCTTTAAAAGATGCGATAAAAAATTTATACAAAAGAAGTAAGGCTGCTTCCAAAAATCTATCAGAAAAAAGTAAGAAAGCCCTGAAAGAGGCTTTGATAAATTTAGCCGAGAAAATCAAATAAAACAAAAAATAAATTTTAAACTAACATTATTAAGGCACAGAATTTAGATTAATTAGATACAAAATATGGCAGCTCACCATCATAACAGCAAACAGGACAGCACTTTAAATATAAGAATAGCATTCTTTTTGAACCTGGGATTTACTATTATTGAAATAATAGGGGGACTATGGACAAACAGCCTTGCTATCACATCCGATGCATTACATGATCTGGGGGACAGTTTCTCACTTGGATTATCATGGGCGCTGGAAAAATATTCCAGGAAGAAGAAAGATGAAAAATATTCATACGGATATAGAAGGTATTCATTACTTTCGGCATTGATAAATGGTTTGATATTAATCCTTGGATCGGTCTATGTATTATCTCAAGCAATACCACGCATATTCGATCCCGAACAACCAAATGCTAAGGGGATGCTTTTTTTTGCGATAGGCGGTGTTGTGATAAATGGTATTGCTGCTTTGCGTCTCAGGAGAGGAAGATCTTTAAACGAAAGAATTATAACCCTGCATCTTCTGGATGATATTCTGGGCTGGGCAGCTATTCTCATCATAAGCATCATAATGATTTTCAAAAATATCCCAATACTGGACCCCATACTTTCAATTGTTATCACAATTTATATTTTGTATAATGTCGCGGTCAACCTGAAAAAGACATTTTCTGTATTCCTTCAGGCTGTTCCCACCGGAATAAGCATCAGAGAGATTGAAGATAAAATTCATAAAATAGATAAGGTTATAGGTATCCATCATACTCATATATGGTCCATTGATAGTTTAAACAATGTGCTGACAACTCATATTGTCGTGAAAGATAATACAACTGCTGATGAAATTACCGATATAAAAAGGCAGGTAAAAGAAATTGTAGGATCCCCGGACCTGCAGCATTCTACCGTAGAAGTTGAATTTGAGAGCGAGTTCTGCAAAATGAGAGACAGGGAATGTTTTTAAATTTTAATTACGAGTTTTATGTGTTTGAAGGTTGATTCTTTAATGCTGTTTATTAAATTAACTAATCTTTAATATCTAATAGGTTTCTTGATATTCCGTAAAGGAGATCCCCTATCCTTTCAAGATGCAGGACGATATCGGCAAAAACTACTCCCGAAAGCGGCATACAGTTCCCGTTTTGAAGTCGTTTCAGATGAGAGGTTCGGATTTTTTTTACAAGTAAGTCTATTTCTGCTTCAATTTTTTCACATTTTTTTAGCTGGCTTATATTGTTTTTTTCCATACCTGATGTAAGAGAATTAAACAGATAGTTAACTTTACCGACTGCTGATTCCAGATCCTGAAGAGCGATTTTGCTGAAATTCATATTATTTTCTTCTTTTACCAGCATCAGATAGAGCATGCTTTCAGTGTGGTCTGCGGCTCTTTCCGCATCATACGCTATATGCAGTAGATTGGTGAGTTTATTGGAGAGCCTTTGGCCCAGTGATTTTTGGGAAATTTTGGTTAGGTATCTTATTATATCTTCAGTGATACTATCTACGGCATATTCTCTGTCAAGCACCTTCTTTTCGATTGTTGTATCTTTTTTATTTAATCTTTCATATGAAAAGTTAAGCATATTCTGAGCTATTTTGATTACCCGGTGCAGCTCTTTTTTGGCCAGATCCAGTGAAACAGCTGGAGTATTGATCAATCTGCTGTCCAGATATAATGCATTTTTTTGAACTATTATATCTTTTCCAGGATATAATTTGACAACCATTTTTTCGAATAACCCTATAATTGGAAATAGAATTATTACTGTAGTCGTATTAAATATCGTATGCATATTCGCTATCTGGTGGGGAACAGTACTTCCAAGATGAGGTAAAATTAACGGAGCAAGCTTGAATCCATATAATAATGTGAAAAATAGGACCGTTCCAAATATATTGAATAGTAAATGAGCAAATGCAGTCCTGCGAGCCGTAACTGTTGTTCCGGTACTTGCAATCAGAGCGGTTGTGCAGGTCCCGATATTGTCACCGAATAGAACCGGTACGGCCGCAGTTATTGGCATCAAGCCCTGTGCCGCTAGTGCTATAAGCAGGCCTATAGTTGCGGAACTGCTCTGTAATATCGATGTCATTATCAATCCCACGAGTAAGCCAAGGAATGGATTTTTACTGAATGTCAGCAGAAAGTTTTTAAAAGCTATATTATCTCTTAAGGGTTCGAGTGATAACTTCATTATATTCATTCCCAGAAATAATAAACCCAGACCGAGTAGTGCCATTCCTATATTTTTGTATCTCCGCCTTTTACTGACAAAGAACATGATAAAACCGATAATTATCAAGGGATAAGAAAGTACATCGATAATATTGAAGGAAACTATCTGAGCTGTGATGGTGGTACCAATGTTTGCACCCATTATAATTCCTATAGATGCCTTTAAAGTCATAAGTCCTGCATTGACAAATCCGATGGTCATTACCGAAGTGGCGCTGCTGCTCTGAATTATCATTGTTGTCACAAGCCCGACCAGTACGGATGCCCATGGTCTTTTTTGAAGTATATTGATTACAGACTTTAAACTATTTGAAGTGATTTTTTGAATACTGTCACTTAAGGTGGTCATACCGAAAATAAATAAGGCCAGACCACCTAAAACCTGAATAACTAATTTGAAATACATAGATTAAGGAATTTTGAATTTATATTGGTCACTAGTGATTATAATAAATTAAAATGAATTATTAAATAAAAATATAAAAAATTTTTTTATAAATAGAGAAGGATATACAAAGATGGTGTGATATTTAAAAATCAATTCAAAAATATTGCGGTAGCTACTCTTCTATTCCCACCATCGACTATTTTTATTCCTACCTGACTGTAATTAGGATTGAATATATTCGCCCTGTGATTTTCACTTCCGAGCCAGGTACTTATTATAGCTTCCGGGGGCCCCATAGATGGAGGGGTGCAGTTGTATAGATTTTCCCCAGCGCAGGCATACATCACTCCACTTTCCACAAGGATATCAAATATGCTTTTACCTTCGGGAGTATTATGCGAAAAATAGCCACTATCAATCATATCCTGGCTCCGGGAGGATGCAATATTTATCAGGGTCTGATTCGGGTTAAGAATCTGAAGTCCATTTTGCACTCTGATACTATTAATAGAAAAGAGCAATTGGGTTTCCATATAGCTCAGATTTTCATTCTGGCCTTCTTCCGCTGTAGGATTTGTGGTACCCGTGCCGGATCCTGCCGGGGGAGATTTCTGAAGTTTATTATTATTTTCGATATATTCCTCTTGTTTTACGCTTATTTGTTCGCATATATTATCCAGTGCTTCGTCAAGCAGTAAATTTATTTTTTCAATACTTAATTTATTATTAGCGGCGGTTTCAGATTTCAGCTTTACAGCAATTATTTTGTTTCGTGGATTGTGGTAATCTTTTTCATTTTCCTGGAGAGGATAAAAACTTTTACTGGAAATAAGATAACCAGGATTTAATTTATTAACTCTCTGGGTAAATAGAATAACGTTTAAAATAACTCCAAATAGAAACAATAGAATTACAGGTATTAAAATTAAAGCTTTCCCTTTTTTTAATATGGAAATGATGACTCCTGTCTGCTTTAAATAAAAAATTGCATATCGGATTCCTGAGCCTGTTCTATAAAGAACGCTACTCCCACGCAGGCCTCCACCTCGTCGATCATTTTCTCTTTTGGAATTTCAAGGACATCCATACTCATCTGGCAGCCATAAAATTTTACGCCCAGTTCTATTGCCATCTGCCTGAGCTCGGGAAGTGTAGCGGCTTTCTTTGCTTTCATCATTTTTCCAAACATCCATCTCCCCAGGCCGCCGAAGCTGTACTTACTGGGTGAGGCCTTGCTTATGTCTCCTCTTTCCATGATACCCATCATCCTTCCCATAAAACTCTTACCGGTCAGGGTTCTTTTCTTCAGGGCCCTGAGTCCCCAGAAAGTAAAGAACATAGTCACCTCTATATTGGAAGCTGCTGCACCTGTTGCTATGATAAAAGCAGCCATGAGTTTGTCCAGGTCCCCGCTGAAAACGACCATTGCCAATTTTTTCTTTTTATTATTCTCAACCATTGAGTCAATACCCCCTTTGGATTATTTTGTTACATATTTCTGTAACGATTGTTACAGAATATTTTTACAACTACTAAAAAGAACAATATTGTTAAAAACAATATATCACAATATTAAAGTATATCATTGTAATAATTGATAAAAAGATAAAAATTCAGATTACGGCTTCAATGATAAACCTTATTCCAAGATAAAATAAAAATATGCTGCAGGCAATAAGAATACCATTATAAATTTTCTGGTTAAAAAATCTGCGCCCGGTATTTACCAGAAATCCGATAAACAAATACCATATAAAATCCGCACTGATATGGCCGATATAAAAAGAAGTGATGCCGGCAGTATTAAATTGCACACTCTTTAAAATGAATGCTGCTCCTATACTGATCCACCAGATATACCAGTAAGGGTTCATAAGGCTTATAAGGATACCCTTGAATATTACTATAATGGTTGATTTTCCGGTAATGGTTCTTTGTTTCAACACAGACTTGAAATCTATGATAAATTTCTTCTTGAAAATCGAAACTATAATATCGGTTCCTATATATAGAAGAAAAATGCCTCCCAGGAGTCCGATTATCTTTGCGATAAGAGGGTTATCCAGAAACTTTAGTATTCCCAGAAAAAAGCCTATTACTACAATGAGTTCCAATATTGCATGTCCGACTACGATAAAAAAGGAGGTCCAGAAACCTTTCCGGGCTACACTGCTTATTACCAGTGTAAGCATTGGTCCCGGTACCAGAGCACCCGAGAAAGCTACTATCATCGACCCGATGAATATTTGGAAAATCTCATTCATTATACGATTCTATTTTCCAGTCTTCCTATTGTCTTAATCTCGCAAGTCACCATATCTCCGGGAAGAAGCATTTTTTTCTCTTTCATAAAAACTCCTACGCCGGAAGGAGTTCCGGTTGATACGAGGTCCCCTGCTTCCAGAGTGATAGACCTGGATATATATGATATAAGTTCATAAACTCCAAATATCATGTCCGACGTGTTTCCGTTCTGTCTGATCTCACCGTTTACATAAGATCTCAGGTTCAGGTTCCCAGGATCGGGTATTTTATTCTTTTCGATGATGGCCGGCCCTATAGGGCCAAAGGTGTCGAAACTTTTTGACCGGTACCACTGTGATTCATTTTGCTGGATATCCCTGGCTGTAATGTCATTCATTATGGTATAACCGTAAATATAATCTAATACCTTTGAGGCAGGAACATCTTTCATTTTTTTCCCTATCACTACGGCAAGTTCCACTTCATAATCGAGTTCTTTGACTTCCGGAGGGTATATGATATTCTCTTTGTTTTTTATTATGCAGCTTTTTGCCTTGGAAAAAAGCACAGGTTTTTTTGGGAACCGGCCATCCTGCTCCTTGATATGAGATTTATAGTTCATCCCCACGCATATTATTTTGCCCGGAATATAATTTTTGATTTCTGTTTTATATGACATTTTCCTTATCTAATCTTTTCTTTGAATTATAAGCTTAAGCCTTATTTTTATATATTTTAATACGAACCGAATAATATTATAATGTCTTTCTGGTATTAATATATTTTAAAAGGTGACGAATTTTGCGTTTTGTGGATTATAAATGTAAAGATTGCGGAAGCGTTTCGGAAATAGTAATAAAAGATGGAGGAAGTTGCAGTATAAAATGTGAGAAATGCGGAAGTAAAAAGATGATTAAAATCTTCGCGCCTGTAGGTTTTAAAAAATCCTCCGATAGTAGTGATAGTTACGGGAGTTCATCATCATGCAGCAGCTGCACCAGCGGAAATTGCTCCACATGTTCCGGTAGATAATTGTTTCGATTTCTTCAAATAAGACAAATAATCCAGTGAATAAATAATGTAAGCAGATTACTATTTAAATAAGTGGATTATTATTTTAAAAGTCCGGCAAATTTTTCCCGGAATTTTTTTATTTTTGGAGATATAATCAGCTGGCAATAGGGCTGCGAAGGATTGCTCGAAAAATATTTTTGGTGATAATCTTCTGCTCTGTAGAATTTATCCAGTGGTTCGATTTCGGTTACTATTGGCTTCGGATATTTTTTATCATTTTTTAAATTATTTATAAATGTTCGTGCAGTCTTTTCCTGTTTCGCAGAAGTAAAAATAATTACTGAACGGTATTGTTCTCCTATATCATTTCCCTGTCGATTAAGTGTTGAAGGGTCATGAATATAAAAAAACACTTCAAGCAATTGATCGTAACTCACAATCCCGGGATCAAATTCGATCTTTATCACTTCAGCGTGACCCGTTTCTCCTGAGCAGATCTCTTTATATGAAGGTTTTTCTGTAAATCCTCCTGCATAACCTGATTCGACACTTTTTACACCGGTTATTTGCAGAAAAATTTCTTCAAGACACCAGAAACAACCGCCTCCGAATACTGCAGTCTCATAATTCATTTTTACACTTTTCATTTCCCGTTGACGATAATAAATCACTATATCATTTAAGCAAATATAGTAAAAGTTTGTGGTAAAATAAATATAAATCTCAGGTCAGTGAAAATTATTTTTGGGATTTAAAGGTTAAATGAAAGGAAAATCAGTGAAAAATGCAATTATTGCCCAATCCGGTGGACCGACTTCGGTAATCAATAATAGTATCAGGGGAGCTATCGATACACTAATCTCCTCAGATAAAATCAATAGGATTTATGGAGCAAAGATGGGAATACCAGGGGTCCTTAATGAGAATCTGCTTGATATATCCTCTCAATCGAAAAAGCAGATTTCCCTGCTTTCGTATACACCTTCTGCGGGTGTCCTGGGCAGCTGCAGATATAAAATAAGAAATGACCTTGATCTCGAGAGGATTATCGAAGTATTTAAAAAACATGATATTGGCTATTTTTTTTATTGCGGCGGTGGTGATTCTATGGATACCGCTAGTAAAATAAGTGTACTTGCAGAAGAAAAGGGCTTTGACCTCATCGTAGCCGGTATACCCAAAACAATCGATAATGATGTAGGTGGGAAGCTTAAGGCTGATGGGACTTTCGACATCTGCGATCACGATCCGGGATATGGCAGTGTTGCAAGGAATACAGCTATCAATGTAATTGAATCCAACCATGAAAATATGGCAAGTTATACGAGTGATCCGGTCCTGGTGATAACAGTAATGGGAAGGGAAATAGGTTTTATTGCTGCTTCAGCCAGGCTTGCCGATCCTGAACGGAAGATTCCTTTACTAATAATTCTGCCTGAAAGTATGTCAAAAAAGGATCACAGAGCTAATCTGAGATTTATTGAAGGAAAAGTAAATGAAAAATTATCTGCTTACGGCAGGTGCATAGTAGTAATAAGCGAAGGAGTAAATCTGGGTGATCTGGGAGTCATAAAAGATAATTTTGGTCATGTCGAGTATGGATCTACTGCCACATCCGCGGGACAACTACTTATAAATTACCTGAATGGATTGGATAGAAAAGATAGAAAAACAAGGCTTGTCGTAAGAGGTTATGCGAGATGCGAAGTTCCTGGAACAAGACAGAGGAGAGAGGCTGCATATATCTCTGAAGTGGATCTACTCGAATCATATAAAGTGGGAGAATTTGCGGCAAATATTGCTCTTAAAGGAGAAAATGGATATATGGCAACAATCCTGAGGGTTCCTGGGGAAAAATACAGGGTAATTTATGATAAAGTGCCGCTGGAGGATGTTGCAAATTCGGAAAGAGAATTTCCGAAAGAATGGCTAATAAAGGAGAAAGCGGACGTCACTGATGATTTCATAAAATGGGCTATGCCGCTTACCGGCGGGAATTTTCCCAAATACTCCGAATTCAAAGAAATTTATGCGGGGAAAAAATGCCCTTCTTATATTCCTTTCAATTTGTAATTTTGGAAAAATGCTATTAAAATATGACGGATTAAAAAGCTAATTAGTAAAGATTTTAAAAAGAAGGAGTGTTGAAAATTATGTGGTGGCCCCATATGTTTGGTTACTTTGGAGGTTTCGGATATATAATAGGGATACTTATTACCATCTTGATTGCTGTATTTATAATAAAGATGATAATCCGTATGATATGGCATCCCAAAAATCATTATCATTTTCCACATCATTCACGTTTCTGGTCAGGCAGCAGCGCGCTTGATATTCTGGAAGAAAGGTATGCCAAAGGTGAAATATCCAAAGAAGAATTCGAAAAAATGAAAAAGGACCTGAGTTAATTCTTCAAAAATTTTCTATCACAATATTTATCTTAATTCTGGTTTGATGTTGGGGTTTATAGAACAATAAGACCTATGGGACCTCTGGATACACCTGAGGAAGTTGATGGGATTTCATACGAGAGTCTTTTATTCCCGGATCTTCGTGGTTTAAAGGCCTTCCTGAAGGATTATCCAACCGCAAAGGCGTATTGCATATATGGTGGCGAAAGACAAATGTCAGAAAAAAACATTGATATTCTGACATTGGAATATGCTCTAAAGAATTTAAATGTTACTTTATAAGATTAATAAAAGTTTACTTTAAGCAACAGCATTTATAAAAAGACCAACCATAAAATTATGACAAGATGTCCCGTTTGCACAAATCTAGAGGTAATTAAAAAGGGTAAAAGAAAGACCAAGCTCGGTTCAAGATTTTTGGCATCAGTCTTTATCACTTACCATATCTAAAGGGTAATAACTTTATCGCTTTGTTTTATGAGTTGATATAAATCATTCATGGTAGAGAGGGGACACATTTCAGATCCTCTAGAATTTCTAATTTTAAGGCAGGTTCCACAGGCCAGTATTTCTCCACCATTATCTACGAATGATTGCATCTGTTCTGTAACCTTAAACTTATCAGTATCAAGAGATTCACATTCTACACCACTGGCAAGTAAAAATACTTTTACTTCATCTTTTTCTTTTAATGAAAAGACCCCTAATCTAAAAGCATTCCAAACTGTTTCTGTATCATTAGAATAAATAACTATTCCTAATTTAACTTTAATGCCGCCTTTCTAAAAAATCTTTATCAATATTACTAAGAAGATTTTATCATGAAATATTTTTTATAATAATATCTAACGCACTATCAATTTCATCTATTGTAGTCATCTTGCCAGTAGAAAAACGTAGAGTTCCTTTTGCCCATTCGTATGGGACATTTAAGGCTTTTAATACCCCAGACACTTCAGATTTGCCAGAATGGCATGCTGCGCCAGAAGAAACTGCCAGACGGTTATTGATTTTACCAAGCAATAGATTTGCATCAATATTTTTAAAACTCAGACTTAGTGTATTTGGTAAGCAATTTTCAAACTGACTATTTAATTTAAAGTCGCTTATTTTTTTCTTCAGTTCATTATACAGCCTATCTCTCATTTCTTTCATTCGAGCTGCATTTTTAGCTAAATCCCTGCCTGCAATTTCACAAGCCTTGCCCAACCCTGCTATTTCTAATACATTTTCTGTCCCTGCTCTTGTGTTATTTTCTTGACCTGCTCCATGTATTAACTTTGTTAGTTTAATACCTTGTTTAACATAAAGCGCACCCACTCCTTTTGGAGCATAAATCTTATGACCTGCAATAGATAACATATTAACACCGAAATCGGTCACTTTTACAGGAATCTTTCCTGCAGACTGTACGGCATCGGTATGAAAAATAATATTATATTTTACTGCAAGTTTTGAAATTTGCTCCATAGGCTGGATTATCCCAATTTCATTGTTTGAATGCATTATTGTTATTAAAATAGTGTTAGGCGTGATTGCTTTTTCAACATCTGATAAATTTATGAGTCCGAATTCATTTACCGGTAGATATGTAACTTCAAATCCATTTGACTGAAGAAATTTACATGATTCCAACACTGATGGATGCTCTATTTTAGAAGTAATTATATGATTTCCCTTATCTCTTAAAGTAAAAGCTAACCCTTTAATGGCATAATTGTTTGATTCTGTTCCGCCACTTGTAAATATTATTTCATTTGAATTGCAGTTTAAAAAATCTGCAACCTGGCTTCTTGCTTTTTCTATTGCCTCTTTGGCTTTTTGTCCAAAGTAATGGCTGCTCGAAGGATTTCCAAAATGTTCTTTGAGAAAAGGAGTCATTGCATCAATTACTTCTAAATCAATCGGCGTTGTAGCATTATAATCCAGATATATGGGCTTTTGCTTCATTATAATTAATATCTATTATAATTTTTAATATCTTTAAGTATGTTTTTATTTTGTTCCAGATTTTTTATAAGTACTTCTCTCATCAGATCACAGGCTTTTGTTATTCTTTCATCAGATAATTTGTAAAAAACATTTAAACACTCCCGTCTTGAAAGAACGACGCCTTTTTCAATCAAAATTTTCATATGCTGGGAAAGGTTGGCTTTGCTTATATGTATCTTTCGAATTAGCTGGGTTGGGGTTAGCTCATCCTCACGCAGGGCAGCAATTATTTCAAGTCTTCTTGGATTTGCCAGGGTTTTACAAATATTGGCATGGAGCAAGAATATATCATCCATATGTATGTTTTCCTTTTTGTATGTTTAATATTTAATTTATAAAATCAGGATAGATTTATCTTAATATCTAAAATTAATATTCTTCCATTCCTATAAAGGTCCCATGCCAGCTGTGATACCAGACTTGCCCGCTAAAACCATTTACGCTTAACATTCCTACAACAGCACCATCACTATTGACTGTATCAATAGTATAGTAACCATAAAATTTTTGCCCTTCATCACCTGCAAATTCATTCTGGCTTATCTTT
Source organism: Candidatus Humimicrobiaceae bacterium (assembly GCA_036514895.1). Classification (GTDB taxonomy): domain Bacteria; phylum Actinomycetota; class Humimicrobiia; order Humimicrobiales; family Humimicrobiaceae; genus Hydromicrobium. Next base: position 21,880 of record DATBWH010000063.1, read on the forward strand.
GCCAGATAACTGTTTGCAATCTCTATTGCTTTTTCTTCATCGATTGTCATATTGTTTTCATTCTGATTACCAGAAAATCCGGAATGCATTCCGTATTTTTGGTTCCACATCATATTTGGTCCGTACTCTGGAAATATTGCACCGTTTGTTTTATCAAGTAGAAGCTCCAGGACCCCAAATCCAGCATCTTCCTCAACAGTTTCTATATAAAAATTATTTGAAAATTCCATGATTTCCTTAATCTTTACATTTTGCAGTCCAGTATCATTTAGATATTTTTCGACCGCTGATTTAACCTGGTCAAAACTTATGTTCTGCACATCTATGTTTTGGTTTCCTGAGTTAAACCCTCCCATCATGCCCATCATGTTTCCCGGTCCAAATGTATAATTAGTACCGGTTCCAAAAGTACCGGCTGGGGAAGATAAGCTAAATACTATACCTTCAGAGATTAGGCCTACAACACCTATAGTAATTAGTACTATTGAAGCTATTAAAAATTTCTTTATATTTTTCATTGTTTTATATTTCTTACATAAAAGAATAGTATCAATTTATGAAGTCAGCTCTTTTTTCATGTTTTCGTACTGCTCTTTAGACAGTTCGCCTTTTGCATATCTTTCTTTTAATATCTCTAAAGAGTGTGCGCTGGTTTTATCTGCAGTACCATAACCTGATCTTCTTATGAGCCATACAATTAGAAATATCACCCCTATTACTATTGCCACAAAAAAAATAAAACCAAAAATCATCCCGAAACCACCAAAACCCATCATTGGCCATCCCCACATCATAATAATTTACTCCTTTATATCTTGTATATAGTTATAGAATAATTTATAAATGTTTAATAGTTTATAAATTTATTAACATATTAACAAAGTTTTATAATATAGTCAATATTTTGTAAAAATTTTTAATTTGAATAAAAAGATTATTTATAAAAACAAAAAAAATTAAGAATTAAAATTTATATTAAGTTTTAAATAAATAACTTTTTAAAATCTAAAAAATGTAATCATTTAATATTGCGTATAAGGACTTATTGAGGCTTAATTTACCTATCTGAGGTAGCTGGTCACCAAATGTAACCATATGTAATGTTAGACCCTAATATTGAGCTTAAACGAAGATATTTTTATACCAAATATATAAATGATTCCATACCAATAAGTTGGCATCCAAGAACATATTACGTAGACGCTAAGTGGCAAGAAGCATTTAAGACTACCCTAACTAAAAATAAGCATAGTCTCCTGCTTTTAAGCATTTTATCTCACACAAAATCTTACCACTTATTATCTATATACTATAAGAAATTGGATTAGAAGTTAACGGCGACCCCCTCCTCTTGGTCCTCGATCGTCTCTTCTGGGGCCCCCTCCTCTGTTGTCAAACCTTGGTCTTTCTACTCTTGGTTTTGCAACATTAACAACAATCTTTTTTCCTTCCAACTCAGTATCGTTTAACTTTTCGATAGCTTCATCTGCTTCTTTGTCGTTTTCCATTTCTATAAAT
>DATBWH010000064.1:0-11901 GCA_036514895.1 Candidatus Humimicrobiaceae bacterium
CTTGTCAATTTGATTTACAAATATCAGGAGGAAGTCCCGGATAGTCAAAAAAATATTTCTCTGATAAAAGAATTGACCCGGAAATTACTTATTCTCCTTTCTCCTATCACGCCTTTTATTACTGAAGAGCTGTGGATTGAAGCAGGAAATGCGGGAAGTATCCATAGAGTTGGGTGGCCCGGGTATGATGGAGAAATTGCAGCGGAAGAGATGGTTACAATTGTATTACAGGTTAACGGGAAACTGAGAGACAGGATAGATCTTCCTCCGGACACTCCCGCTGAAGAAATTAAAAAACATGCCCTCTCTTCTGAGAAAGTAAAAAATTATACCGAAGGCAAAAAGATTTTAAAAGAAATAGTAATACCAAATAAACTTGTAAATATCGTGGTTAAAGATTAAGGTCAAAGAGGCATCAACTTTTATATTTAATCTTTTTTAGCAAGTCTTTTTTTAAATAGATCTGTATGAAGGTTGTTTTTATGAACTTTTTATAAGCTCCAATATTGTTTTGCAGAATGCAGGAAGATCATCGGGTTTTCTTGATGTCACAATATTACCGTCAACAACAACTTCCTTATCCAGATACTTACCTCCGGAGTTTTTTAAGTCTGTTGCAATCGATAGGACGCCGGTTACTTTCTTTCCTTTTATGATATCTGCTTCAGCAAGCATCCAACCGCCGTGGCAGATTGCCCCGATTACTTTTTGCTGGAAATTGATCTTTTTTACCAGATCGACCATATCCTGGTTGACCCTCATTTTATCAGGTGCATTTCCTCCGGGAATTATCAGTGCGGTTGCATCATCCGGATCGGATTCCGAAGCTGCGAGATCGGATTTTAAGAAAGTCCCGTATTTCCCCCTGTACTGCTTTCCTTTTTCGGGACCTACAACTTTTACTTCATAACCTGCTTCCTGGAATCTATAGTAAGGGTAGATTACTTCTTCATCCCTGTATTCATTTTCTATTAGTAAGAATATTTTTTCTGCCATTTTATTCTCCTATCAATAAAATTATTAGAACAATAGGTTTCTTTAGCAAGAATTCCATTTATAATAAGAAAGCAATTCTATCATATTCTTATTTCAGAAGGCTTGTGGCTTTTAGCACTGGCTTTAAGTTTCATGACTCCTGATAAGAATTTACTGGCTTCCAGGATCTCTAAAAGCACTGGGGTTTTATCGCTTGAAAAGTGAATAATCAAAGGGCCAGAATCTTCGGCATAATCTATTTTTTTATTTGAAAGTTCTATGATTAAGATATCTTCGTTTTTGCTATATTTGATTATCATATCGGCCTCTTTTTGCCGGATAAATTGTTATTATTCTTTTAAAACCTAAATATTCAATAAAAATTACTCTGATAATATATCGTTTGTTTGTAATTTTCTGTGCTATTTTTCTACCATTGTAACCACAGATTATTTTATCAGGATTTTTCATTATATCCACTATCGTCTTTTTACTGATCCGAAATCTATGCTTATTTAATATTTTTATCTTTTCCAGTGAATGTTTACTAAAAACTATTTTATCCACTTTTTTTACTTTATTATTTATTATTTATATGCTAAAGTATAAATGCATAATAGCATAAATAACTAAATTAAAATATGAATTTACTGGACTTAAAAGAAAAGATAAGTAGAGCAAGATTCTTTATAGATAAAGTCAGATATAAAAGAGAAAAACACTTTTATTTTGCGATATTCGGATTGATTTTTTGCCTTGTAAGTTTCTTTACAATAGTTTATATAAACCAGCAGGTGGAAATAAAAAGAAAGGAAGACATTCTTAGAAGTTATTATCCTGAAAATGATATCGAAAGGAGCGTATCTGAAGGAAGCGCAGCAAAAACTAATGAAGAGACTGATGGAGAAAAGAAGTTGTACGAAAATAAAGAGAATTCTTCTGGGGAAAACAGTTCGCAAGATATGGAAAGCGATAATGATTCTGGCAATCTGCCGCAAATTATAAATACCATAAAAGCCTATATATGTGGTGAAGTCAGAAATCCAGGTGTTTACGAGATAGAAAACGGAGCAAGAATAATCGATCTTCTGAAGATTGCAGGGGGACAGACTGAAAACTCCTGTCTCGAGATAATCAATCTTGCGCAGGTAGTAATTGACGGGCAGAGGATATATATTCCATCCCGGGAGGAAATCGGTGATAATGATTCATTATTTTTTACCGAAGATTCAGAAGATTATGGTTTTTCAGACAACGGACCTGTGAATATCAATACAGCAGATTCAAAAGAGCTGGAAACACTTCCGGGAATCGGTCCTGTAATTGCAAATAACATCATCGAATATAGGTCCAGGAACGGATCATTCAAGAAAAAAGAAGAATTAAAAAATGTGACAGGCATAGGGGAAAAAAAATATGAAGAAATCGAGAAACTCGTTTCTATCTGAATAATGCAAAAAAGAAAATATTATCATTTCTACACAGGGAATTTTATCTTTTCTGGGCTCTGGGACTGACCGCAGGGATATATACGGGAAAAGAATATGATCTATACGATATTTATTTATCTATAGCCAGGCTTATAATCATAGCAATACTTCTGATTATAGGGATCCTTGCAGCCAGGAGGATTTTATTCAGAGAGAATTTCCCGGACATCTCAAAAGAAGATAAATCTAAAGAAAACTGCACGTTTTTACTCCGGGACAAATCTTTATTTCAAAGCCGGCAAAGTACCGCAAAAATTGCAATCCTTATCATAGTTCCCTTTTTCATTCTATTTTTTATAGGGAATTCGATCATAAGCATATACAAATACAAAGAAAGCAAAAACATATTTCTATCCATATATAAAAATAACAATTCGATCGAAGACAGTATTATTATTGAAGGCAGAGTATCGGATCATCCGGTGCACAGGTATGGCAAGACAGAATTTTTATTTACGGTAAATAAAATATATCCTTCCGGAGAAAATGGATACTCTGACTATTTTTTTGATGCGAGAGAAATCATAAATGTAAAATCGGATAGCATGGATGCAGATTGGATATTAAGAGACGATTACCTGAGACTGGTGGGAACTCTTGAAAAAAGCATCTCCGGATATCCAACTAATAAAGAAGACAGTGTAATAGTGTTTGACGTACATGATGGAGATATAGAAAAAATAGAGCCGGTAAGTTTCAGTTATCGGGTATTCAAACTTCGAAGCAGGTTGTATGGCTGTCTAAAAAACGCTTTTTACAGCAGCCTGGAAAGCGAAGATGCCTGCGTAGCCGAGGCGGTAATACTGGGGGACAGAAAAAATGTTCCGGACTATTTAACAGAAGCTTTTAAAAAATGTGGACTTTATCATCTCTTCGCTATCTCGGGACTGCATCTTTCTTTTTTTGTTTCTTTGATCTATCTGATTATTAAAAAAGTAAAATCATCTGGTTTTATATTATGGGCCACGTTCATTTTTTTGGTGGTTTATAATTTTTTGGTGGGAGAGAGGGCTAGTATGCTCCGTGCGTCAGTTATGGTTATTTTTGTAATTCTGGCCAGGAGTTGGAAAAGAGAATACAGTAGTAAGATCTTACTTTATCTTTCTTATATCATAATCATTATTTATAATCCTTATTTTCTTGATGATCTGGGATTCTGGATGTCATATGGTTCTATAGCTGCACTTGTTTTTATTTATCCGCTTATATTAAAGTCATTTAAGAAAATATTTATTTCTTTAAATCCGGCAGTTAAATATTTTTTAAGGATTGTTCTTATTACATTATCAATTCAAACCGTCCTATTTCCGGTTTCAGCTTACTTTTTTAAGGAATTTTCTCTGGTTTCACCGGCAGCCAATATGCTGATAATACCGGTATTCTATGTTCTTCTCTCTATTTTAATGGTTTCTTCTTTTTTGATTATAATCTGGCCTCCTGTGGGGAGTTTTATCTTAAAATCAGTTTCTATCTTTTTTGAGTATATATTAAAAACCGTAAAAACTTTAAGTAAGCTTGATTTTTGTGTCATAAATTTTGATAGTTTCCCAGTAAAAAATGTAGTGGCTTATTATATTATACTTCTAATCATATTTCTTATAGCCTGCACAATTACAAAAAGAGTTAATATAAATAAAAAAAGGTATTTCTTAGAATAAATCTAAATAAAATGAATACAGAAGATAAAGAAGTTCTGGTAATTAAAGAAAAGATAAAGTAGTTTATGAGATAACTAATATTATAGAAAAGTTCTAAAAAAATAGTACGAGTAAGGCTACAAATGTCTGAAATAATACCAAAAATCTATGCCTTTATTGATAGTCAGAATTTAAAATTAGCCATCCAGGAGTGTGGATGGAAATTGGATTTTTGTAGGTTTTATGTTTATCTTAAAGATAAGTATAAAGTTTCAAAAGCCTTTCTTTTTATCGGATATGTTGCTGGTAACGAGGCTTTATATACTTTTTTACAGAAAGCGGGGTTTATTATCGTTTTTAAGCCGACCCTGGAATACAGAAAAAAAACTAGAATTTACACTAAAGGAAATGTGGATGCAGAATTAGTATTACATGCGATGATTGAATACCTTAATTATAATAAAGCAATTATTGTTTCAGGGGATGGAGATTTTCATTGTTTGATTGAGTATTTAGAAAAGCAAAGCAAGCTTTTAAATATAATAATACCAAACTCAAGAAAATATTCCGCTCTTTTGCGAAAATATCAAAAATATTTTGTTTATTTGGATAAGCTTAGTAAAAAGTTAGGTATAAAATAAAAAGAGAGAGATTAACCTTCGGACGAAACCTTAGGTGTGCTCTCTCATCGTGATTGATAGCATATTACCATAACCATTATATAGAGTCAAATTTTTATGGAATTGATTATTGTCATCTAACCATACTTGTAATAAAATTTATAAATAATACTTTACTTTTATATTAATTATTTATAATAATTATGAATGGTTGGAAAAATCTTTTTAAATAAGGAATATAAAAAAATAATTAAAATGATAATATGATATTTTAATGATATATAAATATTTTATATTAATTAATGGAAACAAAAGAGGCCGTCTATATAATGATATTTGTTCAGCTTTTAAAAATTCAGGTTCTGTATATGAATTTAACATTGACGGACAAGTAATTCTAGCTTTAGGTAAAAAAATAGCAAAAAAGATTACTACGGTCCAAACTATTTTAGAACACTGCGATAATGCTCTAAATAAATTTAGAAATCTTACCGATGGTTTAATTAATAGATCCATTGACCCGGCTGATTCTATCGGTGATATGTATATAGTGTTTGAAGATTATATCAAAAACGTTACTGGCCAAAATTCTTTCGATAATGCACTTAGAAATTTGGGAAAAAATTTATTATTACACCCAATTCAGGTTAAGTTAATTGAAAATCTAAAAGCTTACAGGGGCGATGTATGGGGTTCGGCTCACGCTGGGAATAGTCCAAAACCTACAGAGAAAGAAGCCCTTTGGTATTTGGATATGATTTTGAGCCAATTTGAGTACATAAAAAGAAAGACAAAATAATAATTTGTTAAATTATTTCATATTTAACAGTAGGAGCTTTTTTAGGTTTTCTCCTAGCGTCTTTATTTATCTTTAAGTATGTTTAATTAAAATGGAAAGGAAATCTTGTTTAAAATTTTTTATTGTCTTAATTATTTATATTGCTATAATTATAGCAATATAAATTTTGAGAGGTGAATTAATCATGAAGATGAGAAATGTTGCCGAATTGCACAATAAAACAGCAGAGATTCTCCGGGAAGTCAATGAAACCGGGTATGTAATTATAACTTCGCATGGTAAACCTACAGCCCTTATTAAAAAATTCAATGAAGAAGAAATCGAGGATTTTGTAATCGAGAATTATCCTTTAATAAGGAAATCAATTCTTAATTCGTATAATGATTATGTGAAAAACGGGGGAATTGATATCGAGGAAATAATCAGCAAATTGCAATAATATGAAAAAGCCTGCCTATAAGCTAAAATTCACAAATATTTCTTATAAAGATATGAAAAATCTTGATAATAAAATAAGAAAGCACATATTAAGCAAAATGATCAAGCTTTCAAAATCTTTATATGATTTTAGAAAAGATGTAAAAAAGTTAAAGGGATTAGGAAAGGATATTTACAGATTCAGGACAGGTGACTTTCGGATTATCTATATGCTATTAGGCTTTGAAATTGTGGTTTTGAGAATTATTGATAGAAAAGATTTGTTGAAAATCGTTAGTTCACTTAAACACGGATAGCCTCTAAATAGTCTTAAAATGCTAAAATCCTTTTAAATTAGAAGATAATATTAAAGAGATTATTTTATATAAATAGATATGAAAACCGATAATTCAAAAAAAGAATCTTTGAAATTAGAGAAACTTCTGCCATGTTATTTATATATTAGCGCCAGCGATTCGGTACTGGATGAAAGGATAGAGAGTGTAAAAAGTCACCTCAGGGGAAAGATCAATTTTGATACTGACTTCAAAGCATTTAGCGGTACGGAAGAAATCGATGAAGAAGAATTTACTAACTATATAAATACTCCTTCTTTGTTTTCTCCTAAAAAGATAGTGGTAATAAAACATATGGATAAAGTACCTGCAGATCTGCAAAAAAGAGTAAAGAACCTCATAACCGGGGCTCCCGGTAACGGCGGAAATATAGTTTTTTTTATTACTGCATCAACACAGAAGTTAAACACTGCGCTGATGGATTCAATAAAGAGCGCAGGGAAAATCGCGCAGCTTAAGGCACCTTTAAGCGGCACTTTAAAAAAGTGGCTTGGTGAAAAGTCGGAGTCCGACGGAATAAGGTTTACCGAGAAAGCCGCCTTGCTGCTTATAGAAAATGTAAACATGGATTTTAATTTACTCAAGAGGCAGTATGATAAACTTTTTGATTATATAAGTTCGGAAGAAAAAAAAGTAATAGATGAGAATACTGTCAGATTCCTGGTAAATCGTATTTATTCATTAAAAATTTTCGATCTGGTAGATTATATAGGCAAGAGAGACAAAGATGGAAGCATAAAAGCATTGAAATCCGTGCTGGATGAAGGACATAACCTGATCGGGTTGGTAACACTGATCCACAGGATGTTCAAGTGTTTTTTATACATCAAATCGGGAGACAGCAAATCTCTTGTAACAGATTATATTGAAAGCAGCATGAAAGTACCGCCTTACTTCATAGGAAGTCTTGTGAATAAATATATCATGTTAAGCGATAACTATAATGAGACCGAAATACTTAAGATCTTTGAAATATTAAATAAATATGATATCGGTTTCAGGACCAATAGTACCCTCGACGAACAACTGGCAAAAAAATTGATTTTAGAAATTATAGAAATAAATTAGGATTTTTTAATGGAGTTGACCTGTTTTGCCGCTTTGGATTTCTTATTGGAAGAAAAGTTCTTATGAACGGCGCTTCCTTTTACCGCTTTATCGAGGTCTTTGGAAAGTATATTAAAGCTCTTTTCTGCATCTTCTCTGTTTTTACTTTTTACAGCTTCAGCAAGTCTTTTTAGATCAGTTTTTATCCGGGTCTTAAGTCCCCTGTTTTTGATTCTTCTTTTTATATTCTGTCTGTCTCTTTTTTCCTGTGACTTTATATTTGGCATCTATTTATTTCCTCTCCGATGACTGTCAATTTTCAAAACGATTTTACATTTTAGCATTTTTTTAAATAAATAAAAACATTTATTACCGACCTCATATAAATGATATAATACCTTTTTTGATATTATCTGTAATATAATATTGTTATGGATGAAGATTATTTACTGTCAAGAAGAAGGATTCTTAATGCCACGATCTTTGTGATCCTGGCTATTTTACTGTCAAAGATTTCAGGACTGGTACGGGATCAGATAATGGCAGGTTATTTTGGCGTCAGCTATGAAACGGATGCTTTTACATGGGCGGAATTCATTCCCAATCTTTTCCGGGTACTTTTTGCAGAGAGCCTTATAATTGCCGCATTTATCCCTATTTATTCGGCATATTTAAAAAAAAATCAGAGGGATGATCTAAAAATTTTCGTGAGTTCGGTTGTTAACATTATAACTTTGGTGTTTCTGGTCATCTCTGCCATCATATTCATTCTATCCCCCGAGATCGGGACATTGCTTTCAAAAGTAACCAATAATCAGATGGATATATACAAATTTGTGGTAATGAGCAGGATCATGATATTTTCCCTTATCCTGATGTCTCTGTCCAGCCTTACCACCGGTATCCTGAACTCGCACAATATATTTACTGTTCCTTCCCTTGCTCCTTTTGTCATGAATATAATCACGATAATTTCAGTTACCCTGCTTTTTAGAAGACTGGGAATTTACAGCCTGGCTATAGGAGTAATGGCAGGGTCACTCATGCATCTACTGGTGCAATTACCTCAGATCAGGTTCTCGCAATTAAAGTACAGATTTATTATTGACTTCAAACATAAAGGGGTAAGGGAGATCTTTTCTCTCATGCTTCCTATCGTCCTTAGTCTGGGTGCTGTCCAGCTTAACAATAGTGTGGACTATTTTTTTGCACTGAATCTGGGAGAAGGAAATACAACTGCCCTGATGCTGTCATGGAGAGTTGCCAATTTACCGCTGGGGGTATTTTCGGTGGCAATCATAACAGTATTATATCCATTGATTTCCCGTCAGGCGGCAGGAAATGATATCAAAGGAATAAAGGAAAGTTTTTCCCTGGGTGTAAGGGAGATCGGATATATGATGTTCCCGGCAATGGCAGGATTGGTTATTTTAAGTTATCCTATAATAAAATTATTATTCGAACGCTATAATTTTGGTCCCGGGGACACGGAAAAAGTGGCGTACATTTTGATCTTCCACAGTCTCGGTCTTATATTTTTCGGACTTCTCATGATCCTTAACCGTGTTTTTTATGCATTTAAAAATGTAAAGACTCCTCTCAAAGTAGCGGGTCTTTCAATTGTTCTCAATGTCATTTTTGACTGGATATTTATGCAGTTTTTAGGAGTAGGGGGGCTGGCCCTGGCTACTTCTTTTGTTGCTTTATGCAATGTGGTGATCCTGACCATAATACTCAGAAAAAAAATAGGGAATTTTGGAGGAAAAAGAATATTCACATCATATGGAAAAATTTTTGCCGCAACGATATTGATGAGTACTTCAGTATACTTTCTATGGAAATGGCTTGAAAATTATGCCTATAAGGGCCTATGGCCTTTTATCCTGCTTCTTTTCCTGGTAATTTTTATCGGTGCAGGCATATATATAACATGTACCATTTTATTCAAAATGGAAGAGATAAAATTTGTAGCGGGAATATTTAAGAAACTAAGGAAAAATGGTTAATAGCTTTTTTATAACTCAGTATTTCATTGAATTATGACAGACAGCAAGCTTATCAGAAATTTTTCAATAATTGCCCATATCGATCACGGAAAATCTACTCTGGCCGATAGGATCCTGGAGATAACCGATACTGTAAGCAAGAGAGAGATGCTTGACCAGTTTCTGGATGATATGGACCTTGAAAGGGAGCGCGGGATTACCATAAAAGCTCACTCGGTCAGGGTTCTCTATAGAAGTAAGACAGATGGCAATCAGTATATTTTTAATCTGATCGATACACCCGGTCATGTGGATTTCAGTTATGAGGTTTCCAGAAGTCTTGCTGCATGCGAAGGAGCGATTCTGGTTGTCGATGCTACCCAGGGAATACAGGCACAGACTCTGGCCAATGTTTATCTGGCAGTGAATAACAATCTGGAAATCATTCCTGTTATCAATAAGATCGATCTTAAAAGTGCAAGGATCGATGAAGTCACGATGGAACTCGGAAGTGTGCTCGGCATCAAAGAAGAGAAAATACTAAAAGTAAGTGCAAAAACAGGATCAGGAATCGAAGAAATTCTGGAGAGGATAGTGTCGGATGTACCACCTCCGGGTGGAAATCCGGACAGCCCGCTTCAGGCGTTGATATTCGATTCACAGTATGATTCTTACAGAGGAATAGTGGTTCTTATAAGAGTTGTGAACGGTTCTTTAAATAAAAACAGCAAAATAAAGTTTATTGGAGAGAATCTCACAAGCGAGGTCGAAGAGGTGGGAATATTTGGTCCGGATATGATAGAAAAGGAAATGCTGTCTGCCGGGGAGGTTGGTTATATTATTACCGGGGTCAAAGAAGTTGGAAATATAATAGTAGGTGACACTATAACTTCTTTAATAAATCCAGCAGAAAAAAGCCTTCCGGGATACCAAAAACCAAAACCAATGGTTTACTCCGGTCTTTTTCCTGTAGATGGAGTGGATTATGAAAATTTAAGAGATGCCCTGGGGAAACTTTCTTTGAATGACTCCTCTCTGGATTTTTCCCCGGAAGTGTCCAGTGCTCTGGGTTTTGGTTTCAGGTGTGGTTTTCTGGGGCTGCTTCATATGGATATAGTAAAAGAAAGACTTGAAAGAGAATATGGATTAAGGCTCATAACATCGGCACCTAACGTAGCCTATAGAATAACCAAAAGCGATAATTCGGTTATTGAAGTAAAAAGGCCCTCCGATTTTCCGTCCCAGGAGAAAATATTAAAAATAGAAGAACCTTATGTGGAAGCAACCATAATTACCCCAAAAGATTATATCGGGGATGTAATGAAGCTCGCAAATCAAAAAAGAGGTGATTTTAAAGACATGCAGTATATCTCACCTGAAAGAGTGGAAATAAAATACCTAATGCCGCTTTCAGAAATAATTGTGGATTTTTTTAACCTGTTAAAATCGATAACGGCCGGATTTGCTTCTCTGGATTATGAACTTTTGGAATATAAATCTTCCGACCTGGTTAAGTTGGATATACTGGTGGCTGGAGAGAAAGTCAGTGAACTGTCAAGTATTTTACATAAAGAAAAGGCATATCAGGTTGGAAGGGAAATGACGCAGAGGCTAAGGAGACTGATACCAAGACAGAACTTTGAAGTACCCATTCAGGCAGCAATCGGAAGCAAAATTATTGCCAAGGAGAGAATAGCACCTTACAGGAAAGATGTCACTTCCGGGCTTTATGGCGGGGATATAACCAGGAAAAGGAAAGTGCTTGAAAAGCAGAAATCAGGTAAGAAGAAAATGAAAAGAATTGGTAAAGTTGAAATACCCGGAGAAGCCTTCATGAGTTTTTATAAATTGGATATAGAAAAATAGTAAAAAGAACCTTTTGTATTTAATAAAAAAAATTATTTTAGTAAAATAAGGATTGCTAAAATAAAAATATAACACGGAAGCATTAAGGAGACCTGGAATGAAAAAAACAATAACTCTGGTGGCAGCAATAAGTCTGGCGATTTTTATGCTGTTTTCAGGCAGCGGATGCAAAGGAGGACCAACAGAAGAAAGTGTGGAAACAGCCATAGAAGAGGCCATTGAAAGCGAAGGCGGAGATGCAGAGGTCGATATAAGCGAAGGAGAAACAACCATAACCACGGATGAAGGTGAAATGACCATAGGACAGGGATCTGATTTACCCGATGGATTTCCGGATGTCATTCCAGTGTATGCTAACATGGTAATTACAACATCATGGACAACTACAGAAAATGGTTTAGATGCCTTTTCTGTTGCTGCATCATCCAACGATCCCGGAAGCACAATATTTGACTGGTATATAAGTCAACTGGGAGGATGGCAAAACGTAAGTGAGTTTACGAGTGAGAGTGAAGGGCAGACACTTTCCTCCATTTCTGCCGACAATGGTACATATAATCTGATAGTAACTATTATGGAGACCGATGAAGGTACAACGGTGACTGTTTCGGTAAGTGAAATGGATACGAGTGGTGAAGTATCGTCAGGTTCAACCGGTACAGCTGCGGAATAGTTATTATAAAAACTATAGTGATGAATCCATGACATA
>DATBWH010000065.1:0-39671 GCA_036514895.1 Candidatus Humimicrobiaceae bacterium
GAATTAAAGACTTCTGCGCGTTTTTTTCTTATTGAACCATCCTCTAAACTTTCGGGACGTTCCATGGTAACAAGAGCAAGCATTTGCAGTAAATGGTTCTGACCCACATCTCTCAATGCGCCAATATCATCATAGTAGGGACCCCTGTTTTCTACATCTTCTTTCTCCAATAATTTTATCTCGACTTTTTCTATGAAATTACTATTCCATATGGGTTCAAAAATCACATTTGAAAATCTAAAAAAGATTATATTCCTTATGGTGTCTTTCGCGAGATAGTGATCTATCCTGTAAATTTGCTCTTCGTTAAATAATTTTGCCAGTATTTCATCAAGTTTTACTGCAGTCTCGATATCTCTCCCGAATGGTTTTTCTATCAGGATACGGGTCCATCCTGTTTCATCGCTGCAGGATATTGTCAATCCCGAGATAGACAGGTTATTTAAGATTTCCTGATAAAAATTTGGAGGTACGGCCAGATAATAAAGCTTATTTGCACACATATTCAGTCCATACTCATTCTCGTTCAACCTTTGCCTTATATTTTTATAAGCATTTATATCCACAAAATAGCCTTTCTGATAGGTTATTTTGGTTAGAAAAGCAGTCAAATCCTCTTTTGAGTAATTTGTATTTATATTCTTTAAAGCTTCTTCGACTAAAAAATTTCTGAACTGTTCGTCAGTATAATCCCTTCGTGAGAAACCTATGATCTGAAATATATCCGGCAAGAAACCTTTACGGTATAAATTAAAAAGAGCGGCAGTAAGCTTTCTCCTCACCAGGTCGCCTGTTGCTCCGAATATCACGAAGGTTGTTGGAGTAAGTATCTTATACTTATTGTTTTTAATCATTCCTGCCGTCCGATATGAGATAATAAAACATGCAAAAGATCTTATTTATTAAATATCAAAGAAAATAGCAATTTTAAAGACAATGATAAACCTTTATTTAGGTTCTACATGGATTACGATTTCACTTATATTCCTAAATTTTTTCTTTATATCATCTTCTATTTTTGTAACTATCGAATGCGCCTTCTTAATATCAAGATCTCTCTTGAGCCTGCAGTGAAATGCCAGATTATATAATCCTTCTTTTTCAAGTATAGTAAAATTATGACATGTTTCAGGACTTACGTATAATGATATTTCACTTTTTATATCGGAAATAAATTTTTCGGATTTTTCGGTTATATCATTCCAGGTTTCGCTGCTTCTTGAGTCTTCGATATGAATATATACGCTTCGTATGTTCCCTATCTTTTCTTTAATCTTTTCTTCGGTAACCTTGGTCAATTTTTCGGTTTCTTCAAGTTTCAAATATTTATTCAACTCCATATGAATGGAAATATCAATGTAGTTATCGACATTATATATAAAAATATTGTGAATATCTTTTACATATTGCTGGTTTAATATAATTTCTTTTACGTATTGTTCAATATCGTTTTTGGAAGTCTGGGATCTTGTTTCCAGGATTATTTCCGAATCCAGTATCTTGCTTTTGATTTTACTCTTTATTTTCTCTTTGATTTTTTCGACCTGCGATAAATACAGATTACTTTTCAAATATATTTCAAGATTTATAAACTTGATATTTCCGACTTCATGTATTTTCAATTTATTTACGGATTTTATCTCACTTATATTTTTTAGTATTTCCATAACCCTATCGGTGATCTCTTTTGGAATATAGTCCATTAAATTCCTTACTGTGCTTATTAAGAGTCTTGAACTAAAACCTAAAACAATCACAGAAACGATTATGGAAGCAATTGGATCAGCTAGTTGAAATCCTGTATTGGCCACTAGTAGTCCGATTATTACGATAATAGAACTTACAATATCGCTGGAATAATTTAAAAAATCCGCCTTGAATGCATATGAATTATATCTTCTTGCAGCTCTTCCTATATAGAAGACTCTTATGATATTCAAAATTATGGAAATTATCAGGATCAAAAATACATACCAGTTCAATTTTAATTCAAAATTCCTGTTTATTATCCTGGTAATCGATTTATAGATAATAAAAAAGCACAGGAAGGATATAATGCTGATTTCTAAAAAAGCAGAAAGATTCTCAAATTTTCCATGTCCATAAG
This sequence comes from Candidatus Humimicrobiaceae bacterium, assembly GCA_036514895.1. Taxonomy (GTDB): domain Bacteria; phylum Actinomycetota; class Humimicrobiia; order Humimicrobiales; family Humimicrobiaceae; genus Hydromicrobium. The sequence goes on from DATBWH010000065.1 coordinate 2,108, forward strand.
TATGATCTTTATCAGCAGGTCTTATCGAGATCCTTATTGCCAGATAGGTTATAAGGACGGTTACGACATCCAGACTGTTGTTTAAAGCCTCCGAAAAGACACCCATGCTATTTGTAAAGTAAGCAACTGCAATTTTTACAATAACCAGAAAAACTGAAATCAGCAGGGAAAAAAGAGCTATATTTCTTTTTTGTGAATCTTCTGGGATTATTGATTTGTCTTTTTTCATGTTACTTAGAATATAAATATTAAAGTAAAAATAATATCTATGGATCTTAAAGTCACGATTTATTTAAATATATTTTTCTTGTCTTGCCGTGCTATTCTAACCTGTCTAATTTTAGTATAAAATATCACTATTTATAAGAGGAAATTTTAATATTTTACCTCTTTTATTTGATCTAAAAATATATTATGAAACCAACTAAAATATGGATATTGGAAAGAAAATCTGATTTTAGTTCCTATACAAGTATAAGATTTAATGAGGTTGCCAGGAATGCAGGTATAGAATTAAAACTGGTAGCTCCCGAAGAAATAGATTTGATCGTCACAAAAGAAGATAAAAAAAGTATTATCTATAATGGTAAGATCATAGAATTGCCTGATTGTTTGATTCCAAGAATCGGAACCGTTACGTATTATGCACTTGCCATTATAAGACATTTTGAAAGATTGGGCGTTTTCATATTGAATCCAAGTCAGAGTATGGAAACAGCAAAAGACAAGCTTTCTACATTACAGCTTTTATCATCCAATAATATCCCAATCCCTAAAACAATGCTTGCCAAGTTTCCTCTTAATACATCCTTCGTAGAAAAAGAATTTTCCTATCCTTTGATAATAAAAACAGTTGTTGGTTCCAAGGGAAGAGGTGTTTTCCTTGTAGAGAATAGAAATAAACTTAATGATCTGGTGAATTTGCTGGAAATTTCCAAGGATCCCAAAACTAATTTAATTTTACAGGAGTTTATCAGTGCCAGCAAAGGAAGGGATATAAGGGTAATTGTTATTGGCGGCAGAGCAATAGGCGCGATGCTTAGAACAGCATCCGATGATAGTTTTAAAGCTAATTATTCTACCGGGGGAAAAGTAATATCTTATAAAATAGATCCCACTATTGAATGGCTTGCCGTCGAATCAGCAAAAATTGTAGGTCTGGACATTGCAGGAATCGATATTCTGTTTGATCAAAATAGTTATAAAGTTTGTGAAGTAAACTCATACCCTGGATTTGAAGGGTTCGAGAAAGCTACGCAAATAAATATACCCGAAGAAATCTTTAAATATATATTGGTCCGTCTGGAAGGAACATCTTCCTAGAAATTTTTCATATCTTAATTGACTTCAAGAGCTCCCAGCGCAGCCTTACGATTAAAAACCCTCATTTCATAAAATATAAATATGCCGGCGATAGATAAAGATAAAAAATCCGCAGCCGGCATTGACAGCCATACTCCATTCAAACCAAAAATTTTTGGAAGTAAATAAATAGCAGGAATCAAAAATAAGAATTGTTTAGTCAATATAATCAGCAGTGATTGTACCACTTTCCCAAGAGATTGGAAAAAACTTGCACTAACCATATGCATTCCCACCAGCGGGAAGAAGATAATCAGTATCCTTAAAGGTAAGATTCCCATCTCTATAAGTGCCGGATCACTGCTAAAAATATTTAAAAAATAACGTGGAAAGAACATCATGGGTATAAAAGCAATCAAGGATATAATAGTGGTCCACATAATTGTTATTCCCAATATTTTCTTTACACGCTGGTATTGTTTTGCACCGTAGTTAAAACTCGAAATAGTAGCGAAACTTTGTGATATCACAACAATTGGCACCTGTATAAACCCAATCATGCGGTAACCTATACCCAGAATAGCTATATCTATATCATTTCCATAAATTCGAAGCGATCTATTAAAAATCAGTATCACTACACTGGTAATGGTCATCATTATAAAACTTGGACAACCTATAAGGAGTATATCCCTCATTTTTTTAAAATCTATTTTAAACATAGGAAGTCTGAATCTATAAATACTTTTACCCCACATATAAAACCAGATTATAAGAATCGTGCTTAATATTTCACCTATAAGTGTAGCGATAGCAGCACCTTTTATACCCATCTTAAAACCAAAAATAAAGACCGGATCAAGTATGATATTTAGTATTGATCCGACAGCAATAAAATACATCGCTGCTCTGGGTTTCCCTTCAGCTCTTACAAAATCATTCGTAGTAATCAAAAACGAAAGAAGTATAAAGCCCGGAAATACAATAACCAGATAATCTTTTGCAAGAGGTATCACTTCCGGTGAAGCACCGAAAAATAACAACACTCTATCGATAAATATATATCCCAGGATTATGAAGACAATGTTGAGAAAGAGATTTAATATGACCCCGTTACCCATAGCATTTACTGCACTCTTCATATCATTTTTACCCAGAGCTCTTGAAATAACCGAGGCGGACCCGGTTCCTATCATTAGCCCGATAGCCATCATCGAAAGCAATATGGGTAAAGCAATAGAAAGAGCCGTTATTCCCAGAGGACCCACTCCCCTGCCTACAAAAATCGTATCTACGATAATGTAAAGGAATCCCGAAAGCAGTCCAAGAATTCCGGGTATCGCAAATTTGAAGAGCAGCTTATTCAGGTTACCTTCCAATATTTGTTTTCTTTGAGAATCCATATATTTATTTTAGGAATCCATTTGCAAAATTAGATGAATATCCGTACGTCCTACCCTTCCAGCTGATCTGAGATTTCCCTCTCTTTTGAAATAAAAGTTTGGAATTCATAAATACCATATAGAATATCGATATAGGATGTAAAAAGATATCAACAATTTTTCCATTTATTTTTATTGTAGCCATTGTCCTCGTGAGTAAAATTGTCAGGATTTGAAACAATCCCATTAATAGATTTGCATAGAACAATGTGTCTATCCTGAATTCAATAAATAGCAGAAGTGCCGGCAATATAAATGGCAGCAAAAAGAAAACAAACATAACAAGAATAATCAATGAAACTGCAAATTTACTGTTGAAATTTCCAAGAAAGATCCTGCAAAAGCCTTCGTATATTTCGCTGAAATTATTGTATAATCTGGTCGAATATATCCTTCTTCCATTAAAGATCATGAATTTATAACCCTTCCTGATAAACAATTTAGAGAGAGCAGTGTCTTCCACGCAGCTGTTTTTTATACCCCTATGTCCTTTCATGCTCCGGTAAATATTTCTTTTTACGATCAGCAAACTTCCTATACCACTGCCGAATACGGGGATTTTAGATTTTCGGATAAATATCAGAGGTGGAATCAAAATTTGAAAATTCGTCAGATTGATAACCATTCTCTCATGAAATGATTTCATGACCTGCTCGGGGCATGCCGATAATAAATCGAGTTTTTCATCGACAAGACAGCTTATTGCGCTGGTCACGGATTCTTTTTTATGTATGGTATCCGCATCGGTGAAAAACAGATATTTGCCCTTTGACTTTTTAAATAATTGATAACAGGCATAAGTTTTACCGGTCCATCCTTCTGGTAATGGTTTGCCATTGATCAATTTTACATTTTTATGAATATTTGAGATCTCTTCGACTATCTTTGCTGTTTCATCCGTGGAATTGTCATTGAGTACCAGAATCTCCGTATTATCATAATCCTGCTTTATTAAGGAAAGCAGACATTTCCGGATGTTTTTCTCTTCATTTCTTGCGGGTATAAGAATCGAGATAAGAGGATTCTCTTTTTTTATTTTATCCGGGAGTTTGTAATTGGTTATATCCTTGAAAAGAATAGAATTAATAAGAAAGTTAATGAAAAATACAAACAGCATAAAGGATACTATTATATTGTAAATTAAGAGTATCATTTCAAAACAATAATTAATTTCTTATTATTGAATCCTGTAAACTTCTTACGGAGATATTATTATATCATAGCATTTAATCTAAATTCATAATCTTTTATATATCCAAACAATTACTGCTTCTTTTTGGGATTTTCAAATAACCTGATATTTTATCCTTCATTAAAAAAATAGTAAATTATCATTAGAATGGTTTTATTTTTTATTTAAAAAACATCAATCCAGAATAATATCACTTAGTTCGATATCGGATACTCTGAAAATAAATTCCTGCTCTGTGCGGGGAACCTTGTCACTATCCCATGAAAACAGGAATCCGTCATAATAATAACTTCCCCAGTCCATTGTCTTGTTTTCATATAAATACCCGGAACCCTTTTCCGTGGTAATATCCAGATAATAATTAGCGGACATAAAATCGTCTTCCGGTGTAATATCTACAGGTATCCATCCGTAACCAGGCAGTTGAATTTCAACCCAGGCATGTCCCGTATCTATTTCCTTTTCATCTTCAAATAGGATAGTATACACAGGAATACCCGCTGAAAGTCTTGCAGGTATGCCCGCTGCTCTTAAAAGAGCTGTGTAAAGTATGGCATAATCGCTGCATACTCCTTTTCCTCTTTCCAGTATTTCAGATGCATAAAGAAATTCGTAATCTTCTTCTTCGGCCCGGGGAAAATCATAGTAAAGATTCCGGATCACGAAATTATATAAAATTCTTGCAATTTCTACCGGATCCGTCACATTTCTGGTAAGCGATTGCGCAATATTAAGGATTTCAGGATTATCAGAATCAATAAACAAGTCATCGGAAGTACATGATATAAAATCAGGGTCATCTGTATCATAACCTGAATAATTACCTTTGATATCTTCATAACTGAATTCATAAATCGTTGCATCTATAACAACCGATACAGTCAAGTTTTTTCCTCCCGGTAGTTCATCATCGATTTCAAAATGCAGGAGAGAATTCCAGTTATTATCGAATAATTCATCAAAATCCGCATAATTTGCCGAGTAATCATTTATTATCTGATATGGATAATAGGACTGCGGGATCCTTATGAAACAATTTATACTTTTAAGGTTTTCCATACTATTATTAAGAAGTGTATATTCTATTTCTACTTTAAAATCATGCCGGATAGAAGATGTGATAGGTAAATCAGTTTCCACAACATTTATTTCTTCTGTTTCCTTAGTATTTTCTACTCCGTCCGATACAGTAAGACTTACTTCATAGACTCCGGGACTATCAAAATAATGATTAAAGGTTTTTTCATCCGATTCTTTAATGCCATCTACCTCCCATAAATATTCCAGTTCATCTCCGTCAGGATCGAATGCTCCCTCTGCGCTAAAATATACCGGATTTTTTATTTGATAATTGACACCATCCAGCCTGTCTCCGGATATTTCTATTACGGCTTTTGGAGGAAGATTCTCGCCCTGTATATCGGTATACGAATTTTCTTCTTCTACGGACTTACCGGATAGTTCCACAACGGCCATCCCTTCGAATCCATCTGCAATATATCCGTAATTACCCTCGATTGTTATATCATAAGAAGTCCCACCGGTATTCAAGCTATCTGCAATTACCGGGTTATTGCCATCTTTTACATCTACGACGTATATTCCTCCCGATAAGGTGGATACGTAAATATAATCACCCGCGCTGTCAATTTCCCATGCTCCGCCCGGAATCTCACATTTTCCAACAGTCTTTAAGTCTGATAAATCTCCAATATCCACTATTTGAAGCAGGCTTTCATTATAACTCACATTATCCTCATCACTCCTAGAGCTTGAAATATAGGCATGGTTTTGAGTAACATACAGACCCCATGAATTTGAAGGGATACTGCATGAATTTATTATTTCGGGACTATTTTTATCTTCTATATTTATGACAAGCAGCTTGCTTTCATCCATATATTCGCTTTTCTCGTAATCATAGAAATTGACATTTACACAGGCTATATCATTTTCTACCCATACACTCGAAGGCAACCCGTCTATTTTAAACTCACTGATTATTTCGGGACTCCTTTTTTCCGAAATATCGACTATTTCCAGATTGCTTGTCTCTTTGGTTTCATCTTCAATAACAGTATTAATATATGCATAATCCTCATCTATAAACATGCCGTATGCAGATTTATTATTATTTTCTCCTGTATTATAGTTACCGACCAGTCTGGGATTCTCCTCATCCCTTATATCCACTATATAGAATCCGCAATTAGTTTGGACATCGTTATAATCATTACTTATCCATTCCGTATAAGAAATATATGCATAATCACCTTCGACGATTACGATATTCGCCGATTCTACACCTTTACACCTTCCTGCTATCTCAGGATTTTTCTTATCTTTGATATCTATTACATAGAGAATGCCGAGATCATTCGTGAGGTATGCATAATTGCCGCTTATATTTATATCTATAGCCTGACCGGGTATATTTATTCTGCCTATAAGATGTGAATCAGGAATACCCGAAAATACTCCCGCATTCACAGGTTCTTCATCCCTTCCGCTTTTGCAGGAAGTAAGATACGAAACCGAAATAAATATTATTATCAATAATAATATTTTCTTGATTTTTGACTTTGGTCCCTTCATATTTTTATGCAGCAATGCATGTCTTGTCTTTTGACTTTTTATTCATCCATTTTGGGGATATCTTCTTTGTTTTCTTTTAAATCTTCCAGGGGAGGAAGTTCATTTAGACTTTCTATACCTATAAGTTCCAGAAATCTTTCTGTTACTTTATATAAAATAGGATTTCCGGGTTCTTTAAGTCTGCCTGCATCTTTTATCAAACCTTTATCCACCAGTGTCAGTATTACACTATCGGTTCTGACACCCCTTAGTTCAGCAATTTGCGTCCTTGTAACAGGCTGCCTGTAACAGATAATTGCCAGGGTCTCCAGTGCAGCCTGGGAAAGATAGGTTCGTATATTGGATTTAATGAATTTTATAAGCACCTCACTTAATGAGGGATTTGAATATAACCTGAATCCACCGGCCACTCTTTTAAGAATGAATCCTCTGTTATCATCGACATATTCCTCTTCCAGAATTTCTATTATTTCGCATACTTTCTTCTCGCTTGTCCCCAGCGCAGTTGATATTTCTCTGGACCTGACTATACCTTCAGAAACAAAAAGTATGCCTTCTATACAGGTTTTTAACCATTCTTTTTCTTTTTTTAACCGCATATTATTATCGCTGCTCATTAAATGTTGGACCTTTTTTATATTATTTGATTCTTTTTATGATAATACTGCCGAAATTTTCAAACTGAATAATATCTATTTCATTCTTCTTATAAAGTTCCAGCAGTGACAGGAAACTTATTATTTTATCGATAACCTTTTCATATTTTGAAGCTATTTCTTTAAATGTTATATTATCCTTAAGCGATAATAATTTCTTTATTCTTTTCATCTCTCCGAATATATTTATACCCGACTTTTGATTATAAATACTTTCCAGATCCAATCTTTCTTCACTATATTTAATAAGTTTCGAAGCTATAAGTGACAATTCCTCGATGTTTATATCCCTTGTAAAATCAGGCAGCAGACTTAAAAATTCTTTTTCGATAGGAGCTTCTCTTATGAAGTACAAAGACTCTTTTTCATAGATGCTCCTCAAGTAATTGGATATTTTTTTAAAGATTCTGTACTCTTCTTCCCTTTTTTTTAGAATTTCGATATTTAATATATTTTCGTCCTCAGCGGCAGCCTCATTCTTCGAAGGAAGCAGTGATCTTGATTTTATTTCCAGCAGTATAGATGCAACATATATAAATCCTGACAGAGTATCAAATAATAGGTTTTTTTTATCTTTAATATAGGAAATAAAATCTCTTATGATGGTGCTTAAACTGATTTCATAAATATCTTCTTTTTTTTTCTGGACCAGATCCAGAAGCAGATACAGGGGACCTTTAAATTTTTTATATTCTACTAAATAATCTTTTACTTCTGTGCAATTTTCCAATCTAATCTATACCCATCTTTTTCCTTACATCAGATATTGTCTTATCAGCAATTTTTCTAACATGTGTTTTACCTTCTTCCAGAATATCATAGACATAATTCAGATTTTTCTTTATCTTGTTTCTCTTTTCCTGAAAATCTACTAAAGATTCATAAATCAAGTTAGAAATCTCTTCCTTACATTTAGTGCATCCGATTTTTCCCTGCTTACATCTTTCTTCTATTCCCTCTATACCTTTTTCTTTATATATTTTATAGAAATCGAATACATTGCAAACTGCCGGGTTACCGGGATCTTTAAGGTGTATCCTTTTTGGATCTGTTATCATCATTGCAACTTTACTGCGAATGGTCTCAAAATCGTCTGATAGGAATATTGCATTATTATAACTTTTGGACATCTTGCGTCCATCTATTCCCGGAACCCTTGTGGCTTTTGAGAGCATTTCTTTTGGCTCCATAAAATATTTCCCGTAAAGATAGTTGAACCTTCTTGCTATTTCTCTGGTAATCTCAAGATGCGGCAGCTGATCCTCTCCGACCGGTATTATATCTGAATTGACTATGAGTATATCTGCGGCCATAAGTACAGGATAAGATAAAAAACCGAGTGTGGATATGTCTTTTGATTTCAACTCGGTCATTTGTTCCTTGTAAGTGGGGCAGCGTTCCAGCCAGGATAATGGAGTTATCATCGAAAAATAAAGAGTCAATTCCGATACCTGAGGTATATCCGATTGCCTGTATAGATGTGTCAGTACAGGGTCTATTCCCAGGGCAACTAGATCTATAACGCATTCAATCAGATCGGATTTTATATTCTTAGGATTTAAATATTCTGTCGATAATGCATGCCAATCAACCAGAAAGAAAAAATTTTCATAATCTTTCTGATATTTGATCATATTGCTGATATTTCCATGCAGATGACCCAGATGCAATTTACCTGTTGGCCTAAATCCGGTAAGCATTTTCTTCTTCATTTAAGTCTCCATATCCTCCTATTCTCTAAGCAATAAGATATTGCCACCATATACAAATATCGTAAATAAATTTAAATACAGGTGATAATACTGTCCAGAATACTCTTCCGCCAAGGAATATAAATATAAAAATGAAAATAAAGCCGTACCTTCCCAGATTTAGAAATCTGAACATTGCCTCGTCAGGAAGAAAAGATGCCAGTATTTTTGAACCATCGAGAGGCGGTATTGGTATAAAATTAAAAATGGCCAAAAAGATATTTATGTATATAGCATTCCTGAAAATCTCGCTTACGAGATCGAATGTTTTATAGCCAAGAGTATCCGATACCGTTATCCCATTAGATAATTTGATGTAAATATAGAAAAAAAGTCCGTATATCAGACCTATAAAAAAAGCAAAAATAAGATTTGCCGCAGGACCGGCCAGAGAGGTGTAACGAAGCCCTCTTCTGTAATTTCTAAAATATGAAGGATTTATGGGAACCGGTTTGGCATAACCAAATACTATACCGGAATTAATAAGTAAAAGCAGAAGCGGCAGAAGTATACTCCCAAACAAATCTATATGCGCTATTGGATTAAGAGTGAGCCTTCCCAGGTTTCTGGCAGTGGGATCACCGCTCCTGTAAGCTATATATCCATGGGCGTATTCATGTAAAACAACACCTATGATCAAACCGGGCAACCATGTGACCAGTTGTTTTAAAAAGTCGATTATTGCCTGTCCCAGACCAGCCATATTATCTCACCTTCCTCATTCTATGACCTTATACCATACCAAAATATATTAAATTTGCAAATATTATTATATGCTCCATTTAAAGCCATTATCATTAAATAAATCCACTCAGATTTGCTAGGTCAGCTCGATTTTCTTTCTCTGGGATGGTATCTGAAATATATATCTTTTATATGTTCTTTATCCAGAGAGGTATAAATTTCTGTCGTAGAAATATTGCTGTGGCCGAGTAATTCCTGTACGGTCCTTATATCTGCTCCCCTCTGCAGCATATGAGTCGCAAAACTGTGCCTGAAGATGTGAGGATATAGATTCTTATTCAGGTTTATCTTCCTTGCATATTTTTTTAATATTTTCCAGAATCCCTGTCTGGTTATTCGTTTACCGCTTCTGTTTAAAAATATATAATCGGATCGATATTCTTTCTTAATTTTAAATCTGCTTGTTCTAAGGTATTTTTCCAAAAATGATAAAGCTTTTCCACCTATTGGCACTATCCTCTCTTTGTCTCCCTTGCCAATAAACCTAAGTAATTCCTCATCCAGATCAATATTTTGCATTTTTAAGTTTACTATCTCACTCACTCTAAGTCCGCATGAATACAATATCTCAAGCATTGCCCTATCTCTCATCTCAAGAGCGGTCGAATATGGTACACTTTCAAGAAACTTTTCTACTTCTTCTATTTTTAACACTACAAGAATTTTTTTTAGCTTTATTGGATTGTTAACCTGAACCCAGGGGTTTTTATGGCATTTGCCGTTTATTACCAGAAATTTATAAAAACTTCTTAGTGTCGATAACATTCTTGATATAGATGATTCGGACTTATCTTCCTCGTGTAATATTTGAAGAAAATCCAATATCTGTTCCTTTGAAAGCTTATAATGATTATTGATTTTGCTGTCTTCCAGAAATACTGTGAATCTTTTTAAATCTCTCAGATAAGAATCAATTGTGTTGGGGAGGAGCAGTTTTTCAAACCTTAAGTATTCTCTATACCCTGCTATATCGTTTCCAATGCTTTTATTTTTTATCTTTTCCAATAATTTTTATATTAAATTTAAATAATCCCTGGATAGAAGTATGCCGATAATAGTTTTAGCGTCATTGATTTTCCCGTTTTCTATATAAGCCAGTGCATCTTTCATTTTTAATTCGACTACGGCCAAAAATTCGTCCTCATCCAGATTGTTTTCTTTTCTCTCAAAATCAATAGCCAGATATAAGTATAATATTTCATTACAAAAACCAGGAGATGTATAAAAAGTAGTTAAATGTATAAGTTTCCCTCCTGCCGCACCTATTTCCTCTTTTAATTCCCTTTTCGCGCAGTCCCTACTGTTTTCATTTTTGCCCAGCTTCCCTGCCGGTATTTCTAATAACACCCTTCCCAGGGGATATCTAAACTGCTTTACCAGGATTATTTTACCCTCTTTGCTTACAGGGATAATACCCACTGCACCCGGGTGGCTGACTTTTTCTCTGGTAACAACTTTATTATTGGGCAATTTTACTTTATCGACAAATAATTCGATTATTTTCCCTCCGAAAATTTTTTTTGAGCTTATTTTTTTTTCAAAAAGTTTTTTCATCAGAATTTATAATTCTTATAATGTTTATTTGATCATAGATCTACATATTTCAAGTATCAATCCGGCAAGTTTCTCTAACTGCCTGACTGCTACAAATTCCTTATTTGTATGGATGTTCTCCATTCCATTGCTCAGATTTAGCGATATTTTTCCTTTAGAGTTAAAGATATTGATATCACTACCACCTCCCGAAGACACTATTCTATGTTTTATTCTTAATTTTGCCATGGCAGCTTTAACTATCTGTACCGGAATCTCCTCTTCCCTGATCTCATATCCATCATATTCCCTTACAATTTCATAATCCAGACGAGATCCTATTTTAGCAGCACCTTTTTTTAGTTCACCGATCATTTCTTCTGTGATCTTTCGAAGCTTTTGCAGTTTTAAACTCCTTGCCTCAAGCTCCAATTCCGTATTTTCTGCAACTATATTTCTGGCAGAGCCTCCTTCTATTTTTCCTACATTAGCAGTGCTTTCCTTATCTATTCTGCCTATTTTCATATTTGCTATCGCGACAGCAGCAGCCTTTATGGAATTTATCCCCTTTTCAGGTTCTATTCCGGCATGAGCTGATTTTCCTTTAAATCGCGCATAGATTGAATTTTGATAGGGTGCTTTATTTATTATTGAACCAATGTTTCCATCGCTATCGAACGCAAAGCCATATTTTGCCTTGATCAAATCCATATCGATGCATTTCGATCCAAGAACTCCGATCTCTTCGGAAATGGTAAAAATAATATAGATATCTGAAGTAAAAATATTTTTTTCCTTTATCACATCCAGTACTTCTAAAATTGCGGCAACTGCTACCTTGTCATCTCCACCCAATATGCATTCTTTGTTTTTATTTAATATTTTTCCGTCCTTTATTTGCGGTATGATATCCCCGTTCAAATTTACCGTATCGAGGTGCGCTGAAAGAAAAATCGGTTTGCTGCCTGACGGATTCTTGGAGCGGTATAATGCGATTATATTTCCTGCATTGCTTCCAAATTTTTTTCCACATTTGTCAATTTTGACTTCAAGGCCCAACTTTTTAAGTTTTCTTCCTACGTAATCGACTATTTCCTTTTCGTTTTTTGATGGACTTTTTATTTTTAGAAGTTCAATAAATGTTTCAAGGAGTCTTTTTTTATTTATCATACTTTACCCTTTTTAATATTTAAAATTTTCCAGGTCTTTCTTATTATCATCTTTTAAAAATTTTAAAAATATTTACGAAGATGATGCCGGCAGCAAGCACCGCAGCAGATATTATTGCGGAACTCAAAACAATCTTTATAAAGAAATCGTAAAAGAAACCAAACGGGAATAGGGTTATTATGAGAGAACTTTCAGGGAAAGTAAAATTACCCTGTGGGAAAAATATAAGATGAAAATTATCAAATAAAACAGGGAAATTCTTCCCAAGCAGATACAGGATTGCGATAAAAAGGAGTATGGTTACCGATGATATTATGAATGTTTTTCCAAGATCCCTTATGAAGATTTTAAAATTTTTATCTATCATCAGTATACTTCCAGTAATAATCAATAAAATGCTTGAAAAATATAAAATGAATATCTTTGCCAGCAGTTCCCTTACATCGTTAAGATGACTTACTTCGTCGGGTGTAAAAGAGGCAACTGTACTTTTGCTTTCTTCTGAATATCTTACCTGAAACGAAGGATCAAGGTAGTCCAATTCCTCTTCATATTTAAAATACTTAAAAATCTTTTCCGTGACATCCAGTACATCCTCTTTATTCAACACGGAAAATACATTATTTTCTTCATATAAATCCACGTAGTGGTTCAGATTGAAAACGTTACAAAAAAGCGGCGTAAACAAAATTATTATAATAAGTAAAATAGAATTTATTAAAATCAAAGTTATTCTAATCTTGCCTGTTTTAAAATTCATATTTATTTCTTTTTCTGGGACGAATATTTTATAGAGGCGCCTATAAAATCTCTAAATAGAGGATGTGGTCTATCGGGCCTAGATTTAAATTCAGGATGGAATTGAACCGCAACAAACCAGGGGTGATCTTTTATCTCAACTATTTCTGCCAGATTCTTGTCCGGATTGACTCCGGTTACTATCATTCCTGCTTTCTCCAGTTTATCCCGGAAATCATTGTTTAATTCATACCTGTGTCTGTGTCTTTCATAAATGATTTTTTCCCTGTAAGCTTTATAAGCATTGGAATCAATTCTCAATCTGCATTTAAAACTGCCCAGTCTCATGGTCCCGCCTTTATCATTTATATTTTTCTGATCATACATCAAATCGATAACAGGATTTGTCGTATCCGGGTCAAATTCGGTACTGTTCGCGTCCTTTAAGCCGAGCACATTTCTTCCAAATTCGATTACCGCACATTGCATCCCAAGGCATATCCCCAGAAAAGGTATTTTTCTCTCTCTTGCACATTTTATTGCGTTTATTTTTCCATTTATTCCTCTAAATCCAAAACCATAAGGCACCAGTATGCCGTCCATATTGATAAATATATTATCATCCGGACAGCTTTCATCAAGGAGTTCAGAGTTTATCCATGTCAACTTGACATTTTTCTTGAAAAAATACCCTCCATGGTTTAGAGATTCCACTATGCTTATATAAGCATCTTTTAATTTTGTATATTTACCGACTATTCCTATTTCCACTTGACCATCCAGATGATGTATCGTACTCACGAGTTTTTTCCAGCTTTTAAGATCGGACCTTCTGGTTTTCAATTTCAATTTTGATAATACTCTGGAATCAAGCTTTTCTTTCTGAAGCATCAAAGGAACCTCGTAAAGATGTCTGACGTCAATGGCTTCTATGGTATCTTCTTTTTCTATATCACAGAAAAGGCTTATTTTATCTTTTATGCTGTCAGTTAATTTTGTTTCACTTCTGCATATTATAATATCGGGCTGAATTCCTATACTTCTTAGTTCTTTTACGCTGTGCTGGGTTGGTTTTGATTTTAGTTCCTCGGTAGTCTTTAAATAAGGTATATAGGTAACATGGATATAGAGAACATTTTCTTTCCCTACATCCTTCTTAAACTGTCTTATCGCTTCCAGGAAAGGCAGGCTTTCTATATCCCCAACTGTCCCTCCGATTTCAGTAATTACGATATCGGTTTCTCTTCTCGTCAAGGTCTTTTTGATGCTTGCTTTTATTTCATCCGTCACATGCGGGATCACCTGTATGGTAGCTCCCAAAAACTTGCCTCTTCTCTCATTATCGATGACATCTTTATAAATTCTTCCTGAAGTAAAATTATTATATTTGGATAGATCTTCATCAATAAATCTTTCATAATGTCCCAGATCAAGATCGGTTTCACCTCCGTCATCGGTAACAAAAACCTCTCCATGCTGAAGGGGGTTCATGGTTCCCGGATCGATGTTTATATACGGATCAAATTTTTGTATGGTAACACTATAACCTCTTGACTTTAAAAGTCTTCCCAGAGATGCTGAACATATACCTTTCCCCAGCGAGGACAGGACTCCCCCGGTTACAAAAATAAACTTAGTTTTCAATTTTAATCTTCCTCTCTGTTAAATCACATTTAATTGTATTACATTTATCCAGAAGTTCTTCGGCATGCTTAACTGAAATATCACTTTCTTCCAGCCCGCTCATCATGCGGGAAATTTCTTTTATCTTACTTTCTAAGTCCAATTTTTTTATCTTTATCTTGGTTCTTTTACCGTCAGTGAACTTATCAATGAAATAATGGGTATCGGAAAAACATGCGATTTGTGCCAGATGAGTAATTGCTATTACCTGACAGTACTCTGATATCTTATATAATTTTTCTCCGACAATAAGTGAAACTGCTCCACCGATACCGGCATCTATCTCATCGAATATCATAGTGGTAATGTTATCTACGGATCCTATTACCGATTTTAAAGCAAGCATGATCCTGGATATTTCCCCGCCCGAGGCAATTTTTCTGAGCGGCCTTTCTGTTTCTCCCTTATTCAAAGATATTAAAAATTCTATATCATCTATTCCATTTCTGGTAAATCTTATCTTTTCTCCTTTTATTTCTATCCCGTCATCACTGACATTATCGCCTTTAATAAATTTATGCTCTGGCAGAAAGGAAACGGATTTAAAACCGAGATCTATGAGCTCGTCAGTAACTTTATTTTTAAGATCCAGTATTATCTCCTTTCTCAATTCACTTAAAGCCAGACCTTTTTCTATTAAGACATTCCTGGCTTCATCATGCAGGATTTTCTTTTTTTCAATCTCACTATCCAGATTCTCGAAACTATCTATCTCTTCCTTTAATTTTTCTGCGTGAAGGTTTATCGATTTCAAATCAAGGTTATATTTTCTCTTTATTTCTGTCAGCTTGAACAACCTTTCCTGAATACTATCCAGTCTTTCCGCACTGAAATCAAAATCTGCAAGATAATCATTCAGATAACGATTTATTTCTCCAATAAGATCGCTAACAGAAGCTATTTGACTTCTGAATTTATTAAACTTATTATCAATTTCAGCAAGTTCCTCTATATTTTTACCAAGAACAGCAAGTTTATCGATGATCGATTGACTATTTGCATCTTCTCCTTCCAGGATCTTCTTACCTTCTGATGCCAGCTTGTAAATCTTTTCATAATTTTTAAGGATCCTTACTTCATTTTCCAGAATCTCTTCTTCGTTCTCTTTGATATTCAAATTTTTTATCTCTTCATATCTGTAATTTAAATCTTTTAGTTTTTCTTCCCTGATATCCCTTAATTCTTTTAACCTTAAAAATTCTTCCTTTTTTTTAAGGTACTCTTCCAGTTTTAGGAAATATTCTTTCTTTGCAGGCGATATCCTTTCACTGCCGAACCTGTCCAGCATCTCTATATGAGTCTTATGATCCAGTAAATATTGATGGTCATGCTGACCATGGATATCCAGAAATAACTCTCCTATTTTTTTTAGACTTCCAACCTGTGTAAATATCCCATTTATAAATGTCCTGTTTCTTCCAACCCTTGTTAGCTCTCTCGTTATTACCATATCATCGGATGCATCGTCTTTCTGGATTAGATTTTGAGACAGTAAATAATCTGACACCGCCGGGTTATCTCTGAAATCAAAATACCCCTGAACCATTAGATTATCTGCACCATCTCTTATTAAATCGATATCCGCACGTTCTCCGATAAGCAGATTTATAGCTTCGATTATAAGAGTTTTTCCTGCTCCTGTTTCTCCGGTGAGGATACTCAAGCCCTTCCCAAATTTTATTTTGACGTCATCTATTATTGCAAAGTTTTTTACCTGTAATTCTTTTAGCATATTTATAAAACCACTGATCTATGCTTATTTAGATTCTTTCAATAAATTTTTCTTTAAATACTTTAAAAAAGGTATCTTTATTAAAAGTTATAAGCTTTAATTTTGATTTGGATTTCTTTACTTTGAATATATGATCCGGTTTTATGCTAACCCGTGCAGTTTTACCATCGACACCTATGCTATCCCTCTCATTTCTGGAGCTTATCATTATTTCCAGTTCATTTTCGGGGCTTAGAATTATGCTTCTGCTTAGTAATGTATGAGGACATATAGGAGTTATAATTATAACTTAACTTTTTGGCTCTACGATCGGTCCGCCTGCCGAAAGAGAATATGCTGTGGAACCGGTCGGTGTGGAGATTATTATCCCGTCGGCAGCAAATTTTTTTATAGATATTTTATTTACAATGATCTCAAATCTTATTATTTTGC
Organism: Candidatus Humimicrobiaceae bacterium; assembly: GCA_036514895.1. Classification (GTDB taxonomy): domain Bacteria; phylum Actinomycetota; class Humimicrobiia; order Humimicrobiales; family Humimicrobiaceae; genus Hydromicrobium. Next base: position 19,078 of record DATBWH010000065.1, read on the forward strand.
CAAGCATCGATCTGGTTATCGCAAATTCATTTAGTGCAAGATAAGGCAGTTCTTTATTTTCTATTGCTTTACGGTTCTTAAAAAACCTTCCCTCAAGCAGCATTCTTTTTTCTATTTCATATTTATTTTTTAGCAGTCTGTCCATAGCTTCATATATATTGCAGGTTTCCACTACAGTCAAGAATCCCAGATTCCCTACGTTTATTCCCAGTATGGGGATTTCTTTTAAAAAAGAATATCTCGATGCCCTCAGGAACGTCCCGTCTCCTCCTATCGATATTATCACGTCACTGTTACTGCTGAATTCTTCTTCGGATACCGAAGGGAGTCCGAAGACTTCGGGCATCTTATCTGTTTCCACCAGAAATACTCTGATACCGCGGTCTTTCTGGATCAGATAATCATATACTTCCCTGGCAATTTCTATTGCTTCCTGTTTTTCATTGTTTGAAATTATTCCAATATTTTTCATTTTTTTAATTGAGACTGATTGAAATAAAGATGTGCTCTGTCAACCACATCTTTGATTATTTTATCATAATTTGAAACAGTTTCAGCTCCTTTAGAAGATTTTATCAAAAAAATCCAAAATTCAATATTACCTCTGGAACCTTTTATTTTAGAAAAAGTAAAATTTTTTATTTTCACCGGAAATTTTACCACAAATTCTCCTATTTCTTTCAGTACTTTCTGATGTAGATTTTTATTTCTGATTATACCTTTGTTTTCGACTTCTTCTCTTGCAAGTTCAAACTGCGGCTTTACAAGAAGCAAAATCTCTCCACCTATATCCGTTAGTTCAAGAATTTTATTAAAAATTTTTTTTATTGAGATAAAAGAAACATCTACAACCGTGATATTTGAAATAAACGGAAGTCTATTTATATCAAGATTTCTTATATTGGTTCTTTCCAGAACGATTACCCGGGGAGAATTTCTTATTTGCCATGATAATTGACCGTATCCTACATCTATATCTATTATTTTTTCCACTCCGTTTTTCAGTAAAAAATCAGTAAATCCACCAGTTGAGGATCCTATATCTATGGCCTTTTTACCTTCTGCACTTAACCCTAATTCTTTAAATACTCCTTCTAATTTTAAACCGCCTCTCGAAACATAAGGTTTTTCCAAAATGATCTCTATCACGGAATTCGAAGCTGCGGTTATCCCCGGTTTTTGGACTGTCATACCTTCAACTTTTACTTTACCCTCCAGTATCAATGCCAGTGCGTTCTTTTCGGTAGATACCAAATTCCTTTCCAAAAGTAAGTTTATTATTTTTTTCTTTTTAACATTTTTTATATCCTTTTTGATATCTTTTAAGCCTTTCTTACGAGTAAAAAATTGGCTATATTTACCAGCCATTCATAGTCTATATCCATACTTTTTACAATAGCAATTGCCTTGTTAATTTTATCGGCTGCAATTTCTTTTGATTTAGAAATACCCCACATTTCCGGGTAAGTATTTTTTTTCTTTACTATAATCTTACCTGCTTTTTTTTCCTCTGTAAGACTCTCGGTCTCAACATCTAAAATGTCATCTGTTATCTGAAAGGCAAGGCCCAAATTTTCTGCATATTCAGTAAATTTTCTAAGATAATTATCGCTTGTCCCACACAGGATCGCTGCACATCTTGCAGAAGCGGTTATTAGCTTTCCTGTCTTATTATGGTCCATATACTCTAATTCTTTCGAAGTCATTTTTTTACCGGTATAATAGACATCCATCACCTGACCGGCTACCATTCCTTCTATACCCGATGCACCGGCGATTTCTTCCAGGACTCTTACTTTTGTTCCGGTATCCGTTTTTTGATATTTAATTATCAAACTAAAAGCCTCCGCAAATAAAGCATCCCCTGTAAGTATGGCTATATCTTCACTGAATTTTTTATGACAAGTAGGCTTTCCTCTTCTGAAATCATCATTATCCATGGAAGGAAGATCGTCATGTATGAGGGAATAAGTATGAATAAATTCAATTGCACATGCAGTAGGAATAAAGGTATGATAATCTTTTCCGGTGCTCTTTGCCGTGAGCAAGCATAATATGGGCCTGAATCTCTTTCCACTATTTTTTATGCTGTATTCAATCGCATCTCTTAAAATCCCCGGAATTCTTTTATACTTTTTAACATAATATCTTAAGCTGTCGTTTATTTCTTTTATTAAAAATTCAGGATAGAGCTTATTTTTGTTCAAATCATTTATTTTTATATCAGACATATTGGAAATTCATTCCGTTGATGGCAGTATCATTCATTTAAATTATTTAAAATCTTTCCTAAAATACCATTTATAAATTTTGGAGTATCTTCTTTTTGCCCCAGACTTTTGGCAATCTCGATAGCCTCATCAACCGAAACCTTTAGGGGTATATCATCTTCATATAACATTTCATAAATAGCTACCCGCAGAATATTTCTATCGATAATCGCTATTCTTTCAAGGGACCAGTTCTTGACAACATCCATGATCATCCCGTCTATTCTTTTTTTATATTTTTCGACCCCATTTACCAGTTTTAAAGTAAACTCATCATATTCTTTGCCTGCCAGTGAATTACTTTCTATGATCTCGTTTATTTTTTTTTCAAGTAAATCTCCCTGATATAATATTACTATCGCGTTTTCTCTGCTTTTTCTTCTTGCAACTTTAGGCATGATCTTTTATATGAATTTATTTAATATTGGCTAGATGCTTACCCTTGCCAGGTACTCTCCGGTTCTGGTATCGATTTTTATTACATCTCCGGTATTTATGAATAAAGGGACCATGACTTTGGCGCCTGTTTCTATAACCGCGGGTTTGAAACTTGAGCTTATGGTATCGCCTTTTATTCCTGGTTCGGTTTTTATCACCTTTGTTTCTATAGTAATAGGAAGGTCTATCGAAATTGGTTTTCCTTTATAAAATATGACTGCGAGCTCCATATTTTCCAGTAAATAATCCTTCTGGTCTTCAAGCATTTTCTCGCTTAGCTGGATCTGTTCATAAGTCTTGGTATCCATGAAATTATAATGCTGGTCCTTATATAGATATTGCATTCTTTTAGTTTCCAGGATTGCTTGCTCCATTTTCTCACCTGCTCTAAAAGTCTTATCGATAATGGTTCCTGTATTCAGATCCTTCAATTTTGTCCTGACAAAAGCACCGCCCTTACCGGGTTTTACATGTTGAAAATACAATATTTTATATAATTGATTATCAAGTTCTATTGTCATTCCATTCTTAAAATCACTGGTGCTTATCATATATTTTCTCTCCTCTTACTTAACTTCGCACTCTATCCGGAATAAAAAAAACTTTGCTTGACCTTGTCAATACCTCGCAGCCGTTCTTCTTTACAAGGACCGTATCTTCTATTCTTACCCCGCCAAAATTCTCTATATAGACACCCGGCTCGATTGTGATGACCATATTTTCCTTCAAAACTGCCTTACTTTCGGTACTTATTACCGGGTCCTCATGTATCTCGAGACCTACTCCATGACCAAGCCCATGGCCAAAATTATCTCCATAACCTTTTGATTCTATGAACTTTCTTGCTGTCCGGTCCAGCCGGCAGCAGACCATTCCTTCCCTGCATTCATTGATTGCTGCTAGCTGCGCCTCTAAGACTATATCATAAATTTTCTTAAATTCATTACTAATTTTATTACTGCCGATAAAAACTGTTCTCGTTATATCCGAACAGTAATTTTCATATTTGCACCCGAAATCCATAAGTATCAAACCTTTTTTTATTTTTTTATTTGCGGGATTATAGTGAGGTATGGAAGAATTTTTATCATAGGCAACTACAATATCGAATGATTTTCCACTCGAGTTATTTTTTATCATCAGATCTTCTATTTTATAAGCAAGCTCTATTTCTTTGTAAATGCTTATCTCGGATACGCTTAGATTTATTATATCTTTATAGACTTTATCAGCTGTCCTACAGGCTTTTTTAATATTGGCAATCTCGAGCTCGTCTTTAATTACTCTTAGCTTTTCAACCATTCCTTCAACACTCACGAGCTTTTTTTTCTGTCCGGACAATAACTTTTTCAATCTGTCGAAATCCGCAAAGCTTATATTCTTCCCTTCTAACATTAAGTCTTTAGAACTATAACCTTCTATTATTTCTGCAAGTCTACCGAATTTATTTTTCCTGTAGCATATGATATTTATATTTTTCAGCGGAATTGATTTTTTTGCCTGCTCCAGATAAATAAAATGAACCAGTAGATATATGCTATCAACTGTAAGCAGCAACAGGCCTCCTGAATTCTTACCGTAAAAACCGGTGAGGTATAAAATATTTTCATCACCGCTTATTAAAAAACTTTGAATTCCTTTTATATTTAGGAAATTTTTTAACTTTACAATTCTGAAGGCAGATAACTCAACCACTTTTACCTAAAATCATCCTATTGTTTTTTTACATGCCCAAAGATCATTTTATTCAATAACTTCTTCCCACTGCTTGGAAAAGGTTACTCCTCCATATACCAGCTTGGGCAAATCATCCGGAACATTGTCACCTAAATTGGTTTTATATCCTATAGTCGCAAGGCTTCCAAGAAGCATACCTAATATACCGCCGGCATCCCTGGCGTCGATCTGATTGGATATCAAAGAACCCAAAACGGCATTATGACTGCTCAGTAATGCTGTCCCGCCCGCTATTCCCAGAATACGCACATCGGGATCATTATAATCTCCAACATTATGATTATAATTATCAGCGGATATATTTAAATCTCCAGAAGCCATCAATATGAGCAAACTACTTACCGGAAAATCACTAATAGGGTTAGGTACCAATCCACTCAAAGCATTGATATTTCCGGTAGCAATCAGTTTTCCTTTTCCGGAATAGTAAATATCTCTGTTAATAGGGGTGGTAACGGTATCTTCATCGATTTTTATATCACCATTTACCAGAACATTGCCGTGAATTTCTAAATAATAATTACTCCCGCTTTTGTAAAATCTAATTGAATTATCTCCATTTGTTCTCTGGAATACATCATTAGGTGGTGGTTTATTTATGAGATTCGGATCTATGACAAATACACCACCAGTCATATCACCTGGAGCGATTACCAAAACATCGCTTGGCGGTTCCTGTATCTGGCTTATAAAACTATTGACATAAACCTCAACATTAAGTCTTGGCGGATCAAATATATCATCTCCTATTGGTGGAGTATAATATACTCTTGCGCCTGATGGTACGATCTGTCCATGTAGAGAAAGATTAATGGGTCTTCTCGTGCTGTCTTTTGCTATATACGGGTTTCCATCCATCCTGATATCACCCATAACTATCAGCGGATCATCAAAATTATGGAGTATATATGGGGAACCAAGCAAACCACCGCTCATTTCAATATTACCGGCAACATTGATTGGTCCCGATCTGATTCTTGACAGTCCCTCCATATCTATATTGCCGCCGACTAAAATCTTGCCGCCGCTAACGACATCTCCGAGCGATATAAGATCTCTTATAATAAGATCCCCACCTACATATAACGGACCATTTATAAAAGATATGTTGATCAAATCAAAAAAATTCAGGCTTCCTCTTGAATAAATATAACCAAAAATATCAACTTCTGTTGAAAAACTTACCCCAAGATTTACTCTTATTGTTCTGGTCTGGCCGCTGCCTTCATCAGTTCCTTCGGAAGTTATTATATAATTAGTAAGTTTGTCCTCATCATTATAAATCTCTTCATAGGTTACACTAAAACTCCCCTGAACCTCATCATTAGAATCAACAACATCTCCCTCAATTGGGCTTGAAGACAGTGGTATTTCATCGTTATGGAATTTTTCGATTTTCGAAAAAATGTTGGATATTCCTGCTTCAGCAATATTCAAGGCTTTCAATTTACTTTCATCAAGTTTGGTAAAAATAATATCTTTAAACATAAACTGGGTTAAAGCAGTAATGGCCACTATTATTACCAGACCTATTATTAATACCATTATAGTGACGTTTCCACGAATATTTTTAATCCTTTTATTATTTTTCTTATTTTTCATTTTTAAACTTTATTTCTTAAAGTAACAGAGGTTCCTAAATTTATTGTTCTATTTCCTTCTGTTGTACTTTCCTGATCAATAATTAAATTAATACCTATACTTCTTATATTTCCTATCTCTAACTCATCTACAGGTGTGGGTAAATTATCTTCTCCAAAAGCTGTTACATAGGAAAAAATCTGATCACTAATGATATGTGTAACTACGACTTTACTTTCGCCATCATTTATATTTCTTAATAAATTAAAGAATCCATCATCACTTTCCAGGTAATAGTGTACTTTTTCAAATTCATCATCAGAGTCAACATTGCTATAAAATGTGACTTCATCTGCATCTGCTTCTTCGATACCCAGTGTTTCTCTTATTTCTCTTACGTCTTTGGTTACCCTGTACATTGCCGTTCTGGCATCTTTTACCGAAGTGGCAACATTAATAGTTGTTTCAGTAGCTTTGGTCGAGTTGAAATAAGACATAGTCACAAGGCCAACTATTACTGAAATAAGTAAGGTTGACAATAATAATTCAACAAGAGTAAGTCCCGAATTATTTTTAAATTTATCTCGTAGTGGCAGCTTCATTGCTTCTCTCGCTTTCTATACCGCCCTCATATACCGCAGTTACATAATAGGTATACTTACGCACCCCAATTTCAAAAAAAGAATCAACATATCTCGTTATATTACTTGCATTGAGATATTGATAAGCGCCGCCACCTATTTTTTTATAAATATTGTATCTGGTAATAGGAGTTTCGGTATCCGGTTTGTCCCAGTTTAAGCCAATAAACCTCCAAAATATTAAAGTGAAGTCATATTCTATAATTAAATTTGCAGGTGGCGGATAAGTGGCACTTGGCGGCCCTCCTTCTCCAAAAGAAGGATAAACCTGGGTAACTACTGTCACTTGCTCATTCAAACTGTCATTTATTGCACTTATCTCGACCTGTTTATAGCTATATTCACCTTCAACCCACGTAATAGTACGACTTATTGTAAACCCATCTATTACTGTTTCGGCTTCTATACTTCCTTCCGGTTCTCCTGCGGAAGCCCCTTCAATACCGATTTCACCATAATTCCTCAGTCTTATTTCCTCTATCTCATTATTAGCTATGGCCATTGCTGCAGTTTTGGCTTTATTTATCTCGGCCGCTTTTGTGGCTATCATAACCCCCTGAACCATTATCAAAGTTACAATTACAAGTACCAGAAAAGCAATCACTACCTCAATTAAAGTAAGACCTTCCTGATTTTTGATGTCAAGTCTCTTTTTATTGTCATTATTTGAAGAATAAGAATATCCTCTTTTCATCATAAGACCTTTAACTCTTATAATAATCTAGGATATATAGAACAGCTATTTTATACACTTCCATCCCAAATCCGCTTATTACTCCTTTAACCGCAGGTGAAATTACCGATTTTGCTCTCCAATTTTCTCTGCTGAAAATATTTGAAATATGCACCTCGATGGTCGGAATTCTGCATGCCACTATTGCATCGTGTATTCCATAGCTATAATGAGTAAGTGCACCCGGGTTGATTATTATGAAATCTACGTTTCCAATGCACTTGTGAATCCTATCGATAATCTCACCTTCATGATTTGATTGAAAATATGAAAGCTCTGCCTTATTTTTTGCCAGGTCTTCAAGCTCTTCCCTTATATCCTCAAAGCTTTTATTTCCATATATTTTTTCTTCTCTTTGTCCCAATAAATTTAAATTGGGACCATTTATTATTATAATCTTCTTCATTTTTTCTTCTTCGTTTACCTAGTTTATAAATAACCATACAAAATCAGTATAGATTACATTTTTATATAATATTAATAAATATTTAATATTTTTCTATATTTATTTATATATAATTATACATACTTTTTTTTATACTATCAACAACCACTCCATTATCCACATTATATAAAAAAAACGGTTTATTTAATCCTTTTAGCAAAACAAATTTATTTTGTGTCGTCTTGAATTTTTTATCATATTTCAATACACAGATAATTTTATTTAAATCGATTTCTGGGACAATGTAAGGCAATTTCAGTTTTTTGTATAATTCAAGAATCCGGTCTTTTAATTCCTTTTTACAAAGACCCAGAGAAATCGAAATATCGATTGCGATTATCATACCTATACTTACGGCATCTCCATGACTTATCCCCTTTAATTTAAATGCACTTTCTATACAATGTCCTGCGGTATGTCCGAAATTAAGTAAATTTCTATAATTTAGATCAAATTCATCTTTCCGTACAACCATGGATTTTATACTGCAGCAGTGGTAAATAATATCACTGAAAATCTTCGTTTTAATGAGTTGAAATAATCTATCATCTTTTTTATCTTTGACATTTTGCAGTAGTTCATCCAATATCTTCTTTTTGAAAACTATGCCGTATTTCACGACTTCACTCAAACCGTTAATGATCTGTTTTTCTTCCAGGGTATGATTAAAGGTGGGATCGATAAATATCATATGGGGCTGATAGAAGTTGCCCACTATATTTTTTATTCCTCTATAGTTTATCGCAACCTTTCCGCCAATACTGCTGTCGACCTGGCCGATAATGGTCGTGGGACAGTGTATAAGCTTAACTCCTCTTTGATAAGTAGAAGCCACAAAACCGGTCAGATCTCCTATCACTCCTCCGCCAAATGCTATTACGATATCAGTCCTGTGCATATTGAAATCAACCAGTTTACTAAATATATAATCAGCTTTTTCGAGATTTTTATGTTCTTCACCATCCTGAATTATAATTATCTCGTAAGGTAAAGAACATTTTTTTAAGGCATTCTTTATTTTGCCTTCGTATATGCCGAAGACTTTATCATTGGTCACAAGTACCATTTTTTCGGAACCTTTAAAATTTTTCCTCACCAGAAGCGGGAAATGCTCAGTGAATTCTTGATTTATATATATGGGGTAATTTCTAGCTTTGGTTTTAGCGGTAATAATTCTCATCTATTTTATCTTTTAGTCTCTTCCAATATCATATCTGCAGTCCGGTCGGAGTTATCATCATTATTTATAATAATATGTGCATATTTCCTGTACAGGACATCCCTTGCCTTCATCATTTTTTCTATAGTCTCCTCTTTATTTTCTACATCGATCAACGGTCTGTCCTTTACTTCTTTAAGCCTGTAAATTATGTCCGGGATCGAAACATTCAAATACACGACCAGACTATTTTCTCTGATTATATCCATGTTTTCTCTTCTTTTTACCACGCCACCCCCACAGGCAAAAACACAATTTTTATTTCTATATATCTTTTTAATTACGCTGGTTTCTAATTCTCTGAAATATTTCTCACCGTATATTTTAAAAATATCCCTGATTTCTTTCTCCTGGTCAAGTTCAATCACTCTGTCCAGATCAATAAATAACAGTCCCAGTTTTTTTGCTAGAATTTTTCCTATCGTACTCTTCCCCGATCCCATAAAGCCTATCAGCGAAATGTTTCTAAAATCCATATTAACATTAGACTTGTTCAAGATACCTTTTATAACTGTTATAATTTTCTAAAATCTCATCTATGTTGTCTCTTCCGAATTTTTCCTGCATAAAATTGAGAATTTCTATAGATAGGACTGCTTCACCAACAACAGATGCGCTTGGAACCGCGCATATATCCGACCTTTCCTTTAGACTCGTTTCACTTTTTTTTGTCCCTATATTTACGGAATGCAGACCTGCTGCAGTCGTGGGAATGGGTTTCATCCATGCTCCTATAACAATTGGCTCACCATTCGTCATTCCGCCTTCTATTCCCCCTGCCCTGTTTGTCTTTCTATAGAATCCTGCACAGCTCTTATAATGGATTTCATCATGGAACGCAGTTCCTGTTTTACCGGATACATTGGATCCGTCGCCGATTTCAACAGCCTTTATGGCCGGGATACTCATAAATGCTCCTGCTATCCTGCCGTCTATTCTTCTGTCCCACTCAGAATATGAGCCAAGTCCTGCGGGAACCCCGGTTGCTATGACTTTGAATTTACCTCCCAGACTGTCACCCTTCTTTTTTGCATTGACTATTTCACCCTTCATTTTGATACCTGTTTTATTATCGGGGCATCTAACCTCGGATTGCTCGATCTCCTTTAATATATTATAGTTTAACTCTATTTCTTTGCTCAGGTTTATTTTTCCGATTTGAATCACATAACTAAATATATTTATTCCCAGCAGTTTTAATACAATTTTGGCAAATCCGCCTGTACAGACTCTCGCCGCAGTTTCTCTTGCACTGCTTCTTTCTAATACATCTCTTATATCATCCAGTCTGTATTTTAAAAAACCCGTAAGGTCCGCATGTCCCGGTCTGGGATTCAATAATCTTTTTTTTAGATCCTTATCTTTAGAAAGTGCAGGGCTTATGTCCATTATCTCTTTCCAGTTACACCAGTCTTTATTCGGGATAATGAAAGAAATAGGTGACCCAATGCTTTTACCTTTTCTGATACCGGAAATAATCTCAATGGTATCCTTCTCTATGGCCATTCTTTCGCCTCTTCCGAATCCTTTCTGTCTCCTTGCAAGTTCTCCATTTAAAAAATCTATCGTTATGGGAACTCCTGAAGGATAGTCATCTATGATTACGACAAGTCCCTTGCCATGAGATTCGCCTGCAGTTAAGTACCTCAAAATATAGTCAACTCCTAATCGTAAACGATTTCACCAATCGAAATATTTATTATTTCATCCCCCTTAAGCAGTGCCACTGAATCTTCATTTATTGCCTGCACCAGATAAATATCCGAAATAGGATTGTCTTCTTTTACCCTGTAAGTAAAGTCATTAAGATTTATTTCTGCATATTCCACTTCGTCCCTGGTATATATTTTCTCGAGTTTTAACACATTTTTTTCCTCTTCTTCTTCATCATGGATAAAAAATGGTTTGAACGGATTTCTGGCTGATTCATCTGAAAGATCGATTACACTTTCTATATCATAACTTTTTCTGGTATTTGTATCACTTTTACCGATTTCCTGGATTTCCTCTTCGTCTATCTCGATCTCCGGTGGCTCCGGCACTTCTTCCTCTCCGGTATATGTTTCCTTTATCATATTATAAACAGAACACCCCGAAATAGATGGAAGCAAAATCGCGCAGGATATGACGATAATCGAAATTACTAATAGTTTTCTTATCTTTTTAATTTTCATCGTTATCACTTAAACCTTATAATATAATTCCGCTGTAATATAGGCACTTAAATTCTCGGAATCATCCTCATTGGATTGTATTATGATATCCTTGATTATTACTGTTCTGGGCATTCTCTCTATTGTTTTTATAAAATTCATTAGATCATAATAAGAACCCTGCAGTATCAGATTTGCTTCTATTGTGGTTTTTCCGGATTCTTCTTCCCCTTCTTCAATATTGGATTTATCGCTATAATCGATGGAATAAATAACTACATTTGAAAAATTTGCAATATCATAAACTTCGTTTGTAAAAATACTAATGTCGTTTTCCGATGGAAGCTGCAGTGAATACTTCTGATATTCGGCGCTAAGCGCATAGTAATCATTCCTTGTTAAAAGCAAGACCTCCAGCATTTCGTTGAATGTCTTATTATCTTCCCTTTCTTTTGCTATTGCGATATTGGTTCCAATACTTGTAGATAAATTGGGAACAATAAATAAAAATACCAGAAGAACGCTTAGAATAAAGATTGATACTATTAAAATTATTTTGACATTATTACTTATAATCAAAAAAAATCCCCTTTACTCGTCTAATGACTGCAATTCTGTTTCCAGCAGATCTTCTTCTACGTTTGTCTCTTCAGTCGGTGTCTCAGTTGTTTCCTCGACTTCCAGACTCTCAAGATAAGGATCTATATCCAGGTAGGCGCTAATGTTAAAAGACAGCACCTCTATACCTGGGTCCGCAATATAATTCTTGCTTATATTATTTATCCATACCTCACCTATCCCGGACATATTCCTGATTTCTACAAACAATTTCGTTATATCCGTATAATCAGCTGCATATCCTCCTATGGTAAAAAATAATATTTTCTTTACATTGCTCTGATTCTCTCCTCCTGCTTCCGAAATAAACTCATAGAAGGGCCCATTGCTTCCTTCTATATAATCGACATAAGCATTTTTTGGTATCCTCTCCCCGAAATCATAAAGAACCTCGGACCATAATAATTCTTCTTTTTGTAGAGCCCCAATGATTTCTGCCTTGGTTTTTACTTTTTCTTTGAAATCGTTGTAAACGTTTAGTTTGGTAATATAATTATAAAGCTGCATATTTACATTTTTGTAATTATTCAATTTCGGATTAAGATAATTACTCATATCGAATAAGAATACAGAGAAAAGAATAAGAATAACCAGGATTATCGTAAACAGCACCAGCCCTGCATTTAATATTATACCCTTGACATCTCTTACTTTTTCTTCTTTTGGAAGAAGGTTTATTGTCTTCATTTATTTAAACCCCTGAGTGCCATACCTATAGTTAAAGGATCCAACAAATAATTTAAATCCTTTCCTTTATATTCCGGATTATTTTTTAAATATTTCAAAGAAAAATGATCTGCAATTTTCAATATCTCGACCTTATAATTTATTTCCTGTTCTATATATTTTTCGATATTCTTTATATATTCTCCGGTTAAAATCACTTTTTCTACTTTAGATCTCGGATTTTCTTGTAAAAAGTGCTCTATTGACAACTTAATCTCCCCTATTATCCGATCGGCTGTGTCCTTCATAGTTTTTCCTGTATCTATACTATCACCTAAATTCTGAATATCATCTTCCGATTCCTGGTCTTCTTTTTCCGGGATCTTTTCGGTCAGATCATTTGTCTCTTCTTTTTTCACTTCTTCTGTGCCGGCACTTCTATTGATAAGTAAAGATTTAAAATCAAATCCTGAGATTATTTCTTCGGAATATTTATTATCTTTTTTTGTTTCTTTGGAAATACCTTCAATAAAATCCTTTATGGAATTAGAAGTAAATCTTGGGTACTTTAAATTATCATCCTGGATCATCTCCAGAATAGACATCTCCAGTCCAAGGTTTACCACACAATAAGCACCGTGATGTTCGTTTTTGTTGTTTTTCTCTAAACTATTTATATAGTCTACCGTCCTGTATAGAGAAAAACAATTTAAATCTATCGCCTGAACAAGAAGTCCCGCTCCTTTGAAACTTTTTACCACATCATCGATCATGCTCTTCATGGCACCTACAAGCATCAGCTTGGAGTAGTCTTCTCCTTTCTCCACAACGTAGTAATCATAAATAATATTGTTCTTTGCTATGGGGATAAAGTCATTGATCTGAAATTTGATTGAATTGTCTATTTCTGAGTCATCTATTACCGGTATATTTATTTCTTTTGCAATCACTTTTTGATTGGAAATTCCGATAAATACTTTTCTGTCAGAGATCCTGTATTTCCTCCATATATCCTTCAAACCTCTGGAAAGAACATCCGTATCCTGTATTTCGCCTTTTACGATACAACCGGTAGGTAATTCCGATCTTACCATCTTTCTTATTGCATGATTTTTTCCAGATTTTAACAGTTCAATTGCACATATACGATTGGAACTTAAATTTAATCCGATAGAAAGCATGGAAGTCCAATTCTCTTTTAATTAAAAAAACTTATATACCATTTTAAGATATTATTACCCCAAAATAAAGACACAATACTACCCAAAGATATAAATGGCCCGAACGGGATCGCCTGTTTTAGTTTTCTTTTTTTTACGATTATCAGGAATAAGCCATAAATCGAACCTGCCAGAAATCCCAGAAATAGAGCTACTATCACATCTTTTATTAGAAAAGCCCCTATCATAAGACTCAATTTGACATCACCCATTCCCATACCTTTCGGAGATATCAAATGAACTATAAGCATGAATAAAAAAGCTCCTGCGCTGTATGCCAGAGGCATCCACCATCCCGGTAAATCGGATATGATATTTATTGCCAGTCCTACTAATGTAAAGGACAATACTATTACGTTGGGAATAATTCGAAAATCCAGATCAATAAAAGATATCACTATGAGTACGCTGCATAAAATTATACCTGCAAGGGTCCTGATTGTCAGCCCAAAAAAAGTATAATTAGCGAGGAATAATATCCCGGTTATTATTTCTATCAGAAGATTATTTACCGGGATCTTATTTTTACAATACCTGCACTTACCCTTAAGTAAGATAAATGACAGCACCGGTATATTATCGTAAAAGGGAATTTTCTTTTTGCAGTGAGGACAAAAAGAAGCTGGTTTTATAATGGAAAGCCTGCGGGGCAGTCTATATGCAACAACTCCCAGGAAACTGCCTACAATCAATCCTGAAATGAAAAATATTATATAAAAGGCTACTTTAATTATTTCCATTTAAATTATTACCTATTTGCTGCTTATTTTATTCTTTTATAATTACTGTAATCTTTTCTATATTATATTGCTATATTTATAATAATTGAATAATAATTCTAAAAAAAATTATTAAAGATATACTTTTAATATTTTAATAATATTTACTTTTATAAATATCTTTAACTTTTAATGAAACACAGCATTTTTCTTTAGTCAAAATCAAGAAATAAATCGTAAAAATAAGGGGTAGATTTTAACTACCCCTTATTTTGGTTTAATTCTATACTATTTTCCTACTATGTGACTTTTACTCTTCTTACTGCAGCTGTCCATCTACTATTATAATGTCGTCAGCACCGCCAGCTGTTTCGTCTGGGCCTATACATGTCAATGTGTAGCTACCAGCTGCTAATACATAAGTATAAGCATTACTCCACGGATCTAATGCTGGTACATCAACCATATACCCACCAGCTTCTACTGCAGCTTCCATTGCGGCAAATGTCGTAGGAGGGTAAGCCTCTAAATCTGCCATATATAGCTCCAGTGCGGTAGCAATGTTTTTCATCTCACTCTGTGCCGCAGCTACTCTGGCTCTGTTTCTCAAAGCCATGTAACTTGGAATGGCAATAGCAGTCAAAACTGCTAGTATGATAATTACTACCATAAGTTCTACGAGTGTAAAACCTTTTTTCTTTCTATATAGATTTCTATATAGCCATTTCATTTTTTTCTACCTCCCCTTTTTAATAAAAATTTAATTTTATTATTGTACTTTATTATATTATACTTATTAAAAATAATTTCAAACATATATTTAATAATACTTTTAGGTTACTTATATCTCTATTATTAAATAAGTATATATTGTATTATTATAAATTGCAACATTTAATTATAAATATCTAAAAAATACCAAAACACTTGTTTAATAATTATTTTTTGATTTTATTTGACTTATTTATTAGATATTACATGTTCTGGTATATATTGAACATTGGAAGATACATCGAAATCACAATTGTACCTATAAATAAAGCTACGGCTAGAAGCATAATAGGTTCCAGTATGGTTACAAGTATATCAATGGTATTCGTTACTTCTTTATCGTAAAAATCTGCAATTTTTGTGGATATATCATCAAGGGTACCTGTTCTTTCCCCGACTGCTATCATCTGTATCATCATGGGTGGAAAAACTTCCATTTTTGACATCGGATCGGAAATATTCTCTCCCTCTCTTATACTCTTTTTTATTTTTTCAAGCGCCTCATCAATGAGTACATTATCGGCAACTCCTTTTGCAATCTCCAGGGAATTCAATATTGGAACTCCGGTAGCAAGCAGTATGCCAAAATGTCTGCTGAATCTGGACAACGACATTTTTTTAAAAAGATCCCCAAACTTGGGAATATGTATTTTTAACCTGTCCATGCTATATCTTCCCCTGGGGCTTCTTACGAATTTTTTAAATAAATATCTTCCTCCGAACACCACTATGAATAATATAATGTAGAAATAAAACTTCTTGAATAAGTTTCCTATGGATATAACAACCTGGGTTATCATAGGCAGTTTCGCTCCAAGCTCGTCATATATGCCCTGGAAAGTGGGGACCAGAAATATTATTATCACCATAGATATGACAACTGCAAAGGCAAGGACAAACTTTGGATAAGCCGTCTTATTTCTTATCTTCATCTTTATTTCTTCTTCTTTTTCCAGGAAATCGGCCAGGTCATTCATTGTCTTATCAAGTACGCCTCCAACTTCACCGGCACGCACCAGACTTACGTAAAGTCTATTAAAAACATTGGGATATTTTTCCATTGATTCCGAAAGAGAATGTCCGGATTCCACATACATTCTGACTTCTGAAATTATAGTTTTAAATTTTGGATTTGGGGTCTGCTTCTCCAGAACAATAAGTGATTCGAGCAGCGACATACCTGAAGAAATCAAAGTTGAAAACTGCCTGGTAAAGACCACCATATCTCTGATTTTGATACGGTTAAAAAAACTAAAACTTATTGTTTTATTTTTGAATTTGATTTTTTCTTCTTTGGGTCTATCGATGCTGACTATAAAATAACCCATATTTTTTAACTTCGATATGACCGAATCCTGTGTATCAGCATCAATGGTGCCTACAACTGTCTCACCTTTAGAATCTCTGACAGTATAATTAAATGCATACATAATTATTGACCTTCACGTGGACTATTTCAGGGTGAGCCTTACTCATTGATCATCCTTTTTATTTCATTCATATCATGCGCTTTTTCTAATGCTGTTTCTTCAGTAATTTTACCTTCTTTATAAAGATTCGCAAGCGACATATCCATAGTCATCATTCCTCTTCTCCCACTGGCCTGTATCGCCGAATAAATCTGGTGGACTTTAACTTCTCTGATCATATTTCTTACAGCATCGTTAATAAACATCAATTCGGTTGCAGGTAACCTCCCGTCTTTATTAATATTTGGTATTAATTGCTGCACAAGTACCGCCTTTAAGGTCCCTGCTAATTGAGCCCTTACCTGTTTCTGTTGATGCGTAGGAAAAACATCTATGATCCTGTCAATGGTCTGCGGTGCATCCTGGGTATGCAAAGTCGAGAAAACAAGATGTCCGGTTTCCGCTGCTGTCAGCGTACTGGATATTGTCTCCAGATCTCTCATTTCTCCAACCATTATGACATCGGGGTCCTCTCTTAGAATATATTTAAGAGCTTCTCCAAACGAGTATGTATCAGTTAATACCTCTCTCTGGGAGACGATGCTTTTTTTATGTGTGAATAAATATTCTATCGGATCTTCTATTGTTATAATATTTTCGGATCTATTTTTATTGATCATATCGATAATGGCAGCAAGTGTAGTCGATTTTCCGCAGCCGGTAGGACCTGTTACCAGAACCAGTCCTCTGGGATAATTTACAAATTCTTCGATTTGCTTAGGCAGATTCAATTCTTCGATGCTTGGTATTTCTCTTGAAATATATCTAAACGCAGCAGCCAGTGAATTTCTTTGATAATAGTAGCTGCACCTGAATCTTCCTTGACGCTGCATTGTATACGAAAAATCTACTGTGAGTTTTTCCTTAAGCCTTTTTTTTTGTTCCTCGTTCAATATTCCGGTAAGTATCTTTTCCGATATCTCGGATGTGACATCTCCGAATTTTTCAAGTTTTATCAGCTTTCCGTGAACCCTCATTATCGGAGGAAGAATACATACAATATGCACGTCAGATGCATTACTTTTTATAGCCTCAAATAAAATATCATTTATATCCATATTATCCTCGTTTATTCTAATTGTTAGTTTTTTACATACTGCGTAAAACCACTTCTTTGATATCATCTGTTCGGGGAAATATACCAAACCAGATTTTAAAAGATAATGCTGCCTGATTTATCAATAGGTCTATACCATTTAAAGCCATTGCCCCCTCTTTCTTTGCTTTCTTTAAAAATTTTGTTTCTACTGGCTTGTAGACCATATCAAACACAAATTTCCCCCTGAGGTTCCAGTCTTCCGGCACAGGCAGCATATCTTTTTTAGGTCCGGTGTCCATTCCAACCGGAGTGCAATTGACTATCAAATCTATATTCTTGATTTCATCACTTATATCATCAATGCTGCTTAGAGCTTTTATTCTTTCACTTCCTATAGATTTTAAATCTTTTATTATACCGGTTATTTTTTTTTCTGTTCTGTTATAAACAAATATTCTTTTGACTTTCTTCTGGAGCATTCCATATATGGTGCTTCTTGCGGCACCTCCTGCCCCTATTACAAGACACTGGCTCCCTGTCCATTTGAATTTTTTTTTGTCCATAGATATCAAAAAGCCTCCTACATCAGTATTAAAACCTTCCGAAATGTCTTCTTTCTGATTGAATTTTACGGTATTTACGGATTTAATAATCGATGACACGTTATCAGGGTTATCGATTAATCTAAAGACCTCCTCCTTATAAGGCATTGTTACATTCAATCCTGATATACCCAATTTTTTTGCACCATTGAATGCTTCCCTGATATCTTCTCTTTTAATTTCAAATATCAGGTAAACAGCATCTTTCGAGTATTTACTTATGAAATAATTCTGAATCGTTGGAGATAGACTATGCTTTATCGGATTACCGATAAGTGCTATTACCTTTGTACTGGAACTAATCATTTTATCTATGTCTCTTGCTATTATTTTTATTACATCGATATCATCAAAACTTGATTTCGAATATGTGATATTTTTTGCTATTTTTAATTTCTTCTACTTTTACATCTGTTACTACAGAGAATGACGGACCTTTTTTCACCTCATCTACAAATTTCTTCAAATCCTCTTCTTCTCCCTGACAGACAACTTCCACCTTGCGGTCAAAAGTATTTCTGACAAGACCGGTAATACCAAATCTTCCGCCTATTGATTCTACAAAATATCTGAAACCTACACCCTGTACCCTGCCTGAAAGTACTAATTTATAAGTTTTAATATTTTCACTCATATATCTTTTAAATTAATTATTATAATAATACTAAAAAACTTTTATATTTTCAACTTCTTAAACTTTTATAACTTTTATTATATTTTTAATTCCTATATCCTAAATCCTCCTGTTTTTTAATTCTAAAGATTGAAAATGGGTTCACTTTACCCAGGCCGCATAAAACCACCAGATCATTTGGATTTGCGTATTCCATTTCTGTTCCATCCGGAATCGAAATTATTTTCTTAAGTCTATGCTTTTTAGAAATTTTATGCGGCTGCAAAATATCAACAACCTCTCCGACTCTGAATTGATTCTTTACATTTATAACGGGACCATTATATTTATCGCTAAAATCATGATAAATCCCGATAAAACTATATTTTGTTATATAACCGACATTTTCATTATTTTCAAGTTCGCTTTTATCCTTTAAAAACATAAACCCCGGAGTAAAATTACGATGGGTGCATTTATCGAGTTCGCTTTCCAGGTAGGATATTTTATCATTAGTAAACTTATCATTCTTAATATAATCGAGTGCTTTTCTGTAAATCCATGTTGTAAGACTTACATAATTTTCCGTCTTCATCCTTCCCTCGATTTTTAATGCATCTACACCCGTATCTACAAGTAGTTTTAATTTTTCAAGCAGGCAAAGATCTCTCGAATTATATATGTAAGTTCCTTTTTTATCCTGCTCAACCGGGAAAAATAGATTTGCTCTTCCTTCTTCCATCAAATAATATTTCCATCGGCAGCTGTGCGTGCACTCCCCTTTATTTGCTTCACGTCCGGTCATATATTTACTCAACATACACCTTCCGGAATAAGAAATGCATAAGGCACCATGCACGAATATCTCGATTTCGATATTCGTCTTTTTCATTATATTTTTTAAATCGTAATAACTTATTTCTCTTGCAAGATTCACCCTGCTTGCTCCGAGTCTTCCAAGAAAATTCACTGCAGGGTGATTGTTTATATTTGCCTGTGTGCTTATATGGATTTTTCTTCCGGGAAGAAATTCCTTTATTGATTCAAGAACACCAAAATCCGATACTATAATTGCGTCCAGGTTTATGTCTCTTAATTCTTTGAGGTATTTACGCAATCTGGGGAGTTCCTTTTCATAAACTATCGAATTAAGGGTTAGATATATCTTTGTGTTATTCTTATGTACATACTCGGCACCTTTTTCCAATTCCGGAATGGTGAAATTTCCCCTGATGCTCCTTAAATTAAATTCTTTCCCTCCCACATAAACAGCATCTGCACCATAGTTGACTGCATATTTCAAAATATTAAGATTATTGGCAGGTACTAAGAGTTCGGGTATTTTTTTACTTTTTGACATAATTTTATAAGGTTACTTTTTAAAAAACTCTGTGATTGATATGCCATCACCTACATCAAAAAAATGACTGCTGAAACCTCTGGAACTACTCACATAATCTATATATTCCTTAATCCCGTTTACACTTTTTGAATCATGTTTGCTGATTTCTTTTTTAAAAATCTTATCACCATAAAATATATTATCAGCAACTACTATTGCTCCCGGCTTTAACTTATTTTCTATAGCCTTTATATAGAGAAGATATTCATATTTTGCTGCATCTATGAATACAAGATCGAATTTATCCTTGAGATCTGG